>DASYKO010000582.1:0-2939 GCA_035995285.1 Hyphomonadaceae bacterium | reverse complement strand
CATTGCGCCAACGCGGATCGGGAACCTCCGCAAACAGCTCCGCAACGCCCATCGGCCGCCTCCCTCACAAGACGGCCCTCAAAGAATCCCGTTCGCAATCCCCCGCAACACCCCAATCCCCAATATGCGATAGCCCTGCCTGCAAGGGGGAGGTCAGGTGGGGGTCCGCACCTTGCCTTGCCGCAAATGTTCAGCGCAGCCTTCGCTTCAGGCCGCAGCCTTAGCCCGCAAGCGCCGCCTTCACCGCTGCGATGGCGTCGTTCGCCTTCGCGCCTTCCGGGCCGCCGCCTTGGGCCATGTCGGGACGGCCGCCGCCGCCCTTGCCGCCGACGGCGGCAACCGCTGCGGGGATGAGCTTGCCGGCGGGATATTTGGCCACAAGATCATCCGTCACGCCGACGATCACCGACGCCTTGCCCTCCTCGTTCACCGAGACGAACACGGCGACGCCTGAGCCGAGCGACTTCTTGGCCTCGTCGACGAGGCCCTTCATGTCCTTGGCCGGCACATCGACAACCTTGCCGATGAACTTGACGCCATTGACCTCTTCCGGCCCGGCGGCAACGCCGCCTCCGCCCATCGCCAGTTTCTTCTTCGCGTCGGTGAGTTCGGCTTCGAGCTTCTTGCGCTGGTCGGCCAGCGCCGCGACGCGCGCGGGCGCTTCGGACAGCGGGACCTTGAACTGATCGGCGATCTCCATAGCGATGGCCGCGCGGCCTTTCAGGAAAGCTAGCGCAGCAGCGCCCGTTACCGCCTCGATCCGGCGCAGGCCCTGGCCGACGCCGCTTTCGCTGGTGACCACGAAGAGCGCAATGTCGCCCGTGCGCGACACATGCGTGCCGCCGCAGAGTTCAACGGAGTAAGGCGCGTTCGCCTCGGACACGGAATTACCTAAGCGCAGCACACGCACGACATCGCCATATTTCTCGCCGAACAGCGCCATGGCGCCGGCCTTGATCGCGGCTTCCGGCGCCATCTCCTTGATCTGCGCTTCGGCGTTCTGGCGGATGACCGCATTCACCTCCGCTTCCACGGCCTCGATATCTTCGCGGCTCATCGGCGCGTTGTGGGAGAAGTCGAAACGGAAATAATCGGCCTCGACCAGCGATCCTTTCTGCGTCACGTGCTTGCCCAGCCGGTTGCGCAACGCTGCGTGAGCAAGGTGCGTCGCCGAATGGTTGGCGCGGATCTTTGCGCGGCGCACACGGTCGATCTTCATCTCGGCAAGGTCGCCTGCCTTGGCCGAACCTGACTCCATCTCGCCGACATGCGCGAAGACATCGCCTGCACGCTTCTGCACGTCATCGACGCGGAAACGCGCACCGCCGGGGAAGAAGATCTCGCCCTTGTCGAACGACTGGCCGCCTGACTCCGCATAGAACGGCGTCTGGTCGAACACGAGTTCGGCCTTGTCGCCCGCCTTCACGGTTTTCGACTGCTCGCCGCCAACCACCGCGCTGACAAGCCGCGCCGAGGATTCCTCGAACTCATAGCCTTGGAACGAGGTCGCGCCCGAGGCATCGCGCACGGCGCGCCAGACAGTGTCGGAGGCTTCTACCTTGCCGAACTTGGACGCCTCCTGCGAGCCTTCCTGCTGCCCCTTCATCGCCGCATGGTAGCCCTCTTCATCGACGGTCATCTCGCGCCCGCGCAGCACGTCCTGCGTGAGATCGAGCGGGAAGCCGTAGGTGTCGTAGAGCTTGAAGGCGACTTCGCCCGGAAGCACGCCGCCCTTCGGCAGCCCCGCCGTCGCCTTGTCGAGCAGCGCAAGGCCGTTGCCCAGCGTGCGCCGGAAGTTGACTTCTTCCTGCTGCAGCGCGCTTTCGATGGCGGGCTGGGCGCGGACGAGATCCGGATAGGCGCCGCCCATCTCCTTCACCAGCGTGGGGACAAGCTTGAACATGCCCGGCTCACGCGCGCCAAGAAGGTGTGCGTGGCGCATGGCGCGGCGCATGATGCGGCGGAGCACATAGCCGCGACCCTCGTTCGAAGGCGAGACGCCGTCGGCGATGAGGAAGCAGGCCGAGCGCAGGTGGTCTGCGATAACGCGGAACGAGGCGGCCTGCTCGCCCGCGGCCTTCGTCTTGTAGACGTCTTCCTCGGCCGCGATCAGCGTGAGGAACAGGTCGGTCTCGAACACCGACTCGGCGCCCTGCAGGATGGCGGAGATGCGCTCGAGGCCCATGCCGGTGTCGATCGAGGGCTTGGGCAGCGGTATGCGCTCGCGGCCGTCGTTGAACTGCTCGTATTGCATGAAGACGAGGTTCCAGAATTCGAGGAACCGGTCGCCATCCTGTTCGGGAGAGCCGGGAGGACCGCCCCAGATGTGATCGCCGCGGTCGATGAAGATTTCCGAGCACGGCCCGCACGGACCCGTGTCGCCCATCATCCAGAAATTGTCGTTGGTATCGATGCGGATGATCCGCGACTCCGGAAGCCCGGCGATCTTCTTCCAGAGACCCGCCGCCTCATCGTCGGTGTGGTAGACGGTGACGAGCAGCGTGTCCTTGGGCAGGCCGAGGTCGCGGGTGATCAGCGTCCAGGCGTGCTCGATCGCGCCTTCCTTGAAATAGTCGCCGAACGAGAAATTGCCGAGCATCTCGAAGAAGGTGAGGTGGCGCGCCGTGTAGCCGACATTGTCGAGGTCATTGTGCTTGCCGCCCGCACGCACGCATTTCTGCGACGTGGCCGCGCGCGGCGCGAAGGGCCTTTCCACGCCGGTGAAGATGTTCTTGAACTGCACCATGCCGGCGTTGGTGAACAGCAGCGTCGCGTCGCCCTGGGGAACCAGGGGCGAAGACGGCTTCACCGTGTGGCCGGCCTTGGCGAAATAATCGAGGAAAGCCGAACGGATATCGTTCACGCCACGCATGGCGTTTGTACCTGACGATCCGTCAGAAGTTATTGGGGTTTTCGGCGGGGTGAACATGACGGCTCCT
>DASYKO010000581.1:0-2283 GCA_035995285.1 Hyphomonadaceae bacterium | reverse complement strand
GGTGATGGCGGGGTCGGTGACGATGCGGTCGAAATTCTGCATCAGCAGGGTCTTGGTCAGCACGGGGAAATCTTCCGGCGTGCAGGTATCGAGATTGATCGACCGCTCGCGGACGATGTCGGCATAGTAGGCCGAGTGCTGGGCGGCATGGCGGGCGAGCCTGCGGAATTTCTTCAGCTGCCAGTCCCTGAAGTCGCGGTTGGTGAGGCGGCGCGCGGCAAGGCTCTCACCCAGGGCGCCAGCTCCGGCAAGGAAGCCCGACAGCATGTTCACTCCCTGACCTTCTGTTTGGGCTTGGCCCTCTGTTTGGGGCCTGAGAGGAAACTATAGAGTTTCCATCTGCGCGGCAACTGCGGTAGGATAGCCAGCGGTTGCGTCCCTGGCCTCGAAGGCCCAGAGCAAGCGCGGGTTCGATACGACATTCCCGGAGCGGCTCATGAGCGATGGATCACCGGGAAATGCGGCGCCCGCCCCTGCCGGGGAGGGCGCGCGGTTCGACCGCATGGCCGGCACCCAGCGCCGGGGCGAGGGCTCGCCTGAACGGGCAAAGTCGCGCTCGCTGCGCCCCCTGCTCGGCCTGATGCCCTATGTGATGCGGCAGAAGACGACGGCCATCCTCGCCATCGTGTTCCTCGCCCTCGCTGCGGCGCTGAATCTCGCGATCACCTATCCGGCGCAATGGTTGGGGGATCATGGCTTTGGCGGACCCGGCGGGCTCGACCAGCAGGCGGTGAATACCGGCTTCCTCGCCATCATGGTGATCGCGCTCTTGCTGGCCGTGTTCTCGGCGGTGCGCTTCTACTTCTTCTCGCGTTTCGGCGAGCGTCTGGCGGCGGATCTGCGCGGGGATGTCTATGCGCGGCTGATGACGCTCTCGCCGGCCTACTTCTCCCAGCTCAAGACTGGCGAGGCGGTCTCGCGCCTCACAGCCGATATCACGCTCATCGAAAGCTTCTTCGGCTCGGCCTTCTCGATGGCCGTACGCTCGACGGTGACCTCGTTGGGCGCGCTTGTGCTGATGGGCTTTGCCAGCTGGAAGCTGACGCTGATCCTCATCATCGGCACCCCGATCCTGATCCTGCCGATCATGGGCATCGGACGGCGCGTGCGGAAACTCTCGGTGAATGCGCAGGACCGTATCGCGGATGCAGCCTCCGAAGCCACCGAAACGCTCGACGCCATCGATCTCGTCCAGGCCTATGGCATGGAGAAGGAACGCGAAGGCCGCTTCCGCAAGGCGATCGAGGCCTCGTTCACCGCGGCCCTCGAGCGCATCAAGGTGCGCGCGATGCTCACGGCCATCATCATCGCGCTGATGTTCTGCGGCGTCGCCGGAGTTGTGTGGTTGGGAGCAAACTCCGTGATCTCCGGCGAGATGTCGGTCGGATCCTTCATCCAGTTCGTTCTTCTCGCCATGTTCGGCGTCGGCGGCTTTGCGACGGTGGCGGAAGTCTTTGGAGATGCGATGCGAGCCTCGGGCGCGGCGCAGCGCTCGATAGAGATCCTCGAACAGAAGCCGGATATCGCAGCGCCTGCTTCGCCCAAGCCGATGCCGGCGAAAGTCACCGGCCATGTGAAGCTAGAAGGCCTGTCTTTCTCCTATCCCGCAGCGCAAGGCCCATCGCTCAGCGATGTGACGTTTGAGGCAAAGCCCGGCGAACTCGTCGCCCTCGTCGGCCCGTCAGGAGCAGGCAAGTCCACCGTCTTCCGCATGCTGCTGCGCTTCTTCGATCCGCAGTCCGGCCGCGTCACGCTGGATGGCGTGGATGCGCGCGAGACCGATCCGCTCGAATGGCGCGCCCGTTTCGCCTATGTCCCGCAAGAGGCGCCGGTGTTTTCGGGCGATGCGCTCGGAAACGTCCGCTTCGGACGACTCGATGCGACGGAAGAGGAGGCGCGTGAGGCGCTAAAAAAAGCGGAGGCCTTCGCCTTTCTCGAGCCGCGCGGCGGGCTTGCGGCGGAAGTGGGCGCCAAGGGCAGGGCGCTGTCGGGTGGCGAGCGCCAGCGTATCGCCATCGCCCGCGCGCTGGTGCGCGGCGCGCCTGTGATGCTGCTGGATGAGGCGACTTCCGCCCTCGACGCCGCCAACGAGCGGCTGGTGCAGAAGGCGCTGGATCAGGCCAGCCAGGGGCGCACCACGCTGGTCATTGCCCACCGCCTCGCCACGGTGCGCCGCGCCAACAGGATCATCGTCATGGAGCATGGCCGGGTGGTCGAGCAGGGCGACCACGAAAGCCTCGTCCGCGCCGGCGGGCTCTATGCCAAGCTGGCCGAGATGCAGTT
>DASYKO010000580.1:0-15096 GCA_035995285.1 Hyphomonadaceae bacterium | reverse complement strand
AACGTGCCGGGCAAGCCGCGTATCTTCATGCCCTATGTCGGCGGCGTCGGCGCTTACCGGCAGAAGTGCGATGAGGTTGCGGCGAAAGGCTATGAAGGCTTCGCTGTGACGCCGGCCGGGCGCTAGATCCAGCGCTGCCATTTGAAGTAGCCGACGAGGCCGCCGCCGAGGAGCGCCGTGATGCCGACGACGACGGGGAAAGCCCAGGGTTCGTCGGCGTAGGGAATCCCATGGAGATTCATGCCGAGCAGGCCGGTGAGGAAGGTGAGCGGCAGGAAGAAAGCGGAGACGAGCGAGAGAAGCAGGAGGCGCTCGTTGAGTGTCTCCTGGCGCTGGCCGGCCACCTGGTCCTGCAACACCGCCGCGCGGTCGCGGATCGAATCCAGCTCCTCAGCGATGCGGGTGATGCGGTCGGCCGTGTCGCGCAGGTGGACGGTGTGATCGTCGTCGAACAGCGGACGGCCATCCTTCTGCAGCTGCACCATGGCTTCGCGCTGGGGCAGGATGTAGCGGCGGAGGAGAAGGATGGTGCGGCGGAATTCGGCAAGGTCGGTCGCCGCGATGCGCTTTTCGCCACTTAGCATCAGCTCTTCGAATTCGTCGGCCTCTTCCTTCAGCTGTTCCACCACCGGTTCGATATTGTCGATCAGGCGCTCCGCGATGCAGACAATGAGGCCGCCGGGCGTGGTCGGGCCGTAGCCGGCGCCTGTCTCCTCGCGCACCTCGTGGATCGCCTTCACGGGGTAGGAGCGCATGGTGATGATGAGGTTCTTCTGCGCCCACATGCGCACCGAGATCATGTCCTCGGGCTCGGCGCCCGGATTGTGGTTGATGCCGCGCAGGTTGAGGAGGATGCCGTCCTCATAGGCGGCGCAGCGCGGGCGGGTCTCGGACTGCGTGAGGGCCGAGATCACCGTCTCGTCGAGGCCGGAGGAGTTCTCAAGCCAGTCGCGGGTTTCCTGGGCGAGGCGGTTGAAGTGCAGCCAGCGCCAGCCAGCCTTGGGGCAGGCTGCGGTGGGTTTGGCCTCGCTCCAGTCGACTTTGGAAACGGCGCCTTCGGCCGAGAAGTCGAAGCCGAAGATGAAGGCTTCGGCGTTCGGCTCGGAATGGTCGTTGCGTTCGACGGGCGCTATTGCCATGGGCGGCCTTGGTTCTGGCTTCCTCGCCGCCTTCTAAGCCCGTTTCCTTAACAGCGCCTAGAGCATGATTTGGGGGGCTTCGCGCGTCCCATTGCCACTCATGTAAGAAAACCGGCCCCGCCCGCTACTAATGGCGCAAAGGTCGGAGGGAAATGGAGAAAGCCGAGCGCAATCGGGTCTTCGGGGAATGGATGGAGGCGCACCAGGCCATCCTGTTCAAGGTGGCGCGCGCCTATGGCGCCAGCCATGCCGACCGGGAGGACCTTTTCCAGGAAATCGCCCTGCAGGTCTGGAACTCCATTCCGGCGTTCCGGGGCGACGCGGCGGCCTTCACCTGGATCTACCGGGTGGCGCTGAACACGGTGCTCGCCTGGAAGCGCAAGGAACGCAAGCACGGGCGGGGCAGGCAGGACCTTGAGGCGGCGAGCGGCCTGCTCACTTCGCCATCCGGCCAGGATCCGCGTCTCGATTGGATCTACCAGCGGATCAGCGAGCTCGATGATGTCAGTCGCTCGCTCGCGCTCCTGATGCTCGACGGCTTCAGCTACCGCGACATGTCGCAGATCCTCGGCCTCAGCGAAAGCAACGTCGGGGTGAAGATCAACCGCATCAAGACTGCGCTAGCCGCTCAGCTCGCGAAGGAGTCTGACGATGAACTTTGACGAGATGCTCGAAGTGTGGCGCACGCAGGACAGGACGCCGGCCTACCGCGTGAACCCCGACCTGCTGCGTGTAGTCGTCCGCCAGGAGCATGCCGGCCTGCAGCGCGAGGTCGGTCTGGATCTGTGGTTCGTTCCCTGGGCGCTCTGGATGGCGGCGGCCGGCATGCTCGCGGTCGTCTTCGCGGTGTTCTATGCGGCGACCCTGCGGGGCTGGGCTCAGCTTGGCATGTGGGACTATGTGGCGGCAGGCGTCGCCACAGGCGCATGGCTGGTGTGGCCTGCAGTCTATTGGGCAAGCTACCGGCGCCAGCCTTCGCGCGAGCGCGGTTTCGGCAATTCGCTGCAGGAGGAAATCCAGCTCAACCTGTTGCGGGTCGACGACCAGCTGTCGCGTTACGGGCGACTGGCGCCGTCGCTGGTGATGTTCGCGCCCCTCGGCGTGGTGGCGATCGTCTTCTTCTGGGTGAGTTTCCGGATGAGCGCTGGATCGTATCCGTCTCAGATCGTGCCCGTCATCGTCGCGGCCTCTATGGTGTGGCCCATGTTCTGGGCAGGCCACGCCTTCAAGAAGCGGCTGCTGGAACAAAGGCGGCAATTGAGCCAGCTGCTCGAACTCCTGAACGCGAGCGAGTGACAGACTTGGGCCTCGGCGCTTGCGGTTCGCGCGGCCACAGCCTCTAACGAGGCCATGAGCGAGGAAGGATCCCAGAGACTGGACGTCGAACTCGTGCGCCGCGGGCTGGCTGAATCGCGCTCGCAGGCGCGGGCGGCTATCGAGGCGGGGAAGGTCAGCGTCGGCGGCGCCATCGTCACGAAGGTATCGGCGATGGTGACGGCAGATACAGTCATCGAGGCCGAAAAGGCCCATCCCTGGGTGTCGCGTGGGGGCATCAAGCTCGAGCACGCCCTGAATGCATTTGGGCGCATATTTGATGTCGATCCTGCGGGGCTTTTCTGCCTCGACATCGGCGCATCGACTGGAGGCTTCACGGAGGTTTTATTGAGCCGTGGGGCCAGGAAAGTGTGGGCGGTGGACGCCGGGCACTCGCAGCTGCACCCCAAACTTAGAGCTGATTCTCGCGTAGTGAATCTCGAGCGAACGGATGCTCGCAGTCTGACGCTCGCCATGCTGGGCGAGGCGCCTCAGATGATTGTCTGCGATGTGAGCTTCATCGGGCTCGCCAAGGCGCTGCCGGCGGCGCTGGACATCGCCGCGTCCGGCAGCCGTCTGGTTGGACTGTTCAAGCCCCAGTTCGAGGTGGGACCATCGCATGTTGGGAAAGGTGGGATCGTGAGCGATCTCGCAGCTGCGGACCGCGCCGCGGAGGCGTTTGGGCACTGGCTGGTTTCGAAGGGTTGGTCTGTGGATGGGTGGTCACCGTCCCCGATTTTTGGATCGGACGGCAACGCAGAGCGTCTGTTTTGCTCGGAAAAAAGCCGATGATACCAGTTGGCGTACCATACGCTGTTTCTGAATGTACTCTCGGGTACGTGATGCGAAGCGCGGTTCGCGAGCTTGACTGACGCTGCGTAAGGCGGGGCATCAAATGTGGAGGCCGTCCCCAGGCGAGCATTGCGCTTGCGCACAATGCTCGCCCTCGTCAGGCCCTGGGTTGGGGGGACGGGCCTGCTCGATGAAGACGGCCCGCAGGCCGCCATCGGGGCCCCGGGCTGTCTAATCCCTTACGTGCCAGTCGCCGTAACGCATATTACGGCAGGCTTCGACCGGACGGCGGATCTCAGATCCGTCCGGAAGGCGGGTAATTTGGGTGGCTGTATCGCAATCCCGACCCGCGTAATCACCATTCTGGTTATACGAGCGGTTTCCCCGCTGGTAAAGACCATCTCGGTGTTTTCCACCGCGATCATACTCCGGCTCGTAGCGGGAGTCATCACCATACTGATCTTCGGGGTAGTAACCATAATCCGCCGGTGGCGGCGGGGCATATCCGCCGTTCTGGTAGGGCGAATAAGTGCCCGGAGGGGGAGGCGGATAGCCGGCGCCCGGATACTGTGTCGCAGGGTAGGAATTGACCGGATAGTTGCCCTGAGCACCATACGGGACGCCGCATGGCGTGGAGCTGCGGCCGACTTCTGATCCGACCACGCCGCCGAGCACTGCGCCAAGGGCGGTGCCATCGCCACGGTGACCGCGGCCTGCCACGTTCGAGCCAAGCACGCCGCCGAGGATCGCGCCCAGAACAGCGCCGCCCGCGCGGTTTTCACCGCGCTCGCGGCAGTTGATGTCGTTGTTGCGATACGCTTGGGCCGAAGCCGGAAGGGCCGTGGCGCCGAGAGCCGTCACGAGAAGAAGCGCTTTGATATACATCTGGTCCTCCGACCGGTTTGACGGACGACCATCGGGTTTTGAACCTGAACGGGGGCTGAAGGGTGTTCAGCCCCAAGTTTACCTGCAGCAGCATCCTGCGTTTAGCAGCGTTGCCTATGCGGCAAGAGCCCGGAAAAATCTGGGTATTTACGATCCTGGGTGAATGATGGAACCCGCGGGTCGCTTCACATTTCGCCTGTCACGTGAGGGGCGGGCGCCTGCAGAATTTCCTGAAGCACAAGAAGGCCACGCTGGCCATGTCGGCGATGATCGCCATGGCGATGGTCACGCTGATCGCCGGCGGCGTCATCGACTACGCCTCGCTGCGCATGCAGCAGGCGGACGTGCAGCACGCGGCGGATGCGGCGGCGTTGGCTGCGGCGCACGAGCTGGCGCTTGCAGCGGATGCGGACCAGCGCGTGGGGCCGGTGGCGCAGACATTCGTCGAGGCAAACTATTCGCGCGCGTTCAAGGCCGACGCGAAGATCGTGGAGGACGGCAAGGCCGTGCAGGTGACGGTGACGTCCCCTCCGCGCGTATTCTTTCCCGGGCCGATCGGAATGAACGCCAAGGTGGTGACAGCCGAGGCGGTGGCCGAGCTGATGGGCGAGACAGCGAATATCTGCGTGGTGACGCTCGATGAAAACTCCGGCCGCGCGCTGTCGCTGGAAGAGAACGCCTCGCTCGATGCGCGCAACTGCGCGATCTATTCCAACTCGACGGACAAGAAGGGGCTTAGCGCGATCGGCGCCTCGACCATCAAGGGCAAGCTGATCTGCACGGCGGGAGGCAAGGAGGGCGGGGCAGGCAATTTCGATCCTGAGCCCGTGCTCGATTGTCCCCAACTCGCCGATCCCCTGGCCGAGCGGCCGATGCCGGCGGTGGGATCGTGTACCTTCAACAAGGTCGACAAGAAGGATTATGTCGGACACCTGTCGCCGGGCGTCTATTGCGGCGGCGTACGGCTCAATGGCGCATCCAACGTTGTCTTCGATCCCGGCGTCTATGTGATCAAGGACGGCGATTTCCGTGTCGGAGATACCTCGAAGATCACTGGCAATGGCGTCGGCTTCTTCATCACCGGGGCCAATGCCCGTTTCGAATTCACCAAGAATGCGCACGTGCATCTGTCGGCGCCGAAGACGGGTCCTATGGCGGGGCTGCTGTTCATGGAGGACCGCAATCTCGACAAGCTGACCAAGCACCGCATCACCAGCGATTTTGCCGACTATCTGGTGGGCACGATCTACTTGCCGCGCGGCAGCTTCCTGATCGATGCGACGCAGGATGTGGCGGACGAATCCGAGTTCACCGTTCTGGTCGTGCGCGAACTCGAGCTGAAGGACGGGCCGCGCCTGGTGCTGAACACCAACTACGCGTCCAGCGCCGTGCCGGTGCCCGAGGGCGTCGGCAACAAAGGCGAGAAGGGCGCGCGGTTGGTGAGGTAGATCTTTCTTCCCTCGAACGCGCAGTGTTTGGGGGAAGTGGATCGATGCGAAGCATCCCACGGCGCCCTTGGCGATCAGCCGCCTCCAGTTGAGGCCGCCCGCTTCGCCATGTAGGATGCTTGCATGACTGCCAGCATGTTCTGTGGGCTTTGGCTGGTCGGCCTGGTGTTTGCCACTTTGGCAACCCAGCCGGGCAGACCCTATCTTTCGGCATGGGCCGTTGTCGGCATCATCGCAGTGGCTGTCATGGGCCTCTCTGGCATAGACGCAGGCTGTCTCACGCTGTTGGGTTTCGCTTGCGTCTTCTTATGGCTGGAGATCACGGCGAAGAGGCCCTCTGCGTCCGGCTAGCCGCCCTTGGCGTTCAGCCGCCTCCAGTTGAGGCCGCCAGTTTCGTCCTCTAGGATGGACCGATGAAGACAGACCGCAAATCCGAAGGCCCGCAGCTTGAACGCGCCAGCGGCATCGACTGGGGTGGAGTGGCGGTGGTCGTCCTCATGCCGGTCGCCATAATGCTTGGGGTCTTCTTTGCCATTGCGCTGATGGCGATGACCAGCGAACCAATGCTTTAGGCGCCACAAGCCGTCAGCCCCTTCGCCTGCGATCCACGTCCCCCAGTCCTTCGGACTGAGAGAGGAAAGACGTGCGGCTAGCTTCCGGTCTGGCCGCGATGGCGCAGCAGGTGATCGGCCAGGACGCAGGCGATCATTGCCTCGGCGACGGGCGCGCCGCGGATGCCGACGCACGGATCGTGGCGGCCCTTGGTGCGGATGTCGGTATCTTCGCCCTGCTTGGTCACCGTCTTGCGCGGCGTGAGGATGGAGGAGGTGGGCTTCACCGCCATGCGTGCGACGATGGGCTGGCCCGTGGAGATGCCGCCGAGCACGCCGCCATTGTTGTTCGAGAGGAATTCGATGCCGTTTCCGGCGCGGCGCATTTCGTCGGCGTTCTCTTCGCCCGAGAGCGCGGCGGCGTCGAAGCCTGTGCCGATCTCGATGCCTTTGACGGCGTTGATGCTCATGAGAGCGGCGGCAATATCAGCGTCGAGCTTGGCGTAGACGGGAGCGCCCCAGCCGGGTGGCACGCCTTCGGCGACGATCTCAACGATGGCGCCACAGGACGAGCCAGCCTTGCGGGTGGCGTCGAGGAATTCTTCCCATTTCGCCGCAGCTTCGGCGTCAGGGCACCAGAAGGGATTCTTCTCGCACTCCTCCCAGTTCCAGTTGTCGTAGTTGATCGCGTGCGGGCCGACCTGCACCACGGCAGCGCGGATGGTGATGGCGGGGCCGAGCACGAGGCGGGCGATGGCGCCGGCTGCCACTCGGGTGGCGGTCTCGCGCGCGGAGGAGCGGCCGCCGCCGCGATAGTCGCGCACGCCGTATTTCTGATCGTAGACGTAATCCGCGTGGCCGGGACGATAGCTGTCGCGGATCTCGCTGTAGTCCTTCGAGCGCTGGTCGGTGTTCTCGATCAGGAGCGAGATGGGCGTGCCGGTGGTGACCTGGCCGTCGGTTCGATCATCGGAGAAGACGCCGGAGAGGATTTTGACCTTGTCCTCTTCCTGGCGCTGCGTGACGAAGCGCGAGGTGCCGGGGCGGCGCCTGTCCATCCAGGGCTGGATGTCGGCCTCGGTGAGCTTGACGCCCGGAGGACAGCCATCGACCACGCAGCCGATGGCAGTCCCATGGCTTTCGCCCCAGGTCGTCACGCGGAAGAGATGGCCGAACGTGTTGTGCGACATTGCTGCCCCTTCTGGGGCTGGGTTAAGCGCAAATCCGGGTGTTTGAACAGGGCAGGCGGCGTTAAGGCGTCCATAAGCTGGCTGTGACAGCCTGTGCCGGGGACTTACTCACTGGCAGGCAGCCATGACGACCCAGTTCGGACGCCGCGCGGCAACCCGGCCCGCCGCCACCGCGGTGAAGGGTGGGGCGGTGAAGGCTAGGGCGGTGAAGGGCAATGCGTCTGCCGCCAATCTCGACAAGCTTTTCCCGGCAACCGCAGCGCCCCCTTCCGCCCCGGCCATCGCCTCGCTCAAGGGGGAAGAGGGCGTCTCCGAAATCGGCGCGTGGAAGGCCGAGCGCAAGCAGGCCTATCGCTTGCCATGGCGCCAGCTGTCGCTGGTCGCGGGCCTGTCGTTCGGTATCGGCTCGTTCGTGCTGCCGGACGATGTGACCGGGTATACCGATATGCTGCTCTATGCTCTTAGCGCGATGAGCTTCGGCGTGGCGATCTTCGGGAAGAAGACCCCGAAATAGGCGGGCCGGATCAGGCCGTCTGCTTCGCCTTCGCCAGCGCTTTTTCCAGTTCGGCGATGCGGGCCTTTAGGGCGCCGATCGCGGGCTCGAGTTCCTCCAGCGTATAGCGGGGCGTGATGTGCTGGGGGCAGTTCCAGTCGAACGCCTCGACATCGATGACGAAGGCGCGCTCGATCTTGGCGCGGTAGGTTGGGTCGATCAGCTGGGCGGTGAGGTCCGGATCGGCGGCGAGATCGACGGTGCGGACGTGGCCGAGCAGTTTGAGGCGGGTGCGGCTGGGATAGTCCATGAAGAACAGGGCGGCGCGGTCATCCTTCGAGAGGTTGCCAGCGCTGACATATTGCCGGTTGCCGCGGAAGTCGGCGAACGCGATCTGCGTGGGCGAGAGCACTTTCACGAAGCCCGGCGCACCGCCGCGGTGCTGGATGTAGGGCCAGCCGGTCTCGCCTACGCTCGCCATGTAGAAGCTGTCGCGCGTGGCGATGAAGCCGGCTTCGGATTCGGTGAGCTGATCGCGCGCCGTTTCGCCATCACGGGTGGAATAGGCGGTGCGGCTGCCCTGTTCGGCCTGGATGGCCTTAACGGCCGGGGTAGAGACGACGTTGAGGAAGTGGGAGGTCATGGGGTTTCTCCTCTTGTTTTTGGTCCTCAGGCTTCGCCGAGCAGATCTTGAGGCAGGGCGGACAGGAAGGACTGGAAGGGTTCAGTCGAGTTGAGGCCGCGGGAGAGGACGAGGCTGCCCTGCATCAGCATGACCGCCCGCTCGGCCTTGCGGCGGGCGACCTTCGGCGTCGCGCCGGCGTCGCGGGCGAGGCGGGCGAAGGCGTCGATCAGGGCTTCGAATGCGGAGCGGATGCCGGCCGAGAACGGGCCGTCCTTGCCGCGAGGGGCCGAGAGCATGTTGAGCAGGCAGGCTTTTCGTCCGCTGAAGTAGAAGGCGTCGAGTTCGCGCGTGACGGCGGCCAGGCGTCTTGCGGGAGAGCCTTCACTCTTCAACGGCGCGATAACGTAGTCGGAGGCCCAGCTGAGGGCGGCGCCCAGGACTTCCTCAGCCATCTGCTGTTTGCCGCCGGGAAAGCGATGATAGAGGCTGGCCTTCTGCAGGCCGGCGCCCTCGGACAGGGCTGAGAGGGATGCGCCCTCATAGCCGAGGTCCCGGAATACCGAGGCGAGACGGGAGAGCAGCTCATCCTCGTCAACTGACTGCGGGCGGGCCATTCGAGGCTCCATCATAACCGAACGATCGGTAACATAATGGATGCCAGTAGGCGACACAAGAGGTCTGCGTACGCGAGTCGCCGTAGATCGGGGCTGCGGCGGGGCGTTCGCCGCGCGCGTTTTTCGGATCAAATGAGGCAGCCCGCGTTGCGCCTGAAAACTGGGCGAAATCGATCATCCAGCTGCCAGATCGCTGCGACTTCTGCGGCGGACTGAAGCGTCAGTTGGCGCTTTAACCAAGCCTAGCCGCGAGGACGCGACGTAACATGTATTACTAGCAATATATTCACCCGCGGTTAGGTGTCGCATGCTATAAGCACACAAGGTCGTCAGGTGGCGGAGCGGCAAATTCCATGAGCGTTATCAGGTCATTCCTGTCTAACAGGCGAGGGGCGTCAGCGGTCGAATTCGCGATCATCGCGCCGTTCCTGCTGCTGCTTGTATCGGCGATCCTTGCCTACGGTTCGCTGTTCGCGACCTCGCTCAGCTTGCAGCAGTTGGGCGCGGAAGCAGCGCGCGCCACCATTGGCGGGCTTACCGACACGGAGCGCGAAAACCTCGCGCTGGTGCGGATCAACGAACTGGCGGGGAGCTATCCGCTCCTGAGAGCGGACCGGCTCACATTCGAGTTCAACGATGGGGCAGGCAACAGCGCAGTGCGCCTCAGCTATGTGACTACGGACCATCCGGCGTACGTGCTCGCGGGCCTGATCCCGCTGCCGAAATCGCCGCTGGTCTACTCCATGGCCGTAACCGATGGCGACGGGGCGGGCTCGTGATGCGCACCGCAATGCTTCGGTCTTCGTCCCGCTCCTCGCTGGCCCGTTCTTCCCTGATTGCCGACAAGCGCGGATCGGTTGTCACCCTGTTCGGTTTGAGCGCTATGGTCCTGGCGGTGCTGACCGCAGTCGTGGTCAACCAGGTGACGTTCTACCTCGAGAAACGCAAGCTGCAGTCGGCGACCGATCTTGCGGCGCTGATGCTGATGCGGTCCGGCGAGGTGACTGAAGCCCGCGCGCTCGAAATCCTGGAAGCCGAGATCGGCGACCACAAGGACATGACGATAAAGGTGACGCGCGGCCACTACACGCCGGACGCGGCCAAGGCGCCCAGCCACCGCTTCTCTGCCGGAGTTACGCCCTTCAACGCCGTTCAGGTGGATGCCAGCCTGCCGACGTCGGGACGGATGATGGACGGGCTCCTGAAGGAAAATCTCGTCCAGCGCGCCAGCGCCGTTGCTGCAAGCCGCCAGGCCGCGACTTTGGAAGTTGGCTCGCGCCTGATCCGGCTGGAGGGCGGCCTCTCGCAGGCCGTGCTCGACGGGCTATTGGGATACAACGGCAAGCTCACAGTCATGGACTACAATGCGCTCGCCAGCGCGCAGGTGGACGCTGTCAGCTTTCTCAAGGCGCTCAACGTCAAGGCGAACCTCAACGCTGCAACCTTCGACAACGTGCTCAATGCCAACGTCACGGTGGGGCAGGTGGTTCAGGCGCTGGCGGCGACAAGTGGCTCGCCGAGCGTTTCAGCAAGTCTGCTGAAGGCGACGAAGCTCGGCAGTACGACCAAGTTCAAGCTCGCAAGCCTGATCAATGTCGGATCGCTCGGCGGCCTTCCGCTGGATTCGCTGTCCGGCGGCTCCGTGCCGGTGAGCATCGGCGATGTGGTGACGGGCGCGGCCGCGCTGTCGGACGGCGATCACCAGGTGGCGCTCGATCTCAGCGCGCTGTCGAAGAAAAACCCGATCGCCAATGTCAGCCTCGATATCGGCGAGAAACCGCAATTGCTGCACTACGACGCCTACGCTTCGGTTTCCAACAGCGTGTCGACGTCCCAGTTCAAGCTCGCCATTGGCGCGCTGGGCAAGGCGCCGGCGAGCATACTCGCGGTGAACGTCAATCTCGCGAGCGCGACGGTGAAGCTGGATGGCATCCACTGTGCTGCAGACGGCACGGCCAGCGTGACGCTGAAAGCCAACACGCCTGCCGCCTCCGCCGATATCAAGGCGCCGCTGTTGCCGGCGCTCAAGGTGGCCGTGGGATCGAGCGAGCAGAAGACGCTCAACTTCTCCGCCGCAGAGATCGCCGCGCAGAAGTGGAAGCCGACACGCTCCGGCCTTGGCGTTCAGGTCGGCGAGCTGAGCCTGGCGCAGAAGCTCCTGTCGGGGCCCGTGGACACCCTGCTCACCGAGTTGGGCCTCAACGTGGCCGAGGCTGACGTCAAGGTCATCGACGTGGACTGCGGCGCAGCCGGCCTGGTGAATTGAGGTCATGCGGCTGCTCGCTCTTTTCCTTTTCCTTACAGCGCTTGGACTCATGCAAAGCGCTCCGTCGCAACAGGCGGCGGTGGTGGCCGAGGCCAAGCTGCCGGATCCGATGCAGGTCGTCGCCACCGCTTGCGCGCCTGCGGCCTCGCCGCTGTGCCGCTGCATCGTGGATGTGACCGTCAGGACGCTGCAGGCAGGCCCGCGCGACATCCTCGCTCTCGTGCAGCGCCCGGGAGTGGTGTGGGACGAAGCGATAAAGAGCCTCGATCCCGGCCAGAGGACGCAAGTCGAGAACGCAAGGGTTGCAGCTGAACACGATTGCCGGCGCCGCATTGCACAGGGAGGCAAGCGGATCACGACCATGGAACGGATGGTGCGCGCCTCCACACGCGGCCGGCCAAAGCAGTCGATCCGGGCTAGCTGCTCGGCCGAGGGCGGATCGGCAGAGGCGTGCGCGTGTTACGAACAGACCATCGGCGCGGCGCTGACGCCCGATGATTTCGAGATTGTTCGCGACGATGCGCGGTTTCCGCCGGTGCTGGAGGAGATGCCTGCCGAGCGGCGGCGCATGGCGCTGGCTGCCATGGCTTCGGCGCGTACGGCTTGCGGCGTGGGGGCGAGGTCGAGCTAGTCTCCCTCAGTCCACGTTCGCTGCGGGCCTGAGGTTAACCCCCACCTCAGGCCCGCTCTAACTTCTCCCGCTCGGCGTCGTAGTTGGCGTAGGATTGCTTGAACGAGCCCTGGTTGAGCAGCATTTCGGCGACCTGGCGTCTGCCGGTCTTGTCGAAGATTTTCGTTCGCACCCAGCAATTCTCGACACGCTTGCTTTCGGAGAGGGCGACGATCTCGCGGCTGACGAGATAGTCCTCGCTGACGAAGAGCGGGCCGTCGATCACGCGGATTTCCTGGTCGACAAAAAGCCCGAGGGCAGGGCCGCGGGTGGGGAAGGCGGATTCCTGTCCGGACTCGCGCGCGGAATACTGGGCGAGGACGGAGATCATCTCTACGGGCACGATGGCGTGGCCCCAGGGGGATGATTTGGGGTCAGAATACCAGGGCGAATTCTCGGTGATCTTCGCCAGCTTCTCGTTGAGGCTGAACGGGTAGAGCGCGCCCATGTTCTGGTCCGGGTCCATGCGGACGGGTTTGTCGTGCTCGATCTTCATGCCGACCTTGAGGTCCTGCATGATCACTAGTCTGCCGGCCGGCTTGAGTTCCTTGAGGCGTTTTCCAGCAGCGTGTCATCGCTCCGGCCAATGCTGGCGGACACTTCGTGGACGGGCGTGCCGTCGCCCTTCACGCACCAGCCTTTGGTGATCGTCTTGCCAGCTTCTGGCCATTCAACGAAGGCCTGCGTCTCCTCGCCCTCGATGACCATGTTCTGGTAGTGCGCGGAGATGCAGCCGGTCTCGAACCAGGCCTTGCCCCAGATCTTTTCGAGCAGCGGCGGGTAGAGGCTGAAATGCGTCGGCCCCTCGATGGGCGCGCCCTTGAGTCCAAGCTTGGCGGCTTGCTCGCCGTCATGCACGGAAGCGTGGCCGCCATATTCCTGTTCCTGCAGCATCTGTGCAGGCTTGCGCTTGGGGCCGGAGAGCGTGAGGGGCGTTGTGAATGTCATGGCCCGACTTTCAAGCGCAAATCAGGCGGGTTGAACAGCCTCCATCGGGGCAGGCGTGTTTTGTTGTTTGGCGCGCACCTGCCGCCAGCGGTCCACGGGGCGATCTACGGCAAGATAGAGCGCGATGGAGAGGGCGAGCGTGCCGCCGATCGCGGTCCAGACCGGCAGGGGCAGGTTGAAGGTGAGGACCACGCCGATGACGATGAGGTGGGAGAGGTAGATCGGATAGGAAAGGTCGCCGATCCAGCGGTCCCATGTCTGGTTGCGGAAGGCGGTGAAGATGAAGGGCGTTGTCGCGGCGATGCCGAAATAGATGAGCCAGCGGCCGATCTCTCCGTTGATCTTTGTCATGGGGAGGAAGGCAACCATGGCGAGAGCGAGTGCGCAGGCGGCGAACCCTGCCCATTTCGGCGCGCGCTCCGCCAGTGGCAGGGCGCGCTGGGCCAGCATGCCGAGGAGGAAGAGGAACAGCGCGGTCGGGAAGAAGCGGCCCTGCCAGAGGCCGAAGTCCACGGGCAGGAGATAGCCCGCGAGGCGCAGGCCGATGCTGCCCGCGCAGATCGCGGCAAGCCAGCCCCAGCGCAGGCGGGCGAGGAAGGGGGCGAGGGCGTAGAACATGATCTCCAGCGACAGGCTCCACGATTGCGGAACCAGCAGAGCCTGCCACGCGACGGGGCTTTCGTCTGTGGGTGGCGCGCCTGTGGGGTCGAACTGGATGACGCCGTCTCCGGGGAGGCGGAACCAGTAGAGCAGGTCTTGTCCCACCAGGCCCAGATTCTCGAGGCCCATGGCGATGGCTGTCGCGGGGTGGCCGTAGACGTCGAAAAACATCTCGCGGCTGGCCGTGGCGCTGGCGTTGAAGCCGAAGAGGGCGACCGCGGCGATCGCCATCATCACGAAATACGCGGGCAGGAGGCGGAGCAGGCGGTTCGTGTAGAACAGGCCCGTGTCCTTGTATTTTCCGTCCAGCACCAGCGCCATGTAGAAGCCGGAGACGACGAAGAAGCCCTGCACGGCCGTGCCGCCGCTGATGAACTTGAAGGTCGCAGGAGGCAGGTGAGACAGCAGCACGGCAAACGCCAGCGCAACACGAAGGAGGCCCAAGATCATCCCCACGCAACGAGGCGCTCCGGCCTCTCAAAATCAAGGAGGACAGCCCGGCGCGCACTTAGTGACCCCGCAGAAATAGAACCCATGGCCGTGGCTGGCGCAAGAGCGTTGCGGGCACTAGGGTCCCGACAAAACATGAGGGATGCGAGATGACCTATAACTTCAAGGGCAAGACCGCGGTTGTCACGGGCGCGAGCCGGGGGATCGGCGAGGCGATTGCGCGCACGTTGGCGAACGACGGCGCGAAGGTGGCTCTCATCGCCCGCTCGGCCGACAAGCTGAAGGCTCTGGCGGCGAGCCTGCCCAATGGAGCGGTCGCGATCGAGGCGGACATGAGTTCGGCCACTGGCTGGAAGGCGGCGGCGGAAGGCGCGCTCAAGGCGCTCGGCGAGATCGACGTGCTGGTCAACAATGCCGGCGTCAGCGCGGCGCAGCCATTCGGCAAGGTGACGCCCGAGGGGCTGGATGAGACGCTGAACGTCAACGTGCGCAATCTGATCCTGCTGACCGATGCGCTCTCTGCTTCGCTGATCAAGCGGAAGGGGGCGGTGGTGAACATTTCGTCTGTGTCGGCGTTCTCCGGCGCGCTGGGGCAGATCGCCTATTCTACCTCCAAGGGCGCCGTGAACTCGTTCACGCGCAACGCCTCGATCGATCTCGGGCGTTCCGGCGTGCGGGTGAATGCGGTGGCGCCGGGCGTGATCGATGACGGGATGTGGACGACAGCCTTCAACAAAGGCCTCGACCGCGAGAAGACGCTGGAGCGCATGGGGCGCCTTGTGCCGCTGGAGAAGCGCTGGGGTACGGCGCAGGAGATCGCCGATGCGGTGGCGTTCCTCGCCTCCGACAAGGCGGCCTATGTGACCGGGCAGGTGCTGCGCGTCGATGGCGGGATGATCGTTTGATGGCAGACAAGATCATACCGCCCAGCCCCTCCGCCGAGGAGTACTCGAAGAACGCCGCGTCCTCGCCGGACGACCCGAAGCTGTTTGCGAAGGAGGATCCTTACGCCCTGTTCGGGGAATGGCTGGAGGACGCCAAGAAGTCCGAG
>DASYKO010000579.1:0-16393 GCA_035995285.1 Hyphomonadaceae bacterium | reverse complement strand
AGGCCTCGACGACTGCTTCGGCCACGGCTGACGGCGCTAAATCGAGGGCTTCGAACGCCGCCGCCCAGGGCCGCGCGACGGCTGGCGCCGCGGTGAACACCACGCGCAACACGGCTGCGGCTGGGATCAACACGGCCCGCGCCACCACGGTAGCCGCCGAAGGCAAGGCGGCGGGCGCTGCAAACGGCGCGGTTTCCGCCAGCAAGGAGGTCGCCGGCAACGTGGCTTCCAGCGTGAACGGCGCTGTGAACGCCAGCATCGCTACAGAAGTTTCCAGCAGCGTCACCGCCGAGATCAACAACTCGGTCAAGGCGGACATTGCCAAGGAAGTCTCGGCGAATATCTCCAAGGACATCGGCGGCGTGCTGGGTCATTAACCCGTAGCATCCGGCGAAGGAAACCGGCGGTCAGCCCCCTGGCCGCCGGTGATTCCTTTAGAAGTGGGCGAGAAGATCGCCATGGTTGAGGTGGGGGAATTTCAGTCTAGTTGATTTGAATACCGGGATCGGGACTTCGGCCACCGCCTTATTATTGGGACCGGCCATTGGGACGTGGACATATGAAACAGCTTCATCTGGCTCTCGGCCTTGCTGGCGCGGGAGTTGTTTCCATGTTCGCGGCGCCGGCGATGGCGCAGCAGAAATCCGATGATGCTCTCACCTTCAAGTTCGAGGGCAGTGTGGGGGGCGAGTACTCCTCCAACGTCGCGGTCCAGGATCTCGATACGAACACCGGCGAGGGCGACTGGGCGGGGACCATCAACCTGCTTGCCGAAGCGCAACTCATACCGGTCGACAAGCTGACGCTGCGCGCAGGGCTCGATCTGACGCAGACGCTGCACAACGAGTTCAGTGAGTTCGACCTGACCATCGCCCGGCCCTATGCCGAGATCGCGTATGATTTCGATCTGCTGACCGTGGGCGTGCTCGGCAACTACGCTGCAGCGAGCCTCGATGGCGATGAGTATCTCACCTACACGCAGATTTCACCCTACGTGTCGAAGCAGTTCGGCAACGCGTTCTTCCTGCGGCTCGCCTATGCGAAGACGAGCAAGGAGTTCGAGGGCGAGCCGGCGCCGGCCTTGCCCCCTTCGCCCTCCAACCTGTTCGACCGCGATGCGGAGGCGGATTCGGTGCAGGTCGATGGCTACATCTTCCTCGATGGCGTGAAGCGCTATCTCGTGCTCGGCGCAAAGGCCGCGGAGGAAGACGCCGACAGCGATGCGTTCGATTATTCATCCGGCCTTGGCCGTATCCGCTTCGTGCAGCGCTTCGATGCGATGGGGCGAGAGATGACGTTCCGCATCGGCGCGGAATACGAAGACCGCAACTATGACTCGGCGCTGAGCCTCATTCCCCCGAGCGGCGGGGCGACGCGCGAAGACAAACGCGCCGTTCTCGATCTCGACCTGGAAATCCCCTTCGGCGATCACTTCTTCTCGGAGGTCTCGTACAAGTACGGGAATTACGAGTCGAACCAGCCGAGCGCCGACTATGACGAGCACGTCGCGGCGATAAAGTTCGGGGTGAAGTACTAGACCGCTCACCGGCCTCTTAGTGTCTTTGTGTGGCCTTCGTGTCTTCGTGTTAAAAAACTTTGCGAGCCGCGCACGCCGAACCAAAGATTCCAACACGAAGACACGAAGATCACACAAAGACACTAAGGGGGCAGCGCTACTGCGCGGGCTTCACGAGGCCGTAGCCATAGACATTGTCGCGGCCCTGAGCGCCGAGGTCTTGGGCTGCGGAGATGATCGACTTCAGCGCTGCAGACGAGTTGGCAGCGCCGTTCGCAATGGTCTCGGCGAGAGCAGCGGACACCACCGGCGCAGCATATGACGTCCCACTTTCGTCCACATACCCGCCTTTATCCTTCGCCACGCGCGAAGCGACGCCCCATGCGGCGAGGTCGACTTGCGGGCCCTGGTTGGCCCAGCGGTAGATCTGGCTCTTGTGGTCGACGGCAGTTACCGCAACCACCGGTTCAAACGCTGCGGGATAGAGCGGGCGTGACGAGGGTCCGTCATTGCCTACAGCCGCCACCACCAGCATGCCCTTCTTCGAAAGATTTGCGATCATCGCGCCGAGCACTTCGTTGGGCGGCCCGGCGAGGCTCATGTTGACGACCTGCACCTTGTTCTGCGCCATCCAGTCGAGCGCGGCGATGAGGCTCGACGTGGTCGCGCCTGTTGCTGTGTCGCCTTGGTAGAAGACGGAGGCGGCGATCAACTGTCCGCCGGGCAACAGGCCTTCATGGCCCTTCTCGGCGCCGACAAGGATTGAGGCGATGCCGGTGCCGTGGCCGGTGGGGCGCGCCTTCTTTCCATCGACGAAATCGTGCGAGGTGATCTTTGCGCCTTTGAGAGCTGGGTGTTTGAGGTTGAGCGAGGTGTCGATCAGGCCGACACGCGCCGCGCTCTTCTTCGCAGGCGGCGCGGGCGCTTCCGGCGCGGGCTCGTCCATCTCTGGCGCGCTCGGTCCAGCATTTGCGATGTAGACATGATTGCGGTCTGCCGCCGTCGCGCCGAGGCTGCGGAGGATCTGTTGGGCGCGGCCGGCATTGTTGTCCTGATCCGACACCGCCACGCGCACCAGCACCTGGCCCGAAGCCTCGAGGGGCGTGACCTGCAGCACGCGCACGGCAGGGTTCTGCAGGGCTGCTACCTGCTCGGGCGCAATCAGCGCGATCCATTCGTTCTGCACGGCGCGCCAGTTATCTTCCACCACAACGTCGCGCGGCACAGGCAAGGCAGGCAGCTTTCCGAACACCTGCTCGACCGTGTTGTTCACACGCTGACTGAGCACGCCGGCTACCGGATCGAGGATCGGGTCCAGAACGGGATCGAGTAAGGGGTTCAGCGTGGCGGTCACGCCATTCAGCGTGTTGCCCAGGGCGCCGACCGTGCGGTCGAGCGTAGCGTCGAGGTTGCGCGCAACGCCTTCGGTGATCTTGTTGTCGAGCGTGGCTGACACGGTCTGTTCGACCGCTGCATCGACCTTGGCGGCGACCTGGTCGAGCACCTGGTCTTCGACCGTATCGACCACATCATCGAGGATGGTGTCTTCCACCCGGTCGGTGATCAGGTCGTCCACCACGTCGTCGACGATATCGAGAATGTCGTGCAGCTGGGCGGCGGCCGTCGGCGTCCATGCCCCGAGGGTCATGGCCATCAGGGCCAGGGCAAACAGCTGCCGCATGTTAGGCTCCTCGGGAGGCGCCGCCATTCCATCTTCCTTTGATTAACCCATTGTGGGTTTGATCAGGGGAAGACGAATGAACCTGTCGAAAATTCCATGTCGCTAAGGAATAATAGGTCGATTGCCCCGTCTTTACAGCAGATGGCCCAAGGACAGAACCGTTGACCATCCGTGAGTTGCACAAGGAGCTGGTGGGGCTCGCCCCCCAGTTGAGGCGCTACGCCTACGCCCTTGCGCGCAACCCGGCGGATGCGGACGACCTGTTGCAGGCCACGCTCGAACGGGTGCTGTCGAGACCTATGCCGGAGGGCGCAGAAGTGGCGAAATGGAGCTATACCGTCTGCCGCAATGTGTGGATCGACGAGATCCGCTCGCGGAAAGTGCGTGTCGCTGCGGCGCCGGAACTTGCCTACGCTGTCGAAACGACCGTCTCGTCTGAGGAGGCTGCGGGTTCCCGCATGGCGCTCGCCCGCGCTCAGGAAGGGATCGACAAGCTGCCCGAGGAACAACGTGAAGTTCTGGCAATGGTCGCGATTGCCGGCATGGCCTACCGCGAGGCGGCCGAGGCGCTGTCGGTGCCGATCGGAACCGTGATGAGCCGATTGGCGCGCGCTCGCGCCGCGCTGGCTGCGCATATGGAGGCCGCAACATGAGGCCGTGGACCGACGAACAGATTTCCGCCTTCCTCGATGGCGAGCTGCCTGCCGCCGAGATGGATGCGCTGGCGAAGGATGTCGAAGGCGACGCGGAGCTCGCGCGTCGCGTCGAGCGTCTGGGCGCCGCGAACACGGCCTTCGTGCAGGTCGTGAGTGCAATCGATTCAAAGCCGATGCCGGCAGGCGTGGAAAAGCTGCTGGCTGAGGCGCCGGCTCACGATCCTGCCGGCGCAAAGGTGCTGGCCTTTCGTCCACGCAGCGTCTCCGGCTGGCTGATGGAGCATCGCGCGCTGGCGGCCTCGCTGCTGTGCGCCGCGATCGTGGGTGGCGTGGCGTCCGGGCTCAGCCACGAAACCGATCCGTTCGCGCCGAAGGCGGATGGGCTGATCCTCGCGTCCTCTCCGCTGCATCATGCGCTGGAAGCAGCGCCCACGGGCGAGGCCGTGCTGATCTCGGCGGGCGTTTCCGCCACGCCGCGCCTGACCTTCGCATCCGACACGGGCGCCTTCTGCCGCCAGGTCGATGTCGCCTCGCAGAGGGGCGTGACCACCGCCATCGCCTGCCGGGAAGGCAGGGCATGGCGCACACAGGTGGCGGTGTTCGGCAAGCCGGGCTCGGGCCCGGATTATCAGACGGCGTCCGGCGGCAAATCACCCGCACTCGAAGCATTCATCGACGATCACATCTCCGGCGCGGCGCTCAATGCCGAGGAAGAGAAGCAGGCGATCACGAAGGGTTGGAGCCAGTAGCGCTGCGACCGGTAGGGCTGGGGAAAAGGGGAGTTAGTTCTTGAACGCGTCCTTGAAATGCCCGTGCTGCGGGCGAACCGCAGACCATCTCGTCTTCCGCAATCTCGAAGCCCACGGGCCGGATGACGAGGTGGTGACCACCATGGTGCTATCATGCCCCGGCTGCGACCTGATGCTGGGCGCGAGCGTCAATCCTGCAGAGTACGTGGCAGCGATGCTCCGCCAGATCCGCGTTAGCCGCGGCGAGGAAGAGCGGCCCCGCGCTGTGAAGGCGGTCGCAGCGGCGAACACGCCCTAAAACGGAAAACCCCTCTCCTACCGGGCGGGAGGAGAGGGGCCGTTCGCCTGCGATCTCAGGGGAGAGACACCGGCGTCCCGGTTCGAGAGGCGTCAGACTCCGCCGAGCACTCCGATGTAGGTGATCCCGGCCCTGTTGGCCGCGGCGATGACCTGCTCGACTTTTCCATAGGCAGACAGCCTGTGCGGTTCGATGTGCACTTCGGGCGGGGTCTTCGAGGCAGCGGCGGTTTTGAATGCCTGCTCAAGCGCGGCCATGTCGATCACCTTTCCGTCCAGATAGACCGCATTGTCGAAGTCGATGAAGACGCGCCTCGGCTCCGGGAACTGGGGCTCATTGACGGGAGGCGCCGTCGATTTCGGCGTTCCCTGCGGGTCCGGCTTCGGCTTCTCGATGATCGCCAGCGAAGGAACCGGCGGCCGAGGCACGTTGCTGCCGGGCGGCGGCGGCATCGGCGTGTTGATCACGACGCCGGAGGGCATGAACCTGGTGGCCGTCGCGCCCGCTTTCTGTGCTTCCTGAATGATCCTTCCGACCTCGTGGTAGGGCGTCGACGGGTCTGCTGACACCTGGATGGTCGGCGCCTTCGAAGCTGCCTGGGCCTTGACCTCTGCTTTCAGGGCGTCGGCGTTGACGGCCTTGCCCTCCCAGAGAATGTTTCCGTCCTTGTCTACAGAGATGCTGGCGCCTGCAAACGCCGGTGCGGGCGGCGCCGGCTGCACAGATGCGGGCGGCGCGGCCTGCGCGGGAGCGGTCGGCGCAGGCTGTTCGGGTGCGGGCTGCACGGACGCAGCTAGCTCGGGCACGGCAAGCACAGGCAATGCGGGCAGCGCGGGCGGCTTCTGCGCCCATGCTGTGAGCCCCGCGCCCAGAAGCGCGAGGGCGACAAATCCTGCGCCGGCCATGCGGCGGGTGCGGGAGGGTGTCTTGTTGGCGAGCATGGTCAGTCTCTCCTTGAAGAAGCTGGAGGATCGCGACGGCCAGGTGCAGCCGAGCGGCAGGGGCTGGGCGGAGATCTGGGTTTTCAGGAGGGCTTCGGCATAGGCGCCGCGTTCCCGGGGGAAGCGTTCGAGGACCGTGGCGTCGCAGGCAAGTTCCTGATCGTCGCGCGAAAGCCTGGCGGCCCAATGGACGAGCGGGTTGAACCAGTTGAGCGAGGTGAGCACGACCAGCGCCGCATTGATGCGGGTGTGCCCTGCCGCCAGATGCACGTCCTCATGCGCCAGCACGAGGCTTCGTTCGGCCGGCGAGAAGCGCTGTTCGAAATCAGAGGGCACGACCAGGAAAGGCTTCAGCACGCCGACAACAGCCGGGCCGAAATTGTTGGCGGTTCGATTGTCGCCACGTGCGAGCGCGAGGGTGCGCAACGCTCGCCTTTGCTGCAGCAGCACCAGCGCGATGAAGGCGAGCGAGCCAATGGCCCATGCTATTGCGAGGAAGGAGGCCAGATCGATTGAGGCGCGCACTGCGGGCATGGCTACTGGCGCGGCCCAGGCGGTTGCGAATTCAACCGTTGCCGCGGCAATCGGCTGGATTGGCGCGGCGGGCGCGGGAACAGCGCTTGCGTCGCGCGCCGGAAGGATCGCAGCGACGCCCGCGAGCACCGGGATGAGCCAGAGCCAGTAGGCAAGCCGCGCCCCGATCAGGTATCGCACGGGCTTGCGGATCAGGGCCACGATCAGGATCGCGGCGCTTGCAGCGATGTTGGCGGCCACGAGGCCGGAGAGGATGTCTGCGCTCATCACCTGTCTCCGCTTTTCAGCTTGGCGACGAGCTTGTGGAGTTCCTCGATCTCCTCGGCGGACAGATCGTGCTGCTCGGAGAACTGCGCCACAAAGGGGGCGAGCTTGCCGGCGAACAGCCGGTCGAGCAGGTCACGGCTTTCGGCGGCGACATAGGCCTGACGCTCGATGCGCGGGCGATAAAGATAGCGGCGGCCGTCACGCTTGGCGGCGATCGCCTTCTTGGCGAGCAGGCGGGAGAGCAACGTCTTGACCGTCGTCTCGCTCCAGCCCTCGCCGGCGGCCACTTCGGCGATGACCTGTTCGGCCGTGAGCGGGCTGGAGCGCCACAGCGCTTCCATCACCTTGGCTTCTGCATCGGTTACGCGCATTACGTCTCCGTCAACTACAATCGTAGTCAGTAATGACTACACCTGTAATCGACGGAGTCAACACGTTCGGATCGGTCTTTTTGCGGTGTCTAGGCCGGCTTGCGGACTGCGCGCAGGCGGGGGTTGCCGGCGCCGCCGCAGAAGAAGGTGTTCTTGCCGTTCGATTCCATGCCCGAGACGCCGACGCCCTCGGGCATGTCGAGCTTCTCCAGGACTTCGCCGGTCTCGTGATTGACGTGGCGGATGTCGCTCTGATCGGCTTCCCATGTGGCGTGCCAGAGTTCGCCGTCCATCCAGGTGACGCCGGTGACGAAGCGGTCGGACTGGACAGAGCGCACGACTTTTCCGGTTTCCGGCTCGACGACGTGGATCTTGCGGGCGCGATATTCGCCGACCCACAGCATGCCCTCGGCCCACGCCATGCCGGATGAGCCTGCCCCTGGAGCAGGAATGGTCGACATCACGCGGCCATCCTTCGGATCGATCTTGAGGATACGGTCGTCGGCGATCTGCCAGAGATGCTTGCCGTCAAACGCCGTGCCAGCGCCGGCGGCGGCATCGATCGTCCGATCGATCTTGCCGCTTTCGGGATCGAGTGCGTTGAGCTTGTCGCCCGAGGCGAACCACACCTTTTCGCCGTCATAGGTGACGCCATTGACGCGTTCGACGCCGGGGAAGGGGCCGTATTCGCGGACGATCTGGGCTTTCGAGGTTTTCATGGGTTTGATCCTTT
This sequence comes from Hyphomonadaceae bacterium, assembly GCA_035995285.1. Lineage (GTDB taxonomy): Bacteria > Pseudomonadota > Alphaproteobacteria > Caulobacterales > Hyphomonadaceae > UBA7672. The sequence goes on along the minus strand of DASYKO010000579.1, from coordinate 8,647 downwards.
GCTGCCCACTCTATCTAGTCGCCCGGCAGCGGACCTGGGAGCAACAATGTTGTCGTGAAACCGGCGACCGGCGGGCTGGTCCACTGTTTCGCGCGGCCCTGGCCGAAGGACTGCGCTTTTCCTGTCTCGGCGAGGGCGTCGAGCGAGCGCTGCACCGTGCGCTGGCTGGCGCCGAGGGCGGTCGCAAGGGCGGAACTCGACCACGCCTCGCCATCGGCAAGGAAGGCGAGGACGGCGGCGTTCTCGTCTTCGACAGGCGGGGCGAGGACGACGATGTCGCGCTTGCCCATGGCCGCCAAAGCAAATCCGTTCTTGGTCGCGCTCAGCTTTGCGATTGCCTTGAGGCTGGCGCGCAGCCGGCCGATCTCGACGCGTAGGCGCGCGCGATGGGACTCGTCGGCGTGCTTCGCCCGGAACGCCCGCGCCAGCAGCGTTTCCCTTGATGCATCCGCCGGCCACGCCTCGGCCAGCGTCCGCGCCAGAGCGAACAGTACGGGCCGGCGGGCGAGCGAAACCACCGTGTCTGCATCGCGCACAACGAGACGGCAGGCGTCGACGACCAGTGTGTTGGAGGCCAGCAGCGTCTCGACCTCTTCGAGCTTGAGCAGCTTTTCCTCGCCCCGGGCGATCAACCGTGCAGCCGGGGCATCGAGCTCGCGGAGGGCGCTTTCGACTTCCGCCAGCAGCGCTGGAATGCCCGCTGCTTTCGCTGCCTTTTCGGCCCGCGCCAGCGCTGCACGTGCCGTCTTGATCTTGATGCGGCGGATCGCGATGCCGGCGACGGCCAGCTCATAGGCGGCGCGCGATGCGGGCGGAAAGGGTGTGGGGTCGAGGTCAGCCAGTTCGCGCTCTGCCTCCTCCAGTCTGCCTACGAGAAGCAAGCGCCTCGCCTTCAGGTGCCGGGCGTGCGCCGCGTTCAGCCTGTCGCCGTGCTTTTCGAGAACGGTGCGTGCATCTTCCAGCGCATCCTCCGGCCAGCCAAGATCTCGCGAGACCAGCGCGATCTCCGCCTCGGCGACGGCGCATCGTGCGCGCGCGACCGCTTCCTTCGGCCCGAACGCCTTGGCGGCGCGCTTGAGCAGATCCTTGGCTCGCACAAAATCGCCGAGCTGCGCCATGGCAATGCCCCGCAGGGCGAGAGCGGCAGCATCCTCGCGCAGCGCCACGCGCTTGAGGGCGCCGAGCGGATTGCCGGCGGCGAGCGCCTGGGCGGCGGCGGTGATCACTGCGTCCATTCAAGCTCCGTCACGCAACGCACGACAAATCGCGCCACACTTGTCACTCCCGCGCCTTCGAGCACCGGGCGTAAGCCAATCCCATCAGCAAACGGCCCAGCCTTCAAACAAGGAGGGGCCAAGCGACATGAAGGAGATGACTATGCCGGATATCCTGCACAGGGTCGGAGTGAAAGCCTCCACCAAAGATGTCTACAAGGCGCTCGCCACCATCGACGGTCTTTCAGGCTGGTGGACGGCGACCACGACCGGCGAAAGCAAGGTCGGAAGCCAGATCCGCTTTCAGTTCGGCGACCGAGGGTTCTTCAACACCAAGGTGCTCGCGCTAGAGCCCGGCAAGCGCATCCTCTGGGAAGTCCTGGACGGCCCCGCCGAGTGGATCGGCACGAAGATCGAGTTCGACCTGAAACAGGAAGGCGAACAGGCGACCGTGATGTTCAAGCACATGGGCTGGAGAGAGCCCGTCGAGTTCATGCAACACTGCTCGACCAAGTGGGCGACCTTCCTAATGAGTATGAAGGCCTATGTCGAAACCGGCCGCGGCGCGCCGTTTCCGGACGATGTGCGCATCACGATCAACTGGGATTGAGTCTGCCGCAAGAAGCAGACGAGAGTGGCGGGCGGCCAAGGGCCGGCCCGCCGTTCGACTTTCTAGTCCTCGCTCTTCATCGAAGACTTCGCCCACACTTCGCGGAACGCCTTGCGCGGATCAGAGACGGCATTGCTCGGGCTGCCGAACACCATGGTGTTGCGGGACTTCTGGTCATAGGGCGCCCAGGCGGGCGTGCGCGGATTGTTGGGCGTGCCGTTCGTCGCCATGGAGACCCATGCGGAGGCCAGCTGGTCCGACAGGCGCACGTATTCCGTGTTCGGCCCGAGCAACGGAAAGCGCAGGTCGTGCATCGAGGGCGAGACGTCGATGCCGTGCGTGGCGCCATAGCGGTCGCCATAAGCAGGCGAGCCCGTCGTCCAGAGATAGGTCCACACGGGAGCGCCGCCCTGCGCCGCTTTCCGCTCCGCCATAGTGAAGGCGTTCTGGCGGAAGGAGCGGTCGGTGATCACGCGGGCATTGATGATGAAAGGCGAGGCTTTCGAATCCTCGTCGCGATACATCTGCAGCACCTTGTCTGTGTCGGCGCCGACCAGAGGTTTAAGCATCGCTTTCACGTCGTCCCAACTCATGTCGAACTTCGTCTCGCGATAGGAGCGCTCGTCCATCACGGTCGAGACGACCAGCGGGATATCCTTCGACATCTCCGGCGCGCCGGGGCTGTAGGGATGGATCGGGACGGCATTGCCCAGCACGGGCGCAAAGGACCGCGGCGCTTCCCCGCGCGAGCGCTCGTTGGCCTCCACATCATTCTGGGCGGAGAGCAGGGCGGTGAAGGGAATATCCTGCAACTTCTTGATGTCTTTCCGGGTGAGCCCGAGCTTGGCGAGCAGCTGGTCGGAGGGCTTCACCGCCTCCTCGCGCGTCATGGCGGTCAGGCGCGATCCGCTCATCACGCCGGCGGCGCGGTAGAGGCCCTTTGCAGACGGCATGGCGAGCAGGTGGCTCACCTTTGCTCCGCCGCCTGACTGGCCGAAGATCAGCACGCGATTGGGATCGCCGCCAAAGGCGCCGACATTGCGCTTCACCCAGTCGAGGCAGGCGACGAGGTCCGCCATGCCCGCCGCGCCGGAATCCGCAAACGCGCCATCATCGCCCAGCCAGAGATAGCCCAGCGCCGAAAGCCGGTGGTTCACCGTGATGACGACAGCGTCGCCAAAGCGCGCCAGCATCTCGCCATCGCTGCCGGGCGAGTTGCTCGATCCGCCATAGAAACCGCCGCCATGGAAACGCACGAGCACGGGGCGCTTGGCGCTGTCGGCTTTCGGCGTCCACAGATTGAGCACGAGGCAATCCTCGCCCATGCCGCCGGGCTGCAGGTCGTTGAGGATCAGGTCGGCATAGGCGCGGCGGCGGTCTGCCGGGATCTGCGGGGCGATGTTGCCGTAGTCGAACGCATCGCGGATGCCTGCCCACTTCTTCACCGGCTGTGGCGGCATGAAGCGGTTCTTGCCGGACGTGTCGGCTGCATAGCGCAGGCCCTTGAACACCGAGACGCCGCCCGAGACGATGCCGCGGACCTTTCCGTCTGAGGTTTCGACAACCGGGAAGAGCGAGGCCTCATCCGCGCCCGCCGTCATCCATGCGCTGGCCGCCAGCGCGCTTGCGCCAACCAGAAGCGAACGCCGTCCAATCTTCGCGTCGATCATTTTTGTTTCCCCATTCTTGTTTGCAGTCCGCACGGACTTATTATTTTCGCCTCTCTAGCGCGTTTCTGCTTCAGTGCGCCAGACGGGCCATGTCACGGAGGACAAGGCCGCACTGGCGGCGATGGCCTCGTCCTTCTCCACGAAGGCGAGCACAACCCCGCTTCCCATCGACTTCTGGACGATAGCCGATTTCCTCGACCAGCATTTTCGCAAGCCCAAGGGAGTAATGCGCCGCTATCCTGCCACGGGAATGCGTGATGTGACGCCGTCGTCATAAGGCCCATGAAATAAGGGCTTCGCGCCGGGCCGGCCTTTGAGCGCCGGGATTCTGGACTTTCGGCGTTAGACCACACATCGTGGGCCGACGGTTTTTCGGCCCCGGATTCAGGGACCGGAGAGGAACAGGCAATGGCCACGCGCCGAGCGGCAGGGGTGAAGGAGAAAGAGCCGGTGGTGCGCGGTCCGCACGCCGAGCGCTCCGCCGCCATGCGCAAGCGCCTGATCGAAGGCGCCATCGATTGCCTCAACCGCGTCGGCTATTCCGCCACCACGCTGCAGTTGGTGACCGATGCAGCGGGCGCGAGCCGCGGCGCCATCCTCCACCACTTCCCGAGCAAGGTAGACCTGATGATCGAGGTGGCCGAATACGCCGCCGGCAAGCAGAACCGCCTCGTCAGCCGCCTTCTGGCCGACACCAAGCCCGGGATGGACCGCTATCTCGCCATCACCATGGCGACGTGGGAAGCGATGACCAAGCCTCCCTCCACCGCGCTGCTCGAGATCATGATGGGCTCACGCTCCGACAAGGAACTCGGCGCCCGCTTCCCTGCGGTAATTGCGGCGCTCGAAGAGTATCAGCGCGAAGGCGTGTGGGAGCAGGCGCAGAGCGTAGGCATCACCGACAAGGCGCAGATCGAGGCCATGGTCCACCTCCACAACGCCGCCATGCGTGGGCTGGCCCTTGAGCTGATGTTCTCGCGCGACAGCAAGAAGGCGGGCTCGGCGATGAAACTTCTGCGCCGGTACAAGTCGCTGCTCACCGGCGAACTCGTCACCAAACCCTTCGCCCGCTAGCGGTTCCTCGCGACCGGCTGTTCCGCCGGGCCACGACCGAACACCCGAGAGCTGAGACAAGCCCGGGGCAGGGAGTACGAATTCTGGGTCGCCAACGCCGCCCACGAATACGCCTGCCTCCATGGCGATGATGGTATGTCCGTCACCAGCGCCGACGCCCATGAGGCCGACCGGTGCGCCGCGAGGCAGACCGGCGCGCCGCCCAACGCAGTAGGCTTCGCGGGCGCGATCCGGGATGCGGCCGGGCCGGGCGCGCCACGAACCGTGGCCGGCCGGACGCCGAGCATCTCGCCGGATGTAGCCCTCAAAAACACGGTTCTGCTTCCCGGAGAGCGCGTCATTTTCCAAGCTTTTGCGGTCTTTTGGCCCCTCCTGCCGCCTCGCGCGATCCGGCCTTGCCTGACCCCCTTGCGAACGTTACAACCCGCCCCTCCAAACCGCGCGCCCGTAGCTCAGCTGGATAGAGCACCAGACTACGAATCTGGGGGTCAGGAGTTCGAATCTCTTCGGGCGCGCCAAATCTTTCAAGACACTAGCACAAACCGCCCGCCCGCTTAGCCACGGGATATGCACGGACAACCCAGCGTGCTTGGCGGGCAACACCGCTAAAGGTTTGCAACTTCGCGGTCTGCGCGCTTGAGCCAGACGCCAACCCCCGCGCTTCAAGGCTGCCACCGCAACCAGCCGGCCTATGGAAGATTGGGGGGCGCTGCACTAACTTGCCGACGCCATTGGCAATCAACCAGTGGGCATCGCGATGCTCCCAACCAGGAGTATGGCGATGCGCTTGTTAAGTAAGAAGCAGGTACGCGAGATAGTCTTGTACTCTCCCGCACATATCCAACGGCTCGAGGACGCAGGGCGCTTTCCGAAAAGGGTGCGCCTTGGACAAGGGCGCGTTGGATGGATCGAGAGTGAAGTGCTCGACTGGCTCGCAGAACGTATCCGCGAGCGAGACAAGACAACCGGCAGCTCCACCTAGGAGCGGGAAGGGCGGCTATGGCCAAACGAGCCGCCCCTTTTCTCGTACCTACAGGTACCCCTCATCCAGTGTAGGGGGTGTGGATTCAAATAACCGCTTGTCCGTATGATGGTTTTAGGAGAAGCCAAAGCCGCGACTGAGAGCATCGTATTTGCTCAGAATGCAGTCTCGCCGAGACTGCCCACTTCGGTCACGCTGACTTTGAGCTGATACCTGACACCATGCCCAAAACGTTCGTGGGTCCTGATGTTCGATCGTCCGGCACCTATTGCATCCGTCCTTAAATTCTGCGGAATTACCGCGAACATTGGGGACCAACTATGAAAACGATTTTCACGATGCTTGCCGCGTGCATGGTATGCGGCTCGGCATACGCGCAGGAAACGGCCTTCGTAAAAAGCGACGTAGCGAATGAACGCTCCGGCCCAGGGTCGGAGTACCCAGTCCAGAACAAGGTGTACGTTGGTCAGAAACTCACGATCTACGATCGTCAGAATGGCTTCGCGCGCGTCACCGCACCGCAATATGATCCACGCTGGATCAGTGAAAGCCTGTTGTCCAAGACGAAGCCGGATGTCGCCAAGGGCTTCACACTCCCGGGGGAACTTCGGCGAGCCGATCTCGCAAACCTACCCGACAAGCCGGAAACCAATCTCGACGGCCAGGACGTACTTGCCCTCCGCCGCTTCGGTGCCCATGTCCTCGACACGAAGCAGTGCAGTGGGATCGAGTATGGCGATGAGAGCGTGAATCAATCTGGTCAGATCTACGTGATGTGCAGCGACCTGAAGAAGAAGTACGCCGACAAGGCCGAGTGGATTCGCTAGCGAGCAGATCATTTCACGCACATCTCTGGCGTGAGTGAGCCATGCCTTGAGCTAGGCTGGAAGAATTTCCGTCGTTAGCGAAAATGGTAACAGGCGAGGGCGGAGCCCAAGCTCATTTTATCAGGCGTGCGTCATCGGAATGACGACGAACCCACATTGTCGAGCGTGGTACGAACGACCGTCTTGCTTGTGGGAGAGGGAAGCACCGCTTCCTTGCTTGGTTGTCGAGACACGCACGTAGGCGAAATAGGTATTCATCCGCGAAGTCTACGATTTGCGCACCGCTACGCCTTAGAGAAGAGTCAAGTTGCGTCGGCGTGGTCCTTCTTAGATAGTGTGGGAATCATGATGTTTCCGCTCGACTACTCCAAGGTCATCGATTTGTTTGATCGGTACGTGGCGCGCTTTCAAAGCGCGATGGCGCCCCAGGAGAAGCAGTTGGCGGGTGAGATGAGGAACAAGCTCGCTGTACTCCGGGACGTCAGTCGCGAGATTGTAGACCTTACCAATCAGATCTACCTGGTCGCTCGTCTCACGCCGAACGAGAATGATGAGATTACGCTTGGCGGAATGACCATCAAACTGAATCGAGCTGACCCCGATAAACCCGTCCAACTTGCAGGCGCGGTGCGCGCTTATGCGGAGCATCCCGACCGCCCGGGGGAACCGCAAATCAAGGACGCAGAAAATCAGCTTCGCCGCCGCGCCGAAGAGTTCTACGTGACAGCTCACCGGATCACGCACATCGCTGGGGACCTGCCGGGGCTCGCAAGCTTCAAGGCGCCAGCAATTCGCATCGTGAGAAACCAGCTCATGGAGCATCCGGAAGGCGCCAACAGCGGTGTTACGTTTGACTCGTTCGCTTACGACATGCTGACCGGACCGATCATCAAAGGTGTGCGGATCGATAATCAGCTTCAGCACATGGACAAAGGTTTCAAACCGAACGCGGAGGAATTCTTGTCGAACCTCGAGCGATGCCTCGAAGGTGCGGTGGCATCAACCTAGGCCGGAGGCCGTTTCTCGCGGCGATGCGGGGAGGTCGGGGGCTTCGGGGAGTTTGGGGACTTATCCTTCACCCGCTTCCACTCCGCCTTGTACCACTCGACCAAAGTTCGGGATTTGTCCTATAAAAGGCACCACATTCCGCCCCTCTTAGCCACGGGATATGCACGTGGCCGCCGTCCTCAAATTCCGAGTTCCATCGTTGAACCCTTCCGTCGCCGGAACAGGCACGGTGAACTATTCGGCAAAGTCACGTGGTTCGACTGAAGCGGCGGCGACCCGTTCAATCTTGCGGGCGACAAGTTTGGCTGGTGCCGACAGGTTAGGCGGTCGCCGGTAGCCGAGAGGGTCCACAACAAGGTACGGTTACGGCGCCATTGGCAGTCAACCAGTGGGCATCGCCATGCTCCCAACCAGGAATATGGCGATGCGCCTGTTGAGCAACTCAACCCACACGCGAACGCAGATGCCTTCCGAGAGGGCAGAGCGCAAAATGCTAGTAGCCTGTTGGGGGCTTGGATGGGGTTGGGGAAATGAAAGTCTGCATCGCGACCCTTGTGGGCGGCTTGGCTGTCGCCTCCTGCAGCACGCCGTTCAGCACGGCGGTTTCCGACTACGATATGGGCAAGCCCCAGGCACCCGCCGTCGTCGTGCTCAGCGATCCTCAGGTGTATGCGCGCGAGACGCTCGTCAACGATCGGCGGGACGAGATCGCGTATCTGAAGGACGTCCTCGAGCGCAGCCAGACCGTTACGTTCGCGCCGCAGCTGCGTCGCGACTTGCAGACACTTACCGGATTTGTCGGTCAGCTCGATCTGCTCAAGGATCCTGCCGCCGGCCTGCAGTTCCAGCGCGATCGGGACGAGGCCGATCAGGATGACGAGCGCCGCGATCTCGAGCACCGCACCGCGATGGTCAACGCGGAAGCGGCGCTGGTGCGGGCAAATGCAGCTCTACTCGAGGAGCAGCGGAAGCTCGAAGCCCTACAGAACAAGGAGACGCCGGCTGAGTGACCGGCCCCCATCGGCGCGTCCGGTTTCAATGTTAGTGCATTGACGCCTCCATTTCTACGAAAACGATAGGGCGGACCGACCAAGCTAGGATCACGATGGCCTCCGGCGCAAGTGGTTTCCATCGCAGCGAGCCATGCGGACGCACGGCGTTGTAGTGGCGGCGCCATGCCCCGATCAGCACCTGCGCCTCTTTCAGGCTGTAGAAGATTTCGATGTTGAGCAGCTCGTCGCGCAGCTTGCCGTTGAAGCTTT
>DASYKO010000578.1:0-7531 GCA_035995285.1 Hyphomonadaceae bacterium | reverse complement strand
CATTGCGCCAACGCGGATCGGGAACCTCCGCAAACAGCTCCGCAACGCCCATCGGCCGCCTCCCTCACAAGACGGCCCTCAAAGAATCCCGTTCGCAATCCCCCGCAACACCCCAATCCCCAATATGCGATAGCCCTGCCTCCGGAGGGGGGAGGACAGGAGGGGGTCAGCGCCGGATGCAGTGAGTGGCTCCGCCCCATCGGAACTGAGCGTGACAGCAAACCACCGCCCTCACGCCACCCGCGTCATGAACCTGCTGAACGGGTCCTCCCGGTAATCCCCGAACGGCCCGCAGAACGCAAACCCCGCGCTCTCATACAGCTTCAACGCCGGTGCAAAATCTGGCGTCGATCCCGTCTCCAGCCACAGGCTCGTCATCCCCGCACGGCGCGCTTCGGCGAGAATGTGGTTCAGCATCGCACGCCCCATTCCGCGGCCAAGAAAACCGTCGTCCACACGCATCGACTTGATCTCGCCCGCTCCACCGCCCAGCGACTTAAGCGCCCCCATCGCAGCCAGCTTCCCATTCACCCACGCCGACCACACCGTCACGCCTGGCTGGCGCAGCTTCTCGATGCCGAACGCATGCACGCTCTCCGGCGGCGAATTCTCATGCATCCCCCTGAGATGCCGCGCCACCAGCGCCTGCACCTCGGCGCCGGACAGGTCATCGACACGAAACTCGATTCCGACCCCGATCCCCTGCATCGCCCCTACATCCGCTCCGGCGTCTCGATCCCGATCAGACCCAGCACCAGCTCCAGCTGCTTCAGCGTCGCCATCGAGAGCGCCAGGCGCGAGGCCTGCTTGGCCTTGTCCGGCTCGGCCAGCACAGCAGCCGCCGCCCAGAAACTGGCATACGCCTGCGCCAGCGAAAATGCGTGGTCGCACAGGATGTGCGGCATCCGCTTGTCATAGGCCCCGCGCAACGCCTCCGCGAACCCGTCCAGCGCCAGCACGAGCCCCCGCTCCGCATCCAGCTCGACGACAATCGGCCCCGGCCTGATCTGCGCTTCATCCGCCTTGCGCTTCAGCGACTTCATCCGCACCGCGGCATAGAGCAGGTACGGCCCCGTCTTGCCCTCGAACGAAACAAACCGGTCGAGATCGAAGATGTAGTTCGTCGTCCGCGAGTTGGAGAGGTCGGAGAACTTGATCGCCGCCACCGCCACCTTGTGCGCGATCTCGGCCTGCTCCGTCGCGGAGGCGTCCGCGCCGAGCTCCGCTTCCTTCATCCGCGCCAGCGCAGTGTCGTCCGCCTGCGCAATCAGGTCATGCAGCTTAAGGATGCCGCCATCGCGCGTCTTGAACGGCTTGCCGTCCGGCCCGTTCACGGTGCCGAAGCCGAGATGCTCCAGCGACGTCTCAGGCATGTAGCCGGCAAGGTCGCTCGCCCGGAACACCTGCTCGAAGTGCAGCGCCTGCCTCTGGTCCACGATGTAGAGCGTCAGCTGCGGATCGATCGACCGCTTCCGGTCCATGATCGTGCCGAGATCGGACCCGTGATACCCGATCGCGCCATCCCGGTTGACCAGGATGATCGGCGGCATGGGCGGATCCATCTTGTCGGTCTCGCGCGCCACCCGCACGATCCACGCGCCCGCATCCAGCTCCGCGATCTGGCGAGACTTCAGGTCCGCCACCAGCTCGGGCACGAACGGCTCGGCGTCGCTCTCGCCCTTCCACAGGTTGAACTTGACGCCGAGGCTCGCGCACTCCCGCTCCAGCCCGACGCGTGTCACATTGCAGAAGTGCCGCCACAGCGCGCGGTATCCCGGCCTGCCCGCCTGCAGCTCCGCCGTCGCCTTCCGGTCCAGCTCCCGCCGCGCCTCATCCGTCTTCGACTTGGCCGACGCCTGCGGATAAAGCCGCCCGAGATCATCCATGGTCACCGGGCTCGTCTCTGGAAACGGCCCCGTCGCGCCCTCGACGAAATACGGCAGGTCCGGCTGCTCGAGCTTCACCTCATTGATAAGCTGTCCCATCTGCAGCCCCCAGTCGCCCAGGTGAACGTCGCTGGTGACGGTATCGCCCATGAACCGGAACAGCCGCTGCAGCGAATCTCCGATCACCGTCGAGCGCAGGTGGCCGATATGCATTTCCTTGGCCACGTTCCAACCGCCGAAATCCATCACCACGCGCCGCGCTTGCGCCACACGCCCCGCGCCCGCCCGCTCATCCTTCGCAATCGCCTCGGCCTGCCGCGAAAGGCCCGCCGCCGATAGCTTCACATTGATGAAGCCCGGGCCCGCCACTTCGCACGCAGCAATCAGCTCATGCCCCTTCAGCGCCTCGACCACCGCGGTTGCAATCTCGCGCGGATTCTTCTTGGCCGCCTTCGCCGCCGCCATCGCGCCATTGCACTGGTAGTCGGCAAGGTCCGGACGGTCCGACCGGCGCACGGCCCCAAGAGCAGGGTCCAGCCCCAGCTTCGCAAACGCTTCTCCGGCTGCAGCAGAAAGCTGCGTGGCCAGATCCTTGGCTACGGAATCCTGAATCGCACTCATGGGAAAAGGCTCTTAGCGAATGAAACCGCCCTAGCCTACCCGGCTCAAAAAGAGCCTTACGGCATACGCGGCGGCTTGTTGCTTGTGGGGGCGGCTGCGGCCGGCGCCTGCTTGTTGAGCTCGACGCCGACATTCATCAGGAAGCGCTTGCCCGACCGGTTGAACTCCAGCTGCTCGTCCGTGAGGTCGAACCCCACCAGCACCTCGAAGTTGACCCCGGAGATCGTCTCCGTCGCCCGGGGGATGACGATCCCGTTCACCGTCACGGTTCGTCGCACCTCGTCCACGCCCTTGGGGAACGTGACCTTGAGGTCGTTGTTGAGCTTGGCGAGCACCGAGGAATCCCGCCGCGTCACCGCCGTCCAGTAGGTGTAGGTCTTGGTGTCGCCCTTGGCCTGCGGGCCTTTGCCGAAGGCGAAGACGATGTCCACTTCCATGGTGATCGGGTTCTTGCCGGTGTAGCGGCAGTATCCCTTCACGCTCTCGATGGCGCCGGTGAAGCCGACATTCTCGTGCCGCTCCGTCCCCGTCACTTCCACCAGCCGCTGCGCATCGTAGAGCGAACCCACGACTGGGCACGGGCCCACGTTCGGCCTGTCATCGAGACTGGAACAGCTGGCCAACCCCAGGGCAGCCACGGCAGCAAGACCGGCTTTCACAGGTAGAATACGCTTCACTGGTGCTTCCCGGTCCTCAAGCCCCTTTTGACGCGGATAGGAGGGGCCCATCTATTGTTCCCGCGTGATAGCCTCTAAAGACGACCCCGCGCAACGGCGCACACCACACGGGCATAAAGGCGAAAATCAGGCCCGATTTCATGGCCCTTTTGAACCCCCCGATATCCGCATGACACAAGGCGAATCGTCGCGTCGCGACCTGACCGTTCTACTGGCCGCCCCCCGCGGCTTCTGCGCGGGCGTGGACCGCGCCATCCAGATCGTCGAACAGGCGCTCGCCAAATGGGGCGCCCCGGTTTTCGTGCGCCACGAGATCGTCCACAACGCGCACGTCGTTAAGCGGCTGGAAGCCATGGGCGCCGTCTTCGTCGAAGAGCTCGACGAATGCCCGGATGACCGCCCCGTCGTCTTCTCCGCCCACGGCGTTCCCAAGGTGGTCCCCGCAGAGGCGTCCCGGCGCGAAATGACGTTCGTGGACGCCACCTGCCCCCTCGTCTCCAAAGTCCACGCCGAAGCCGGCCTCCACGCCCGCGCCGGCCGCCACATCCTCCTCATCGGCCACGCCGGCCACCCCGAAGTGGTCGGCACCATGGGCCAGCTAGACCCTGGCACGATGACCCTGATCGAAACCGTCGAACAGGCCGAAGCCTTCCAGCCGCAGAACGACACAAACCTCGCCTACGTCACCCAGACCACCCTCTCGGTCGACGACACCCGCGACATCGTCGCCACCCTCCGCCGCCGCTTCCCCAAGCTGGCCGAGCCGCGGAAGGACGATATCTGCTACGCCACCACCAACCGCCAGGAAGCCGTGAAAGCGATCGCCGGCCAGGCCCAGCTCGTCCTCGTCATCGGCGCCGCCAACTCCTCCAACTCCGTCCGCCTCAAGGAAGTCGCCGAGAGATCAGGCGCAAGATCCGCCCACCTCATCGCCTCCGCCGACAATATCGACTGGCGCTGGTTCGACGGCGTCACCACCCTCGGCCTCACCGCCGGCGCCTCCGCGCCGGAGACTTTGGTGCAGGGCGTCATCGCCGCCTGCCGCGCTGGCTTCAACGTCTCGGTGAGAGAAGTCACCACCGCCCACGAAGACGTCGTCTTCCGCGTCCCGCGCATTCTCGAAGGCGCCTGAGAGCTTCCCCCTGCGGCACGTTCCAAAAAACGCCGCCCCGCACGCATGGAACAGGACGGTCAATCCTGCTAGGATGACACCCTCATCCGGAAGGAGCGGTCATGCAGAAGTTGATTGTATCCTCGCTTGCAACCCTCGCTGCGATGGCCGCCTTGGCGGCAGCGCCCGCGCTGGCCCAGCCTGAAACGAAGACAACACTGGTCACGATCGACGGCGCCAGCGCCGACGCGCTCCAGCTTCACCACGACTTCGACGCTGCCTGGGTCATCGACAGCCAGACCATCCTCTATCGCGACGTTTCACGAGACCATTATCTCGTCACCCTGAAGGAAGCCTGCAAACAGGTCGAAGTTCGCGGCCGCGACTTCAACTTTCACCCGTCCTGGTCCTCGCGCCTGCTGGCCAGCAATGCCTACGAGATCCGGCCAGCCGCCGGAAAACGCTGCAACGTGGCCAGGGTCGAGCAGCTCGACGGCGCCCGGGCAAGCCAGCTGCAGGAAGCAGCGCAGCGGCGCGTCTGGTAGGTAACAGGACTATGGAAACTGCGCGCGTAGTGTGATCCGTTAGGCCATGCTCTCACGCCGCAGCTTCCTCTATTCCACTACCGCGCTCGCGCTCACCGCCTGCGCCACGCAGCCAGCATCACAGCGCCCCAAACCCAACATCGTCCTCATCCTCTGCGACGATCTCGGCTATGGAGACCTCGGCGCTTTCGGCAACCACATGATCGCGACGCCAAACCTCGACCGCATGGCGAGAGAAGGCGCCCGCCTCACCACCTTCTTCGCCTCCGCCAACATCTGCACGCCATCCCGCGCCGGCCTCCTCACCGGCCGCTATCCCATCCGCACCGGCCTTGCCTGGCAGGTGATCCAGCCCGACGACACACGCGGCCTGTCGCTCTCCGAGACCACAATCGCCGAGGCGCTCAAGCCCGACTACGCCACCGCCCTCGTCGGCAAATGGCACCTCGGCCACATCGCGCCCTTCTGGCCGCCCACCGGCCACGGCTTCGACCTGTTCTTCGGCCTGCCCTACAGCCACGACATGAAACCGCTGGCGCTCTACGACGCCGAGCCGGGCGTCGAACTCACCAAGGAAGACGTCGATCCGCCCCGCCTCACCGAACGCTTCTTCCAGCGCGGCCTCAAATTCATCGACGACAACGCCCAGCGCCCCTTCTTCCTGATGCTGGCGCTGACGGCCCCGCACGTACCCCTCGATCCCAACCCCGCCCATGCCGGTCACAGCAAGGCCGCCGAATACGGCGACGTCGTCGAAGAGATCGACGCCAATGTCGGCCGCCTCCTCGCCAAGCTGAAACAGCTCAACATCGACAACGACACGCTGGTCATCGTCACGTCCGACAACGGCCCCTGGTTCGAGGGCTCCACCGCCGGCCTGCGCGAGCGCAAGGGCGGCGCGGCGTGGGACGGCGGCTATCGCGTGCCCTTCATCGCCCGCCAGCCGGGCCGCATTCCCTCCGGCCTCGTCAGCAACGCGATGACCATGAACATCGATCTGCTCCCCACGCTCATGTCATGGACCAACGGCCCGCTCCCCGCCGCCGAACTCGATGGCCGCGATATCTCCAGCGTCCTCACCCGCAACGCAAAATCCCCTCACGACGAACTCGTCCTGTTCAACAACGAAACCGTCGCCGCCATTCGCACGGATCGCTGGAAGCTCGCCGTGCGCAGCTATTACCGCGGCATCGAAGCGCCGCTGGACACGCGCGACGACTGGCAACTCCTCGTCGATCTCAAGGCCGACCCCGCAGAGACCTACGACGTCTCCTCCCTCCACCCGGATGTCCTCGGCGACCTCACCGCCCGCCTCGCCCGCGCCCGCGCCAAATACGCGCCGTTTGCGGTGCATGTGGATGCGGCCCCGGCCAAGTAGACGCGTCGAGAAATTCCCCTCACCCCACCCGCGCACTCGCGGGTGCGCGCCGCCCCCACAAGGGAGCGCCGGCGCCCGCCCGGCTCTTTCGCTCCCCAGTCCCAAGCATCGATGCAGAGGAGAACTTCGTGTCCTTGGTGCAATCCTTGGCCGCCTTGCCGAAGCTCCGAAGGAGCGTAGGCAGATGACCTTGGTGTTTGAATCTTTTGAACGCCGCCAACACGCCTCACGCAGCTGAGGGGAACTTCGTGTCTTCGTGTTGAAAACTTGTCCCACCCCGCCCACCGGCCCAGGCCGTTCTCACCAAGACCACCAAGGATTTCACCAAGCACACCAGGTCAGCGCGCCAGGCCCATAACGGTGGTGACTTTCCGAAAACCCACCACCGTTATGGCGGCGCCGCTCCCTCCGTTTCCTCAGCATTTTCCACAAAATGAAGAATCTTCGCGTTCTGAAACTGTAGGTCCTCAAAACCCGTGAGATACTGCACCCATCGCCTCCGCATGGAGGGCAGTCGTACGCTGTTCAACGGCGCGGAGGCGATGCGTTCGAGCGTGGAGCTCCTGAGTCCGCCATGGACGATGATGGATCAAGCTCAGCCCTCCTGAATGCAGCCGATCGGGAGCTGCCAAGGGAGGGGGATGTCCAGGGACCGTGAGAGAACACTCACGGCCTGCACGCCGGCGGCGACACCTACGGCAGAGGCGCGAAACACAGAGCGCCTTGTCCGAGGCTGCTGCATAACGAATGCGGGGACGCAGGATGCTGCGTTTCTTTTATCTACCGGTAGCCGCCAGTAATGGCGGATGCCCAACACACGCAGGGCCATCCTGCGTCCCCGGCCCTCCGCCTTAACGGAGGACAGCATCCCAGGCGGTTTCCACCGGCCTGAATGAGAAGCCGCGTACGTAGGGTGCATTAGGCCGGAGGCCGTAATGCACCATCCCTCCACGCCTACGAACGGCGCATATAAAGCGACCATTGCGCCACGCCAACGAAAGAGGTGCATTACGGCCTCCGGCCTAATGCGCCCTACGACACCGGACGACGATGTTTGAAATCACCCGCCGCATCCCCCGAGGCCAATTCATGTCGGCGCGCGCCGCATCTGCGCAAAGCGCGCTCAAAATCGTGCCTGTTATCCAGCTAAACAGGCCTTTTGCTTGCGTCCTGCGCCTCCAGCCCCTAACCACGCAAAATGGCCGTCTACACCGACATTGACGATGCAGCCCTCGAAGCGCTGCTCTCCGAGTACGACCTCGGTCCACCGCTCGCCTTCAAGGGGATTGCGGAGGGCGTGCAGAATTCGAACT
>DASYKO010000577.1:0-7165 GCA_035995285.1 Hyphomonadaceae bacterium | reverse complement strand
CCGACATCGCTGCCAGCACCGCGATTGCAACGCCCCTGAGCTGCGCGAGGCGCATGGAACTCAATACCTGGAGTCAAACGTTACAGTGACCGTGGCCTCGCCATTGGCCGGCACATTCACCATCCACTGCGCCATCTCGGAGTTGACCCGCGTCGAACGCTGGCTCTCCGTCACGATCCGCGTATCTCCCCACAGCCCGTCCTGCAGCAGCGTCACACTGACGGCCTTCGGGCTCGCATTGGTGAGCGTATAGCTCATCTTCGTCGTCCACCGTAGCAGCCCTGCCCGCTCGCGGCTTTCAACCGTCGGCTTCACCTTGATGTCGAAGGCGTCGCCTGTGGCGATCGAAAGCGTCGAACCCATCGGCGTATGGTCGATCGTGCTCTCGCCGATGAACTGCGGATCGCCCTTCTTGTCGCGCATGTAGAAGCGCAGCACCCCGGCAGGCAGCTGGTCGCCCAGACCTTTTGCTGACCCAGTTGAAAACTTGTAGACGGACTTGGCGCTCTGCGCGTCTTCCTCCGTGCCCATCCAGAAATTGCGGAATTCATAGCCGTGCTCGGCCGGCACGCCGTGCACGTCGAGGAAGCTCACCTGCTTGGTCTGCATGTTCGCGACCGTTGTCCGCTCGGCGATCGGATAGAGGTAGAAGTCGCCCAGCCTTTCGCGATCGCCTGTCTCGGTCCCCGCCTGAGCCAGCTGCGGGCGCTGGCCGCCGCGATACTGAGGCCCCTCATACTCACCTGCGCGCTTGGGCGAACCTGCGACCAGCGTCGTCTGCGCATTGTCGTATGTCGTGCCGCTGGAATTCGTCAGCGTCACCCAGCCCTGCACGTCGAGCTTCGACGTCCCATCATCAAACAGCGCCACATAATCCGCCCGCCAGCCGAGCCCGGGCGTCAGATAGCTCAGCGTCGCGGGGCGAGATCCACGCCGGTCGCCATTCACCGTCACCGACAGCGTCGGCTTGGCGCGCAGATTGTCCGGCACCTTGTCGAAGATCACCCGCACCGGCAGGCCATCGTCCCGCAGCACCTCGATCCGATCACCGAACTTCAGCACCACGCCGGAATTGGTCGAGAGAACCTCCGCCCGCTCCCGCGTCTCCACGCCGTTCGAGGGGTTCACCCGCACGATGGTGATCGTCTGGCCGACCGCCTTCTCCATCAGCTTGCCGGGCGTCAGCAGGTCGAAGTCGAAATTCTGCTCGACGATGGTGATGCCCTGCGCCGCCAGCGACACTGTCTCCGGCCGGATCTGCGCCGAGACGCCCTCGAACTCCAACCGTTGCCGACCGCCTGTAAGCTCGATCGGCCGCTTGTCCTGAACCAGCGCCAGGTCGTTGGCATAGATGGTGAGCTGCAGCGACTTTTCCTGCGCGAAGGCCGGCGCAAGCATCTGCGGCAGGGCGATCAGCGCGACTGACGCCGCCAGAACGGTACGCAATTTCATGGGTAACTCCCCGACTTACTGCTCCACGCTATCCCGCTTTCATAACGCCGAAAATGTAATTCCCGCGGCCTTTCAGTGTAAAATCGCGGCAATACCGTGCTGCACGCGCCTATTGAACCTTTTCGCGCCGTCCTCACTTTATCCCCATGGCGAAGCGCGACATCCGCATCGGCACGGCGGGCTGGGGGATTTCCTCCCGGTATGCGGGCGACTTTCCCGGCGCGGGAACGCACCTGCGGCGCTACTCGCTGGTATTGAACGGCGCAGAGATCAACTCCTCCTTCTACCGCCCGCACATGCGCAAGACCTATGAGCGCTGGGCCGCATCAACACCGCGCAGTTTCCGCTTCTCGGCCAAGCTGCCCAAGGCGATCACCCACGACCAGCGGCTGCGCGACCCCGACGACATCCTCGCGCGCTTTGCTGACGAGACTGCCGGGCTGGGCGACAAGCTGGGCGTTGTGCTCGTCCAGCTCCCGCCTACCCTCGCCTTCGACGAACCGGTCGCCGGCGCCTTCTTCAAGTCGCTGGCCAGGCGCCTCTTCGTCCCCGCCGTCGTCGAGCCACGCCACCGCTCCTGGTTCACGCCGGAGGTAGACGCCTGGCTCGCCGAACGCCGCATCGCTCGCGCGGCAGCCGATCCCATCCCCGCCCCACACGCCTCCGACCCCGGCGGCTGGCGCGGCCTCACCTATATCCGCCTGCACGGCTCTCCGCGCATGTACTACTCCGCCTACGAAGCGCCGTTCATCACGGCTTTGCGGCATCGGCTTGAAGCCGAGAAAGTCCCCGCCTGGGTGATATTCGACAATACGGCAGAGGGTGCGGCGTTGGGCAATGCGCTGGAGTTGCGGGAAGAGCTGAAGGTGATGGCTTAAGCTGGGGGGCGTCGCTAACTGGCATTGGGACAAGGTGCAGACCCCCACCTGACCTCCCCCTTGCAGGAGGGAGGGACCCTGGGGCTTTCAGCTTACAAGCGGTCTGACATTGGCGGCTGCGACTGAAATCTCAGTTCGGTGTCCAACTCAAGCAACGCGGTCCCTCCCTCCTGCAAGGGGGAGGTCAGGTGGGGGTCCGCACCTTGTTCCGACGTCAGTTCGGCGCAAGCTTTCGGCTTGCTACTTCGGCTCTTCCTTACGCGGACAGCTGCCGCTGTCTCCGCCCGGCGTGCCGTTGAGCATGGCTTCGCCCTGGTGCTCCCAGAACTCGACCTTGCCGTCGGAATAGCGGGTACCCGAGCCGGAGATGACGGCAGGGAGCTTGTAGGTATCTGCGCCCGACTTCACCGTCGCCGTCGTGAAGCCCTCGTCATAGGAGACGCTGAACGTCTTTCCGGCCGGGCAGACATAGGTGAAGACCTCGGCAGCGTCCGCCGCTGCAGCCTCGGCGGGCTTGGCCGCTTCCGGCTTGGCGTCAGTCTTTGCAGCCGGCTCGCCCTGTGGCGAGCAGGCGATCAAACCCAATGCACATGCGCCGGCGAGGATGCGTTTCATGCTTCCAACAAATCCCGCCGCCGAGCGAAGATCAACTCAGGTTGAGCAGGAAAAGTGCTTAGGCGCCCGGATGCCAGCCGATGACGCGGGCGCCGAGAACGATGGCCAGCAGGGTTGCCAGCATCACCGCGAGGGAAAGGCCGCAGGCGGTCACGCGCACCCGGTAGGAGACTTCCATTTCGTCGTCCGACAGAATCAGCTGCCGCACGCTCGGCGCGGTAACTTTCTCGCGGAGGAACCAGGGGGCCAGCTTCGCGCCTACCCACATCGACCCGCCCGCCAGGGCGACGGCGGTCATCAGGATGAGCGATTTTGCGGCGATGTCGGCGGCGTCGAAATCGAACACTGTCCCTGCCCCTTTGAGGTCTGAGATTTGAACGGGAGGATGGGAAAGCCCCGTCTGCGGCGGCCCGCCGCAGATGACGTGAGGTCAGCGGCCGAAACGGATGCCGATGGCGAGGACCAACAGCACGGCCAGCATGATTGCCGCAGCGATACCCATGGTCGTGAACCGCACGCGGTTCAGGCTCATGTCAGCCGAAGGCTCGAGGAAGTAGGAGCGCAGGGACGGCGGATCGACCGCTTCCTGCATGAACCAGGGCGTCAGCCGCCCGGCCACCCAAAGGGAAATGGTCGTCAAAACAAGGCTTGCGAAAAAAAGCGCAACGCCGGGGAACACCAGCTCATCGAGCGCGTTCATTGCGGTTCAGCCTCCAGCCCGGTCCCGTGGCTAGAGATGAATCAATCCGGATTTCCCGTCAAACGCGCGGATCGCCGCAAGCGCGAAATTGCGTGGAGCGCCGGGCCCCTGCCCGGCAGATCGGCGCAAGCCGATAAGACCGCCGTACGCGCTTGCGCGCGTCTGCCGGGCGGGGGCCCGGCGCTCCAAGAGCCTACTTCTTGAGATTCCCGCAGAAGCGCTGGATCCGCCGGCACGCCTCTTCCAGCTTCTCGGTCGAGGTCGCGTAGGAGATCCGGAAAGCCGGGCCGAGGCCGAAGGCTTCGCCGAACACCACGGCCACCTTTTCCTCTTCCAGCAGCGCCGCCGCGAAATCCTCGTCATTCGTCAGCTTCTTGCCGCCGGCGCTGGTCTTGCCGATGGCGCGCGAGCAGTCCGGATAGACGTAGAATGCGCCTTCCGGCGTGGGGCAGCGCAGCTCGTCCGTCTGGTTCAGCATGCTCACAACCAGGTCGCGGCGCTTCTTGAACAGCTCCTGGTTCGGCTTGATGAACTCCTGCGTGCCGTTCAGCGCCTCGACCGCCGCCCATTGCGAGACGGAGGACGGGTTGGACGTCGTCTGGCTCATCACCTTGGCCATGGATTTGATCAGCGGCTCCGGTCCCGCTGCATAGCCGATGCGCCAGCCGGTCATGGAATAGGCCTTGGAGACGCCGTTCATGGTCAGCGTGCGCTCGTAGAGCTTCGGCTCAACCTGGGCGATGGTGAAGAACTGGAAGCCGTCGAACACCAGGTGCTCGTACATGTCGTCGGTCAGGATCCACACCTGTGGATGCTTCAGCAGCACGTCGGCGATCGCGCGCAGCTCGTCCTTCGTATAGGCCGCGCCCGAAGGGTTGGACGGCGAGTTGAAGATCAGCCATTTCGTCTTCGGCGTGATCGCGCGGTCCAGCGCTTCCGGCTTCAGCTTGTAGTTGTCCTCGGCCGTCGATGGGGCGAAGACGGGCTTGCCCCCGCACATGACCGCCATTTCCGGATAGCTGACCCAGTACGGCGTCGGGATCACCACCTCGTCGCCCGGGTTCAGGGTCGAGACGAACGCGTTGTAGATCACCGGCTTGCCGCCCGGCGACACGTTGACCTGGCTGGTCTTGTACTCGAGCCCGTTCTCCCGCTTGAACTTGGCCACGATCGCCTGCTTCAGCTCCGGGATGCCGTCGACATCGGTGTACTTGGTCTTGCCGTCCATGATCGCCTTGATGGCGGCCTGCTTGACGTTGTCGGGCGTGTCGAAGTCCGGCTCGCCCGCGCCCAGCCCGATCACCTTCTCGCCCTTGGCCGCCAGCTCACGCGCCTTGGCCGTAACGGCCAGCGTCGCGGACGGCTTGATGCGCTTCAGCGCTTCGGATTCGGCGTAGGCCATGGGACTGGAATCCTCTTGTTCAGTGCGCGCGCCTGATACGCCCTTCCCGCAAAGGATAGAAGTGGGTTTCCGAAGCAAAATGTGAGCGTTGCCGCCGTGCTCCGGTCCCTCCCCGCGCGGCCGATAGGGACGCCGGAAACCGCCGGGTTTGCCTTTCCAGTTTGTCACCTCGGATGGTGAACCGGAATTCGCCTGTTGCGGCGCCTGCGCCTTCAAACCGCAGGGTTCAACTACCTGTTACAACTCCAGTGTCTGCTTTGTGCAGCTTTCACCGCAGTTCCACGGCAAAGGAGCGTTGTCCGCCTGCCCCGGGAAATGTATCCCGCTTGACTGGTCCTGCTCGAAAGAGCCCCGCTAAGCCCGCTCGAAAGAGCCCGCAAAGAGAAAGTGACGATGACCCTGTCCCGCTTCCCCTCCCTCGTGGCGATCGCCGCGGCCCTTTCCATCGGCGCCATGATCGCCGCCCCGCCTGCGCTCGCCCAGCGCCCGCAGAAACCGCAGCAACAGCAGCAAGGCCCGGGGCTGAGCAGCAAGGAACTCGTGGCGGCTGTACAGGAAGGCTATGCCGCCCTGCAGGCCAAGGACTACGCCACGGGCAAGGTGAAGCTCGACGCCGCCTGGGCCCTCGCCAAGACCCCGCAGGACAAGTACGAGATCGAACGGCTCCGCATTCCGATGGCGTCCTCGACCCAGGATTGGACCAACCTCGTCGTCTATCTCCAGAACGCGCTCGACACCGGCCTGACGCCGCCCGACATGGTGAAGGCCTACAAGTACGGCTTCGTCCAGGCCTACGCCAACCTCAAGGACAATCCGAAGACCGCAAGCTACCTCAAGGCCTACGTCGATGAATACGGCGGCACGCCCGAGCAGACGATGGCCGTGGGCAACGAACTCCTGAAAGCCAACGACGTGGCGGGCGTTGCCTATGTCGAGAAAGCCGTCGCCGCCGCCAAGGCAGCCGGCAAGCCGACCGAGCAGCAGTACAAGCTGCTGATGAGCGCCTACAACACCGCCAAGGATGAAGCCAAATACTACGACGCGCTTGGCCAGCTGGTCGCCGACTATCCGACCGACAACAACTGGAAGGGCTATCTCGCCAAGGCCCAGACCGCGCCGGGCTTCGCCACGGCCGGCAAGGACATCCGCATCGACATCTACCGTTCAGCGCTCGCCGCCGGCGTGAAGCTGTCGCAAAACGAACTCGAAGCCTACGCCGACGAGACGGTGAACAAGGGCCTGCCGGGCGAGGCTGTTGCAGCGCTCGAGCCGTTCAAGGCCGAACTCAGCGCCAAGGCGACGGCAACGCTCGCCAACGCGAACAAGAAAGCGGCTGAAGACAAGGCGGGGCTGGCCAAGGATGAGAAGAACACGCTCGCCAAGGGCACTGGCGAGACCATCGCAAACCTCGGCGAGGCCTACATGACCTATGGCGACAACGCCAAGGCCATCGAACTCATGAAGGCCGCCCTCGCCAAGGGCATCACTGACGCCGGCAAGGCCGACATCGTGAAGCTCCACCTCGGCATCGCGCAGAACCGCTCCGGCGATAAAGCCGGCGCTCAGGCGACGTGGGCAGAGATCAAGGCCGACAACGGCGCCGCTCCCCTCGCCAAGATGTGGACGACGATCTCGAAAGTGAAAGCCTGATCGAGGTTCAGGGCAGGTAACAGCCCGCCTCGATATTGTTCCCGTCGAAGTCGATCAGGAACGCACAATAGAACGGCGCCCGCCGGACACCGGGGGCGCCGTTATCTTTTGCGCCGAGGGCCAGGCCCGTCGCGTGGAACGCGTCGACCGCGTCTTTCGATGGCGCGGTAAAGCACAGATGCACTGGGCTCTGCGCCGGCTGGTTCGGCGCCGACCAGAAGCTGGGCCGGCCCGCCGCCACCACAAAGAACGGCGATTGCACTGCCCCCGTCGACATCACCATCCACCCCTCGCCATTCGGTTGTGGATTCCTGTTCAGCGCCGTGATGCCCAGCGGCGCCAGCAGCCGCTCATAGAACGCCCAGCCCTTTTCGCGGTCGGAGACGACAAGGCCTATGTGGTCGAACATAATCATCTCACCGAGTTGCGCATGGCCTAAGAGGAGCGTCGCTCACTCTTCCACATCAG
>DASYKO010000576.1:0-2229 GCA_035995285.1 Hyphomonadaceae bacterium | reverse complement strand
GCTCTTGAAGTTGATGAGGAAGCGCTTGTCGGGGAAGCGGGCGAGGACTTCGGGCAGGGTCGGCATCATGCCGACGCCCTTGCCGCGCAGGGGATAGGTCTTGCCGCCATCGACCGTGTAGCCATAGCCGAGGTCGAGCGTTTTCAGATACGCCATGTCGAGCTGTTCGGTGACGCCTTTTCCTTCCGTGCGGCAATCGACCGTCCAGTCATGCAGCACCGCGAACTGCTTGTCGGGCGTGAGGTGCACGTCAAGTTCGACCACGTCTGCGCCGGCCGCGAAGGCCGCCTCCATCGAGGGCAGCGTGTTCTCGATCAGGTCGTGTGTCGGCGGATAGATGCGGTCAGCGGTGCAGGTGTCGTTGCCGACTCCATCCTTCGAGAAGGTCTGGTGCACGCCGCGATGGGCGATCAGCTTGATCTTGCCATCGCCATGCGGTCTCTCGAACCAGGAGAGGTTGTAGATAACGACAGCGATGAAGAACACGACGAAGGCGCCGAGCGCCCACAGCGCATACTTGCCGATCTTCTTCAGCACGCTCATCCCGCTTCCCATCTCCCTGATGCGCCAGAGATCGCCTTGCGATGGCGCCGCAAACATGGCGAAGGCGAGGGCGAGCCGCGATTTTGAGTTTCGCTCGGGTTAATACCGAACCTAGTTGGCAGCAGGCGGAACAGTGGTTGACCGCTTCATGCAATCCGCGAACGGGATACGCAGCTTGCCCGCCTCATAGTCGGCATTGGCCTTGGCGGTGAAGGCGAGGCTGAAGCCGGCGCCGCTGCCCTCGGTCGCGACGCTTTCGGCGCGCAGCTTGGCAAGGCCCGCCTCGTCGAGCGCGCGCATGGCGGCGATCTGTTTCGACATCTCGTCGGGATGCTGGTCCTTGTGGTCGAACTCGGCGCTGATCACGCCGGCGCAGTAGAGATCATCGCGCGCGGCCTGCGAGCCCTTCAACGTAAGGTCTTCGGGCTTCGGCGCGTTGGGATCGGGCGGAGGCGGCGGCAAGGCGTCCGCCTTCTTCATGCAGTCGGCGAGCGGGATGGCAAGCTTGCCAGCCGCGTAATCGGCAGCGGCCTTCTCGCCCCAAGCCGTGTCGACCGCGATCGCGCCAAAACCCTGCACCGCGCCTTCCACCTCCAGCTTCCTGCGCCCCGCGTTGGCGAGCGCGAGCGCGGCCGTCATGCGCGGGAGAGATTCCTCCATCGGCGCGTCGGGCTTGGCCTTGCTCTCGGCGCTGATGACGCCGGAGCAGTAGAGCATGTCACGTGCTTCCTGCGACCCGACCTCCAGGGGCTTGGCGGGAATGGGGTTGAGATCCGGCATCGGCATTTCCGGCGGCTTCGGCAGGTCGGAGATGCGCACGCCCAAGGGCAGGACATCCGGATCCTTCTTGTCGAAGAGCATGAACGCCAGGCGCCCGCCGAACACGATGACGGCGGCGAGACCCAGCCACTGCGTGCGCCGGAGTTTTGGAAACTTCATCCCCGCGTCCCCTCTAACTGAACCCCGCGACTACTGAACCACCGGCACTGCCTTGGCGCGCTCGTAGCATTTCTCCAGCTTGATGCGCGGCTTCTTCGCGGCGAGATCCTTGGCGGCCTGGTCGGTATAGGCGTCTGCTATCAGCGCGCCGTAGGTGGCGTGAGCGGCTTTCTGCTCGACGATCTTGTTGATCCCGGATTCCGCCAGGATGATGCCGAGCGCCTGCGCCTTGCGCAGCACGGCCTCGTCCGTCGGATTGAGCGCTCCATCAGGCGAAGGGTTCTCGGCGAAGATGACGCCGGCGCAGTAGAGATCATCCTTGGCGTCCTGCGATCCCACGGCGAGGGGATCGGCGGGCGGCGGCGGCGGCTGTTCGATCGGGGCGGCGGCCGGCGCCGGCGTCTGCTGCGCCTCGGCGGTCTTGTCGGCAGGCGGCTGGCCGCAGGCGGCGAGCGCGAGCAGGGCAAAGGCAGAGACGGCGCGCAGAATCATGGGTCTTGTTCCCGGGAGCATTCCCCCATCGCTGTGATAGCGCAGGAGGGCGGGGGATCAACTGCCGCGCAATCAAGCGCCAGGCGCCAAGCGCTGAGGCAAGCCTAGATCGGCCGTGCGTCCGGCCATTTGTATGCGTCCGGCACGATGGCAGGCGCCGGTATGGGCTCCGGCGGAGCGGGCTGCCAGGTGATCGACTGGGTGTCCATGCAGATCACGGAGCAGGGCTGCGGCGGTGCGTTCCTGGCAGCTTCG
>DASYKO010000575.1:0-2090 GCA_035995285.1 Hyphomonadaceae bacterium | reverse complement strand
GGCGCCGCTCGGGCCGATCGCCTCACTGGCCGAACTGTTCGGCGACGGGCCGAGCGAGCTCACGATCGAGACCAAGGGCGAGACGTTCGAGAACCGGCAGGAAGACGGCGACGCCGGCCAATACGGAAAGATCATCGCCCGATCCGGCAGCGAGGCCACGCTGGTGGAGCGGATCAGCGTTACCGGCGTGGGGCTGCGCAGCATCGTGCCGGCGTTCATCGAGATCGAGGTCGAGCCCGGCGCGAAGCTGACCCGCATCGTGGTGCAGGAAAATTTCGTGCCGGCGGGTGAGACAAGCGGCGCGATCGTGCTGAACGAGGCCGTGGTCAGGCTCGGCAAGGGCGCAAGCTATCGCCAGTTCGTCCTGGGCGAGGGCGCTAAGCTCACACGCATCGAGACCAGCATCGCGACGACGGGCGAGAGCGCGGAGATCGAGCTCAACGGCGTCTATCTTGCTGGAGCAAAGCGGCATGTCGATCTGACCTCGCGCATCTCTCACGGCGCGGCGGGCGGCGTGACGCGCCAGCTGGTGCGCGGGGTTGCCCGCAAGGGCGGCCGTGGCGTGTTCCAGGGGCGCTTTCTTGTCGAGCGCGCGGCGCAGAAGACGGATGCCCGGATGGCGCACAATGCGCTGCTGCTGGAGGAGGGCGCGGAAGTCTTCGCCAAGCCGGAACTGGAAATCTATGCTGACGACGTTGCCTGCGCGCATGGCAACACGGCGGGGCGGCTGGATGAGGACGCGGTGTTCTACCTGCGCCAGCGCGGCCTGCCCGAGATCGATGCGCGCGCGATGATCACGCGCGCTTTCCTGATGGAAGCCCTGCCGGACTGGCTGGGCGAAGTTGGCGCCGAGATCGAAGCGCGGATCGACGCCTGGCTGGGGACGGCCAAATGAGTTTCGACGTCAACGCTATCCGCAAGCAATTCCCCATCCTGCGCCGCACGGTGCATGGCAAGCCGCTGGTCTATCTCGACAGCGCCGCCTCCGCGCAGAAACCGGAAGCCGTGATCGAGGCGATGACCGCCGCCATGCGCGGCAGCTATGCCAATGTTCACCGCGGCCTGCACACGCTCGCCAACGAGACGACGCAGGCTTACGAGAATGCGCGCGAGAGCGTTCGGCGGCTCCTCAATGCCGGGTCGGTGGACGAGATCGTCTTCACCAAGGGTGGGACGGAATCCATCAACATCGTCGCGGCCGGGATCGGGCAGTCGATCAAGCCGGGCGATGAGATCGTGCTCTCTGTGATGGAGCATCATTCCAACATCGTACCGTGGAATTTCCTGCGCGAGCGTCGCGGGGCGGTGTTGAAGTGGGTCGAGCTCCTGCCGGATGGCTCGCTCGACATGGATAGCCTCGAGAAGCAGCTGTCGAAGAAGACGCGCATTCTCGCGCTGACGCACATGTCTAATGTGCTGGGCACCGTGCCGGACGTGAAGCGCTCGATCGGGATGGCGCATGCTGTTGGCGCGGATGTTCTGCTCGATGGCTGTCAGGCCGTCGTGAACCTCCCCGTGGATGTGCAGGCGCTGGATGCCGACTATTACGCCTTCACCGGGCACAAGCTTTACGGGCCGACGGGCATCGGCGTGCTCTATGGCAAGAAGTCCAAGCTCGAAGCCTTGCCGCCGTTCGAGGGCGGGGGCGAGATGATTGAAACGGTCACCCGCGAGGCGATCACCTACAACGCGCCGCCGCACCGGTTCGAGGCGGGCACGCCGCCGATTCTGGAGGCCATCGGACTGGGCGCGGCGATCCAGTGGCTGGAAGCACTCGATCGGGCGGCCATCAGGGAACACAAGGACGACCTGCTGCATCGGGCCGTATCGAAGCTGCGGGGGATCAACGGCTTGACCATCCACGGAACCGCGGAGGGGAAGGGGCCGGTGCTGACCTTCTCGCTGCAGGGCGCCCACCCCCACGACATCGCCCAGATCCTGGACCGGCAGGGTGTGGCGATTCGCGCCGGGCATCATTGCGCCCAGCCGCTCATGTCCCATTTAAGGGTTACTGCTACAGCAAGGGCCAGTTTCGCGTTGTATAATACGGCCGAGGAAGTCGACGCCTTTGTAGAGGCGCTTTCCAAGGC
>DASYKO010000574.1:0-13613 GCA_035995285.1 Hyphomonadaceae bacterium | reverse complement strand
CGGCGGCGCCTGGGTCATCCCGGATAGAGGGCCCTGATAGAGCAGGGCGTCGAACTGCTCCTGCAGCGTTCCTGGATAGTTCGGCTGATAGAAGCTGAATGGCGCAAGACCCAGCGGCGTATCCTTGACCATGGTGAGGCTAGGCGCCGGCCAGCGCGCAATGTCGGCCTGCAGGCTGGGAAGAGCGCCCCCCGCCACGGTGCCCGGAACCGTATTGATGGAGAATACTTTCACGCCGGCTGTCTCGAGCCGGGCGACGATGCTGGCTGGCCGCGCCGGCGCGAGCTGGCCAGGCGTCTGCTGTGGCTGCGCTTGCACGCGTAGATAGTGCAGCGAGCCATAGACGATCAGCGCCTTGCGCTTCTTCGCTGTCACTTCGCTCAGCACGATGTCCGCTGGAAACTTGTCGAAGATCATCGGCCCGCTGCCAGGCTCCGGCGGAAACGGCGGATCGGCCAGGAT
Source organism: Hyphomonadaceae bacterium (assembly GCA_035995285.1). GTDB lineage: Bacteria > Pseudomonadota > Alphaproteobacteria > Caulobacterales > Hyphomonadaceae > UBA7672. The sequence goes on along the minus strand of DASYKO010000574.1, from coordinate 13,151 downwards.
CACGCGCAGCTGCCTTGCCTTCGGAAGCGTGCGGTTGATGTCGCGGATCGTGCGGAACATGTCGCGGTACATGTCCCTGTCCCAGACGGTGTGCGCCTGTGTCGTCAGCAGCCACGCCATGCGCAGTTCTTTTTCCGGCACATCCTCGCCGGCGATGTAACGATCCATCATCGCCTGCTGGCGGCCATTTCCGGCTTCAACGACGATGTCGTTGACCGCGGCCTGGAAGCGCGAATCGCGATAGAGCTTCTCGCGGAACGCCGAGCCCTGTTCGTTACCATGATTGCCCTCGCCGAGCGCCACGACGTCGTGCGTCTTGAACGCATCGACGATGGCCGCGATTGGATCGAGCGGCTTGGCGGGCGCGGCCTGCGCGAGGCTCGCCGCCGGGAAGACGAACAGCAGGGCGGCCAGCAACAGGAGCGCTGGTTGGAAGACATGGCCGGGCGTTTTCATGAGGCCCCCCAATTCTGGCTCCGAAGTCGGCCGGTCGCGGCTACCTGCTCTTCCAGACCGCTCCGCGCATGGTGCAGGTAGGCTTGCAGCTCTTGTCCACGGACATGAGGCCGCGCACGGTCAGGGTGCGGCCTTCAAGGGCGATCCTTTCCCTGAACCATTGTGTAGTGCGCCCGTTCGCGGAGGGAGGCTCATTCAGATCCGGGTAGATGACACGCCACAGCGTTCCGGGCTTTGCCCCGGCCATGGTCGCCGGCTCGGCCTTCTGCGCTTCGACCCACACGCCTTCATCGTCCCTGCGCACGATCTTTCCCTCGATCATGACGGGCGCGGCGATGTCCCATCCCTCCATGACCTGCGCGGAGGAGTTGTAGGCGTTGCCGAAGAAGGCCGGCGAGAGCATTGGCGCCCCGTTTGAGTCATCCGCATTCCAGTAATACTGAGCCGGAGGCGACACCAGCCTCTCGCCCATAGGCGTGAATCTCGATCCGCCTTCGAATGCGATATCGGTTGCATAGAGGCCGCAGTTTGTCTCGCAGATTGCATCGGCCGGCGCCTTGCCCGGCCAGCCCGCCGCCAGAATCGTCTGGTTCAGGAGCCGGTCCCTGATGTCCGCACGAGGAACGTTGTATTCGGACCGCACCTGGTAGACAGGCGCCGCCGAACTGCCGCGCTGCGGGCCCTCGACATGGATGTCGAACACGCCCCGGTCGGAGAATTCAATGCGCTTCACCGTGCCGACGACAACCGCCATCTTCGAGAGATCGTACCGCCGGAGCATCTCCGTGATGCCGAACGGCCTTTCTTGTGCAAGCGCGGGCAGTGCGGTCGGCTTCAGAACCTCCAGAAAGGTCTTCGTCATCTTGCAGGCAGGCTGGCAGGTGTTCGGGATCGGGCTGAAACCGGTCACCTTGATGTCGCGATTGAGAAGATCCAGTTCGATGGCCCTGCGGGAATCCGGATCGCCGAAATAGTTGGTCGGGTTCAGTTCCCAGAGGTCCGCGTTGGGCTGGATGCCGAGGGCGAGATAGGCCACCTGCCAATTGCGAGGAGCGGAAAGGTAAGAGGCCCGGACGAAGACGACATAGCTGGTCTCGTGGAATTCGATCTTCTCGACCTTGCCTGTCAGGTCAAAGGACCCGCGACCCGAGGATTCCGGCCTGCCCGGCATGCCGAGCGAGGCAGGGCGGCCATCCATTCCGAACGGCAATGCGGAGTACGCGACGGCCGGGCCTGGCGGTGGAGTTTGCAACGGCTCCCCCGTTTGGGCCGGCGGATTGGCCTGTTGTGGCGCGACGAGGTGGATGGCCCCCGGGTAAGGCAGCGCGGGCTCGGACTGCGACGGCGCGGCTTGGTCGGCGGACGGCGCCGATTGCTCCGCGGCTGCATATCGCGTCTGCGGCGGGCGGCTGATCCACGCGCAGCCCGCGACGGCGATGGCGGCAAGAACGAGCAAACTGCCGCCGACAACGCGGCGTTTTGCGCCCGGCGCACTGCGCTGGATCTGCACGATCCGCGTCTTCAGGGCGGGCTCGGAGGCAGCCGGCCAATAGCATCCCAGTGGAGCAAGATGAGGCGCGCGTGGGCCAGCCTGGGTTTTCAGGAGTACGGCTGCATAGGCCTTCCGGTGCGCCGGATAGCGCTGCACGACGGTTTCATCGCAGGCCAATTCCTGGTCCATCGCGATGGCACGGGCCGCAAGATGCGCCAGCGGGTTGAACCAGTTGAGGCACACGGCGATTTCGGTGAGCGCCTTTACAGCCGTGTGGCGGCCCTTGAGGTGCGCCTCCTCGTGCGCGAGCACGACCTTGCGCTCCGTGTCGTCGAATGCGGCTTCGAAATTGGCGGGCAGAACGATGCGTGGGGCGAAGATGCCGACGACAGCGGGGCCAATGGCTGACTGAGCTGCACGCCACACATGAGAAGAGACCCGCGCCAGCGGCCCAAGCGCGCGCACGGCGAGAGCCTGGCGCAGGAACAGGAAGACCAGCGCGCCGATGGCGCCTGCGGCCCAGACGACGGCTGCAATGGTCAGCGCCAGGTCCAGCGAGACTCGCGGAACCAGCCCCGGCGCCCGGTCGATGACCTGACCGGCTGGAAGGCCGGCTTGCGAAGGGAGAGAGATCTCGGCGGAGGCCGGGGCTGGAACGGTTTGCACAGGCGGCGCAGCGGGAAAAGCTTGCGCATCAACAGCGATGGATGGCGCGTCAGAGGAGATTGCGGCGGTTGGCGAAGATACCGGCATCTCGATCGTGACGATGCGCGCGGGGATGAGGCACGCTGCAACGGCGGCGGGAACGATGAGCCAGCTCAGATAGGCGGCCTGCGCCCCGGCCATGCGGCGCAAGGCTCCGCGCGAGCCGAGCACGGCGAGGATAGCGATACTGGCCACGAGATTGACGGCGAGAAGGGCGGCGATGATGTCAGCGGCGGTCATCTTCGATCCTCTCGATAAGAGCCTTGAGTTCGGCGATATCTTCGTCGGTGAGATCCTCGCGCTCGGCGAGCTGGGCGAAGAGCGGGCTCACTTTCCCATCGAACAGCCTGTCGATCAGGTTTCGGCTTTCGGCATGCTGATAGGCGGCGCGCTCGATCAGCGGCGAGAACTGGTCCTTCCTGCCTGCGGCCTTCTTCTGTTTGACCGCGCCCTTGAGGACGAGCCGGGCCAGCAGCGTGCGCACCGTCGTGCGGCTCCATTTTTGTTTCTTGAGGCGGGCGGCGATCTCTTCGCCATCGAGCGGCGCCTCGTCCCACAGCACGTTCATCACCGTGCTTTCAGCGTCCGAGATCTTGGCCATCACCCGCTCCGAATCCGTCGACAGATGTAGACAAACACATTCTACGGACGTAGACAAGGCATCAAGATCGAGCCGAAACCGAAGCGCTAATAGCGATAGCGGGGGAGCGGATGGCTGCGTCGGGCGCGGTTGCCGCGACTAATCCGGCTGTGGCGTTCCTGCGAAGATAGCCCGGATTTCGTCGCCACTGAGCGTCTCGCGCTCCAGGAGGGCCTGGGCAAGCGCCTCCAGTTGTCCGCGACGGGAGGTCAGGATCTGGCGGGCATCTGCGATCGCCGCGTCGATGAACTTGCGCATCTCGACCGTAATCGCCTCGGCAGTCCTTTCCGAGATGTCCTGCCGGCGCGCCACGGAATGACCGAGGAACACCTCGTCCTGGTTCTCGCCATAGGCCATCACGCCCAGCTCAGGCGACAGGCCCCAGCGCGTCACCATGGAACGAGCCAGCGCTGTTGCTTCTTCAATGTCGCCGGCCGAGATGGACGTCACACGATCCGGACCGAACGTGATCTCCTCCGAAACGCGGCCGGCCATCAGGATTGCAAGACGGGATGTCAGCTGCTGCAGCGTCGACGATTTCTGGTCGTCGTCAGGCCTTTGGCTCACCATACCCGCCGAGCGGCCGCGCGGAATGATCGTGGCCTTGTGAACCGGGTCGGCAGCCGGGACGGCGAGGGCGACGATGGCGCGCCCCCCTTCCCGATAGGCTGTCAGTCGGCGCTCGTCCTCGGTCATCACGTGGGTCCGGCGCTCAACGCCCATGGTGACGATGTCCATGGCGTCTTCGAATTCCTTCATGCCCACGCTCTGGCCGGCGCGGCGCGCGGCGAGCAGGGCTGCCTCGTTGACCAGGTTCATCAGCTCAGCGCCGGTGAAGCCCGGCGTGCGGCGTGCGACAGCGGCAAGATCGACATCCGGTCCGAGTGGCACCTTGCGCACATGGACCTTCAGTATGTGCTCGCGCCCGCGAACGTCGGGCTTGGCGACCACGATCTCGCGGTCAAAGCGGCCAGGGCGCAGCAGGGCAGGGTCCAGAACATCCGGCCGGTTGGTGGCGGCAATGAGGATGATGCCGCTGGTAGATTCAAATCCGTCCATCTCGACAAGCAGCTGGTTGAGCGTCTGCTCGCGCTCATCGCTCCCGCTGCCGAGGCCAGCGCCGCGCTTTCGGCCGACGGCATCGATCTCGTCCATGAAGATGATGCACGGCGCGCTCTTCTTGGCGGCGTTGAACATGTCCCGCACACGCGAGGCGCCGACCCCCACGAACATCTCGACGAAGTCAGAGCCCGAGATCGAGAAGAACGGCGCCTTGGCTTCGCCGGCGATCGCTCGCGCCAGCAGCGTCTTGCCCGAGCCGGGCGGGCCGACCAGCAGAACGCCGCTGGGAATGCGGCCTCCCAGCCGCTGGAATTTCTGCGGGTCACGGAGGAAGTCGACGATCTCTTGCAGACTCTCACGGGCTTCATCGACGCCCGCAACGTCCGCAAACGTAACGGCGTCCGGGGTTGGCTCCAACCGCCTGGCCTTGGACTTGCCCAGCCCCATCTGCTTCCCGCCTGCGCCCGGCATGCGGCCGATGAAGTAGATCGCAAATCCCACGAGCAGCAGCGTCGGCAATAGCGTGGTGAGGATGGCGATAAAGGAATGCCCGTCATCGGGCGGAGCGGCGGCGACGATGGCCACACCCTTCTCGCGCAGCATGTGAACCAGATCCGGATCGCTCGGCGCAAAGGTCTTGAAGGCGGTCTTGTCGTCGAGCACGCCGGCTATCTGTTGGCCCGCCATGATGACGCTGCGGACCCGTCCGGCGGCCACATCGGTCACAAACTGGGAATAGGAGATCGTCTTCGCAGTAGGGCCAGACCCCGCGGCCTGAATGAGATTAACCAACGCCACGGCAACCAGCGCAACGATCGCGACGGCGGCAAAAACGTAGAAACGCTTGTCCTTCACGTCCATTCAGTTCTCTCGGACGGCAATTGCAGGCCGTCTCTCACAGCCTGTCCTGGCAGCGTGCCCAGACAGCGTGCAATGAGCGCGCCGTCCCGCCTAGTCCGTCTCTTCATTGCCTGCGATTGGCCCCAGGGACCGCAGGACCCACCTGCGGCCATTGGTGCGAAGCTCGGTACGCGAAAGCGGTGAGATATCTATTCGCCAGAAGGAGGGCAACTGCGCTTCGATGACGTGGACGACCGCCGCCCGGATCACCGAGGCGTGGGCGATGGCGACGGTGACGCCCTTGTCGCGGATCCGGTCCTTCATCCAGCTGGAGACCCGGTCCACGACCTGCTGGATCGTCTCCCCGCCATGCGGGGCCGAGCTGGGATTCTTGATCCAGCCCATGAGTTTGCGCGGCTCCTTGAGCATGACCTGCTGAAGCCGCAACCCATTCCACCGGCCAAAATCGCACTCGCGAAGCCGGGGATCGATCGTCGGCGTCAGGCCAAGGATCGCGGCGGTCTCCGTGCAGCGCAGGGCAGGGCTCGACCAGCACTGGTCCACCCGACCAATGATAGCTGCCGCCCGCTCGGCTTGCTTGCGCCCCACATCGTCCAGCGCGGCGTCGCCGCCAAAAGTTGCTGCGCGGAGATCGCGAGTCGTCGCGTGGCAGATGAAAATCAGCTTGGTCGCCATGAAGCCTTTTTCATGCTTGTGTCATGCCTGGTTCACCTTCGGGCCGAGGCCCCGACCCAATCTTTACTTCGTATCACACCAACTTGAGGCGCATGACGCTGCGCGTTGCAGTGGCCATCGGCCTGTGTAACTCTGATTATCGTATACAGGAAACGTACGGAGACCAGGATGGCTGATAATACGGAAGCCAATAACACCGCAGCCACTGCATCGGTTGCCACACCTGCCGCGGTGCCGATCGCGAAAATCGTGCCCTGGGCGATCCTGGGCGGGCTGGTGATGGTGCTGTCCTACTACTTTGTTGGTGCAGAGCAGGGAGCGACCTCGCTGGTCAAAGGCTCCGCGATTCACGAATTCGTCCACGACGCGCGCCACCTTCTGGGCTTCCCTTGCCATTGATTTCGTAACTTAAGCGACGGCGCTTTAAGATCGGCTGGCAGGGGACAACATGGTCGGAAGTCTGATTATCCGCGGCATCATCGTCGGCATCGTCGCCGGGCTTCTGGCGTTCGGCTGGGCGAAGATGTTCGGCGAGCCGTCGGTGGAAGTCGCCATCGGCTTCGAGGCCTCGCATGAGGGCCACCATCACGAGCATGAGGCGGCAGGCGCCGCCGGTGCTGCAGATCACGAGGCCGCCGAGGCGGCAGGCGCCGCTGAAGAAGCCGAAGAACCCGAGATGTTCAGCCGGGACGTGCAGAGCGGCATCGGCCTGCTGACCGGCCTCGTCGTGCTGGGCGCAGGACTTGGCGGCATGTTCGGTGTGCTGTTCGCCTTCGGAAACGGCCGGATGGGAAATCTGAGCCCTGCAGCAACATCGGTCGTGCTGGCGCTGTCAGGCCTAGTCGCGGTCTATGTCGTGCCGGCGCTCAAGTATCCGGCGAACCCTCCGGCAGTGGGCGAGGGCGACACCATCCAGATGCGGACGGCGCTCTACTTCCTGATGATCGCCATCTCCGTGGCTGCGGCCATCGGCGGGTCGATGTTGCGCAGCAGGCTGGTTCCGAAACTGGGCGGCTGGAATGCCTCGGTGGTCGCGGCGATCGCCTACCTGGTTGTCGTAGGAGCGGCCGTTCTTCTCATGCCCTCGATCAACGAGGTGCCCGCGGACTTCCCTGCCTCGACATTGTGGAATTTCCGCCTGGCCTCGCTGGGGATCCAGAGCGTGCTGTGGATGTCGATCGGGATATTGTTCGGCTACCTGAACGGCGCCGGGACGACAAAGCGTCAGACTGCCTGACGATCTGGCGGCCTGACGCTCTCCGATCTGTCTCACCGAGAATTCAGGCCGCCGATGACTCAGGCGGCTTGAGCCGGAACTGGCGCCTGGCCGGTCTCGTCGAACCGCAGGATGCGACCGGCATTCCCCAGGCCGATGAACGTGCTCACATTGTGCAGGATGGCGGCGATGATCGGCGCCTCGACGCCGAGCACGCCGGCGCCGGCGAGGATCGTCAGGACAACGGTGAAGCCAAGACCGATCACGACGTTGACCGTGACGGTGCGGCGGCAGCGCCGGCTCAGCCGGATGCATGTGCCAAGGCGCCGGAGATCGTTCGTCATCAGCGCGACGTCCGCCGAGGCCACCGCGACATCCGCCCCCTGCAGAGCCATCGCAACGCCGACCGCGCCTGAGCGAAGCGCCAGCGAATCGTTGATCCCATCGCCGACCACCATCGGGCGATAACCGAGTTTGATCTCGGCCATCACCTTGTCCATTTTCTGCTCGGGCAGCATGCCCGCGTGGACTTCGTTGATGCCGACCTGGGTGGCGACAACCTGAGCCACGTCTCTCCGGTCGCCCGTAAGCAGCAGCACGCGTTCGACGCCCAGGCTCTTGAGGTCCGCTACGGCCTCGCTCGCATTGTCCCGGACTTCGTCGAGGAAGAGCAGCCAGCCCAGGAATTTGCCACCCATGCTGACGCCGGCGATCGGGCCCTCGTGCGAAGGCGCCGCCGGCGGCTGCATGCCAAGCCGGACAAACAGGTCAGAGCGGCCAAGAGCGACCTGATGCCCCTGATACTCTGCCGTCACGCCGAATCCGCCAACTTCACGGACATCTTCGAGCTGAACATGGTCCGCCTTGGACAGCGCCCCGGAGGCGGCCCGGCTCAACGGGTGGTTGCTCGCCGCGCCAAGGCTGCCGGCGATAAGGCGGATGACGTCTTCCCCGATATCGGCGACAGGGACGACGCGCGACAGGCTCAGCTCGCCCGTGGTGATCGTGCCGGTCTTGTCGAAAACGACCGCAGATACGTCGGCCATCTGTTCGATGAAGCCCGACCCCTTGATCAGGATGCCGTGGCGCGCGGCGACCGCGATGGCGGCGATCGACGCCGCAGGCGCCGCAAGCACCAGCGCGCACGGGCAGGAGGCGACCAGCACCGCCAGCATCGCCGGCAGGTTCCCAGTGGCAAACCAGACGCCCGCCGCCACCAGCAGCACAAGCGCCATGTACTGTCCCGCATAGCGGTCGAGCAGGCGCGTCACAGGCGGCTTGGCTTCTTCAGCTTCCAGCATCAGTGCGATGATGCGGCCCAGCGTCGTCTCCTGGCCGACGCGCGTCAGCTGGACCTGTAGGAGGCCGTCAACGTTCATTGCGCCGGCAAGGGTAACGTCGCCCGTCTTGACGTCGATCGGAACGGATTCCCCGGTGAGCGAAGCACAGTCGAGGCTGGACTCGCCGTGACGGACGATGCCGTCGGCAGGCACCCGTTCCCCGGCGCGGAGTTCGATGAGGTCGCCGACGCGAAGCTGATCGGTCGGCACCATTTCGACGTCTCCTCCGGGGAGGATCCGCCGTGCGTCGGCTTCAGTCAGGCGGGTGAGGGCCTGCACGGCCTCGCGCGACCCGATCATGCTGCGTTCCTCGAGCACGTGGCCGACTGTCATGACGATCGGGAGCAGGGCGGCCGTGAACAGGTCGCCCGTGGCCCAGGCAGCGATCAGGGCAAGCGCAACAAGCCGCTCGGTCACGCCATCAAGGCTGGGATGCTGCAGGCTCTCCCACGCTTCGGTCAGGACCGGAACGGCCACCAGCGCCGCCGAAAGCCCCGCGACGAGGTTGGCGATCGCGCCCTGCTCGGGAAACAGGAAATGGATGCCGGTCGCCACGAGCAGCAGGCATCCTGCAGCAAGCGCCAGCGTGATCCGGGTCCCCAGGGCGAACCGCTCTGCGCGATTGAGCAATGGCGCGCGGGCGGCTTCCAGGTCGGCTACGGCTGCGCCGGTAATGACTGACATCACTGTCTCCCTGGCAGGACCAATCGTGTGTTGTCTGCCGGATCAACGAGTGTAACGGCGCCTACCTTGGTCATCAACCTCGCAACGCGGTCGCGATAGGCGCGCCAGGCCACGGCATTGCGGGTGCTGGGGGTCGCTTCTTTCGCCAGGGCCAGAATGGCTGCGGTATCGACGTTGGCGTCTGACACCATTTCGATGGCTTTGGCTTGCGCCGCGCTTACGAGAGTTTCACGTTCCCGGTCGGCCTGCTGGCGTTTTTGTTCCGCTTCCGTCCGTGCGGCTGCAATTTCCTGGTCCGCCGCCTGGCTGGCGGTCAGCACAGCGTCGAACGCCGCCTTGGCGTCCGGCGGAAGCAGCGCAGTCATGTCGATCCGCTGGATCTCGACGCCCAGCCCTGCGCCCTGAGTGGAAAGCGCCTGCAGCCGGGCATTCATCTCCGTGACCAGCTGGTCCAGCACCGCCGTGCGCAACGCCGTCGCCGAGCCGCCATCATTGGTCGTGCGGACCACAAGAAAATCGTTGAGATTGCGCCCGGCCGTGACGTGCACGGCGACCGAGCGGAACAACCGGTCCAGCGCCGCCTGCGCATGCTTCTCCGACAGCACGTAAGCGCGCGGGTCCGAGATGCGATAGAGCAGCGTGGCGTTCAGCAGCACGATGTTGCCATCGCCGGTGACGAAGGATTCTGCGTTGGCTAGCTCCGAGCCGCTCGGATCATCGGAAAAAACCGTGATGCCGCTGGTAGGGGGCAAGGCTTTTACCGGCTGGCTCAACTGGCGCGCAGGTCCGGGCAGAATCCGGATATCCTCGAGAGGACGAGGCAAGGCCAGCACGAGCCCGGCATCCTGCGTCCGGTCGATCTGCCCAAAGCGCATCACCACGGCCTGGCTGCCCGGGGCAACCTGGCTGAAATTGCTGAAGAGCCAGACCGCCGCCATGACCCCGATCGCGATGTAGACCGCGCGGAACCCGATGACGACGGATTGCAGGAACGCACCCGTCGCCTCCGGAGGCGGCGGACCTTGCTGCGCCTCGGGTGAGGGCGAGTGTTCGTGGCGGCCTGTATCGCTCATTTCGGCCCATCAACCAGCGAGCGGAAGGGCGCCGCATCCGTGCGCAGGATGACGCCGGTGTTGGGGCCGACGACCTTGTTGATCGTATCGAGCGAGCGAAGCGTCGAATAAAGGCCCGGATCGGCCTTGTAGGCGCCGGCATAGATGCGCGAGGCTTCCTGCACGGCGTCGGCCTCGGTCTTTGCAGCTTCTGCACGGGCCTTGGCCACCACCTGCCTTGCATCACGCTCGGCGTCCGCGCGAATGGCTGCGGCCTGGCGCAGGCCCTCGGCGGTCCGCGCCGCAGCGACGGTTTCGCGCTCGGCGCTCATGCGTGCAACCGTGGCGTCCAGTGTCTCCTGAGGCAAGGTCATCCGCTCGACGCCAACCTGAGTGATGTTGACGCCATAGACCTCGAGGACACGCGCAGCGACCTGATCCTTGAGCTGCTGTTCGAATGCATCAAGCCGGACTTTCGATGCGTCCGTGTTCACCAGGTCGGCGAGATTGAAGTTGCTGGTGGTGATGTGCAGCGCCGCACTGACGAAGCTGCGCAGCTGGCGCGCCGCCTCATCGGGATCGTTGCGGACGGAGCGCAGGAATTGCCGCGCCCGCTGGCCGTCGGCGGGAACCTGCCAGGTCACATAGGACTGGATCAGCACCCGCAGGCCATCGCGCGTGCCGACATCCTGGAGGCCGGTCGATGTCGAGCGCAGGCGCAGGTCGATCGAGGTTGCAGACTCGAACGGCACAGGCAGCTTCAAGGCAAGGCCGGGCTGGGTGAGGACGCGGACCGGGTCTCCGAAACGCGTGATGACCACCGCTTCGCCCGCTGGAACCATGACGATGCTGGCGGCGGCGATCGCGACCGCGACAATGCCTCCGGCCACGCTCCAGCGGGTGATCGCGCCCATGCGTCCGCCGCTTTCGTCTTCAGGGCCGTGCGATGAGTTGGTCATGTTGGCGCCGTGATCAGGGCTGGTTCTGGGATTGGTCTGAGATCGCGGGGTCAGCCGCGCTGGAATCAGGCTTAGAGGATTGGCCGGCGCGCGAGGCGCGCATGTCGATAACCGTGCCCGAGCCGGCCTTGAGGCGATGATCGATGATGGTTAGCGGCGTCTGCACAAGCGCGGACGCAAGATTGCGGTAGGAGTGCTCCATGAGGAAGGAGCGCGGGCTGAGATCGTAGCCCCGCTTGTCCGCCACAAAACGATAGGCATCGCCGTTTGCGGTCTCGACCGTCTCGACCGCGCTTGCCTGCGCCGAGCCGAGCAGCTGGATCGCCTCCGATTGCGCGGTCCCGGACGTCGCCGCGGCCTTTCCGATTTCGGTGGAAATGCTGGCCTCGGCGTTGATCCCTGCAGCCTGGACGGCGTGGTAGGCCGCGGCCGCGCCGGCCGGCGGATGGATTTCCTCGATCACAACGCCGACGATTTCAATGCCGCCCTTGGCGGCTGCCACGTCCCGGGCAATTTCTGACCGCAGTGTTTCCTGCAGGCTTTCGCGCTGCGCGCCCATGACGGCTTCAAGCGTGCGGGAGCCGAAATAGCGAAGAGCAAGGCGGCTCGCCGCCTGGCGCACCACGTCTTCCTGCTTGATGACGCCATAGACCGCTTGCATTGCGTCGGCGTCGGTCAGGCCGATCCGGTAGAGCACCAGGATCTCGGTGTTGACCGTCTGGAAGGTCTGCTTGCCGCCGCTCTCGCTGGCCACCAGGTACTGCGCCTGCGTTGCGTGCGTGGTCGTCCAGAGACGATTGAGGCTGGCCGGGGGAGAGTCCTCGGCGCTGATGCCTTCTGCGGGGTCGGCGGCCTCTTCGGTTCCGGTCGCCACGGAGTGGATCGTGCCGAACTCAACCGGGCGCACCTTGCCGAAAGGCCATGGCGCCAGGACGTGCAGGCCGGGACCGAGCACCGCGACCGGCGCCCCGAACTGCTCGTAGACGCCGCGTTCGCTCGTGCCGATCAGTTTGAAGCCGGTCAGGAACCAGCAGAAGAAGGCCGTGATGACGAGAGCCGGCACAAGCGCTGCGCTCAGGTAGGACAACGCCCAGCTGCGCGAAAAATCGATGCCGAGATGCGTCCGGATCAGCTGCGCGGGCGCGCGCGGGCCGCGGGTGAAGACGTCAGCCAGGATGCTTTCCGTCGCCGCGCGGGCGCTCGCAGGCGAGGGCTCAGGAAGGAACAGGCGCGCCAGCGCACGCAACGCAAGCTCGACCGCAATCAGGGCCGGAACCCAGGTCAGTCCCCATGTCGGCCAGACCACCCATGAGTGGCCAAAGCCCCGCAGGATCTCGAGACCCCCGGCAAGCGCGTAGAGCACGGTTGCGATAAGCAGAAGCCTGCGCAGGGATGCCGCCTCCGGCAGCACCGTCGCCGAGACCGCAGCCGCGGCGCGCTCGCTGACCAGCGCGGGAAACGTGAAGGCAATGACGATCGCGGCGACCACGTTCGTGTAAACCGACGGCGCCACATTGAGCGTGGGCGAGAACAGCGAGAAGATAACGCCGACGAGAACCGCCCCCACGGTTATGATCGTCGCCTGCCCAACGCGCGCAACGTACCCGATCGTGGTTGTGGGCAGCGCGACCTGCGCGCGCCACTTCCTGAACCCGAAGCCCAGAGCCCGGCCCCGCGGCGAGGGATGCTGACGCGAAACAACCATCGCCAGGATGGCCACGAGCGCCGTCAGCACCATGACCGTGGTTACGAGCACCAGCCCAGCCACGCCGCTTTTCGCGGCTTCGCTTGTGGCGTCGATCACCGGCCCAAGTCCGGGGACGCTGACCAGCCAGAGGGTGAGAAGCACGCCGAGAGCAACGGCCCAGGCGCCATACAGCCAGACCAGCCGCAGCAGCAGGCGGCGCACGCCGCTCAGCGCCACCGCAGGCGCGTCATTGTTGGTTAAGTCCCGCTGGGCCATTGACCAATGTATGCAAAGGGTCCGCCATTGGGCGGATTTCCAAGGT
>DASYKO010000573.1:0-2127 GCA_035995285.1 Hyphomonadaceae bacterium | reverse complement strand
CGCACGGGCGAGGCGGATGCGCCGCTGCGGCTCGATGGCGAGAAGCTGCTGCTCAAGAGCATCCGCATTGACGACCGGACGCTGGGCGACCAGGATTTTGCGGTCGATGCCGAAGGGCTGGTGATCTTCAAGCCGGGCGATGCCTTTACGCTGGAGATCGAGACGGAGATTTCGCCGGAGACGAATACGGAGCTGTCGGGCCTCTACATTTCCGGCGGGCGGTTCTGCACCCAGTGCGAGGCGGAGGGCTTCCGCCGCATCACCTATTATCCGGACCGCCCTGATGTGCTCGCCAAGTTCCATGTGAGGATGGAGGCGGAAAAGGCGCGCTGCCCTTACCTGCTCTCCAATGGCGATCCCAAGGAGACGGGCGAGCTCGACAACGGCTATCACTTCGCCGAGTGGGAAGACCCGCATCCCAAGCCGTCCTATCTGTTCGCCCTCGTGGGCGGCGATTTCGACGTGCTGGGCGATGACTTCACCACCAAGTCGGGCCGGCCGGTGAAGCTGTCGATCTATGTCGAGAAGGGAGACGCGCCGCGCGCGGAGTATGCGATGCGGTCGCTGAAGCACGCCATGGCGTGGGACGAGGATGTGTTCGGCCGCGAGTACGATCTCGACGTTTTCCAGATCGTGGCGGTGCGCGACTTCAACTTCGGCGCAATGGAGAACAAGGGCCTCAACATCTTCAACTCGGCCTATGTGCTTGCCGACGGGAAGGCGGCGACGGACGCGGACTACGAGGCGATCGAGAGCATCGTCGCGCACGAGTATTTCCACAACTGGACCGGCAATCGCATCACCTGCCGCGACTGGTTTCAGCTGTGCCTGAAGGAAGGCCTCACCGTTTATCGCGACCAGGAATTCACCAAGGCGATGCGTTCGCCCGCCGTGGCGCGGATCAAGGAAGTGATCCGCCTGCGCACGCGGCAATTCCCCGAGGATGCCGGCCCCCTCGCCCACCCTGTGCGGCCCGATAACTATGCGCGCATCGACAATCTCTACACCGCGACCGTCTACGAGAAGGGCGCGGAGCTGATCCGCATGCTGCGGCTCATGATCGGCGAGGAGGCATTCTTCGCGGGGATGAACCGGTATTTCGACAAGTATGACGGCACGGCCGCGACGATCGAGGACTTCATCGGCTCGTTCCAGCCATCGACCAGCGAAGATCTGTCCGCCTTCGCGCAATGGTACGCGCAAGCCGGCACGCCACATGTGCGAGCCAAGGGGGAGTACGACGCTGCAGCGCGTACCTACAAGCTGATGCTGACGCAGACGACGCAGGCGACGCCGGGCCAGGCGACAAAGTCGCCGCTGCGCATTCCGGTGCGCATCGCCCTGTTCGACGCCAACGGCTCCAAGATGGAGACAATGTATGGCGGCCAGCTGCAGGCCGAGCATGTCGTTCTGCTGCAGGGAGTGAGCGATACGTTCGCCTTCACCGACGTTGCCTCGACGCCGCGCGCCTCGCTCAATCGCGGCTTCTCGGCGCCGATCCGGCTGACGGATGATCTCACCGAAAACGACCGGGCCTCGCTGGCCGGCGTGGACGATGACGCTTTTGCACAGTGGGAAGGGCTGCAGACGATCGCACGCGCCCTGATCCTCGACACCGTGCGCAGTGCTGCGCGGGAGCCGGATGCGGCGCGGCTGGCCGCGTTTGTGGATTCGCTGCGCCATTCCGTGGCGCGGGCCAATGGCGTCGACAACGCCTATGCGGCGCTGCTGCTCTACCTGCCGACGGTGGGTGAGCTGGTGATGGATGTGAAGGATGCGGACCCGTCCGCGATCCACACGGTGCGCCAGCACGTGCGTAGGGCGGTGGCGCGCAAGCTGGAGGACCTGCTGCTGCAGGTGGTTGAGAAGCAGGAGCCAGTGAAGTTCGATCCGTCTGCTGCGGCGGCGGGGCGGCGGGCGCTCAGGGCGTCTGCGCTGTCCCTTCTCTCGGTGCTGGGCGATAGGCATGAGGAGCTCGTGGCGCAGGCCTACAAGTCGGCATCGACGATGACGGAGACGCTGGCGGCGCTGACAGCGCTGTCGAACATCGAGACCGGGGCGTTCGATACGGCGCTGCGGGATTTCGAGGGACGCTGGGAGAACTCGCCGCTGGTGATGGACAAATGG
>DASYKO010000572.1:0-16737 GCA_035995285.1 Hyphomonadaceae bacterium | reverse complement strand
GGGTCACCGAGCCAAGGCGTTTGGCGATTTGACTCGCGCTATGCCCCTCAGCCCAGAGTTTCTTCAGCTCTGCAACGCGTTCTTCGGTCCAGCCCATGAATCTGTCTCCACAGCCTAGGAGAATCACGCAAGACACTAGATGTAGGTCGGTGTCAGCGCGTCCTGTTCCCAGCTCTCTAGGGATAGTATCGGCGCACGCCCGTGCCGCAACATGCTGCGGTGCTTCCTCACAGCTTAATCAATATATGGTAGTTGTACACAGGCTAACTGAGTCACGGCGTCACAGGCCGGGTTTCTGCAGCTTGTTGCCTGCCGGACTCAACTTTCGGGGGAAGTTCCTGTGCAGTCCCCGGTTTGGACTCAAGGCCCCCGCCAGCCTGTCAGGCATAGGGATTTCCACGATTGCGAGAGGACCAGACCCCTTCCCATTCCAGCCTGAACCCCAACATTTCGCTGGCAGCCAAAAGCCACAAGCGTAAGAACCCGAACATGGATCAGACCCTCGCCAAGCCCCCGATCGAGACCGCTTCGAGCGTGCCCGGGCCGCGGATCTATGGCGCGGTCAACTGGCTCGGCCTCTGGACGCTCTGCCTGCGCGAGACGCGGCGCTTCTGGAAAGTCGGGATGCAGACGCTGTTTGCGCCCGTGGTCTCGACACTGCTGATGCTTTTCGTCTTCAAGCTCGCCTTCAACCAGGGCGGCGCGCAAAGCCCCGGCGGCGTTTCCTTCGAGACTTTCCTCGCTCCCGGCGTCGTCATGATGGCGATCCTCACCAACGCCTTCGCCAACACCTCCTCCTCGATCATCATCGCCAAGGTGCAGGGCAACTCGGTCGACTTCCTGATGCCGCCCCTGTCTCCGGTGGAGCTCACCGTCGGCTTCCTCTCCGGCGCGGTCACTCGTGGATTGCTCGTCGGCTTCGTTACCTTTGCCGCCATCTGGATCCTGCAGATCACGCCCTTCGTGGTCGCCCAGCTCTGGGCCGTGGTCTATTATTCGGTCGTCGCTTCCCTGTTCATGGGCGCCGTCGGGCTCATCGGCGGCATCTGGGCCGACAAGTTCGACCACATGGCCGCGGTGCAGAACTTCGTGGTGATGCCGCTGACCATGCTGTCGGGCACCTTCTATCCGATCGGCCGCCTGCCTGAGCCCTTCGTCTCGATCAGCCACGGCAACCCATTCTTCCACCTGATCGACGGCTTCCGCTACGGCTTCACCGGCCACGCCGAGGGCGATCTCATGTTCGGCGCCCTCTACACGCTGGCGATCACCCTGGTCCTGTGCTGGACCTGCTGGGCCCTCTTCCGAGCCGGCTACAAGCTCAAGGCGTAGCGCGCCGTCATCAATCCTGCATTGACAGGAGAGGGGCGCGGCCTCATTCAGCCCCCTTCAATTTTCGGCCCCGAAACGAGGTCCAAAACGAGTTTTTCTAGCCCGGCGTCATAGGAGTTGCGCCCCAAGGAGTAGGCCATGTCGAACGCAGTGCTTCCCGTCTACGGCCCAAGCCCGGTCGTGTTCGAGCGAGGCGAGGGCGTGCGCATGTACGACGACAAGGGCAAGCCCTATCTCGACTTCATCGCCGGCATCGCAGTCAACTCGCTCGGCCATTGCCATCCGGCGCTCGTCAGCGCGCTGACCAAGCAGGCCAACACGCTCTGGCACACCTCTAACATGTTCCGCGTGCCGGGACAGGAGCGCCTGGCCCAGCGCTATGTCGACCTGACATTTGCCGACTTCGCCTTCTTCACCAACTCTGGCGCGGAATCGATCGAAGGCTGCATCAAGATCGCGCGGCGTTACCAATGGTCGAAGGGCCAGGTGGATCGCATCGGCATCCTCTCCTTCGAAGGCTCCTTCCACGGCCGCACGCTCGGCGGCATCAATGCCGGCGCGCAGGAGAAATACCGAGAAGGCTTCGGCCCGCGTCTCCCCGGCTTCCGCTCGATCCCGTGGGAAGATGTCGAGGCGCTGAAAGCCGAGATCACGAAACCCGATCTTGCTGCGGTGATCATCGAGCCCGTGCAGGGCGAGGGCGGTGTGCGCGAAGCCAAGCCCGAATTCCTGCTCACGCTCCGCAAGCTCGCCGACGAGAATGGCGTGCTGGTGATCTATGACGAGATCCAGTGCGGCGCAGGCCGTACGGGCCAGCTCTTCCATCACCAGTGGATCAAGGGCGCGGAGCCCGATCTTCTCGCTGCAGCAAAGGGCATCGGCGGCGGCTTCCCGATGGGCATGGTGCTGGCGACGGCCAAGGCCGCGTCCGGCATGGCCAAGGGCATCCACGGCACCACCTTCGGCGGCGGACCTCTGGCGATGGCCGTCGGCAACGCCGTGCTCGACGTAGTGGCCGGCGAAGGTTTCCTCGAGAATGTCCGCCGTGTCGCCGGCTCGATGCAGCAGGGCATGGAAAGCCTCAAGGGCCGCTATCCTGAACTTGTGCTCGAGGTTACGGGCGCCGGCCTCCTGCGCGGCCTGCGTATGCGCGACGATCCGATGCCGCTGCGGGGCAAGCTCTCCGACCGCGGGCTGCTCGTCGGCACGGCCGGCAACAACACGCTGCGCCTGGCGCCGCCGCTGATCGTCACCGAGGCCGATGTGCGCGAAGCCATCGACATTATCGACCAGCAATTCTCCAGCATGATGACGGCTGCAGGGTCATGACGCGCCACTTCATCGATCTCTGGCCGATCTCGTCCGGCGATCTGCGTTCGATCCTCGACCACGCCAAGTCGCGCAAGAAGGCCCGCAACGGCGCCCCGCGCGGGACTGCGGACACGGATGCGCCGCTCGCCGGCCGCACCCTGGCGATGATTTTCGAGAAGAACTCGACGCGCACGCGCGTCTCGTTCGACATGGCAATCCGCCAGCTCGGCGGCTCATCCATCGTGCTCAACTCCGGCGACACGCAATTGGGGCGAGGAGAGACTGTCGAGGACACTGCCCGAGTCCTCTCCCGCTATGTCGACGCAGTGATGATCCGCGCCAACAGGCACTCGGATATCGAAGCCTTCGCCAGGGCCGCGACCGTCCCTGTCATCAACGGCCTCACCGAAAAATCCCATCCCTGCCAGATCCTCGCCGACCTGCAGACGCTGGAAGAGGCGGGCCTCACGCTCAAGAACGCGCGCATCGCCTGGGTCGGCGATGGCAACAATGTCGCCGCCAGCTTCATCCACGGCGCGCCGAAATTCGGCTACTCGCTCGCGATCGCCAGCCCAGCCGGCTATGATCCGCGCAAGGAAGATGTCGACCGCGCCCGCGCCGAACAGGGCCGCATTGATCTCTATCGCGATCCCGCCAAGGCCGTCGCCGGCGCCGACGTCGTCGTTGCCGACACCTTCGTGTCGATGGGCGACAAGGACGCCGCCAAGCGCCTCAAGGACCTCGGCCCCTTCAAGGTGTCGGAAGACCTGATGCGCCAGGCCAATGGCGGGGCAAAATTCCTGCACTGTCTCCCTGCTCACAGAGGCGAGGAAGTCGACGCCTCGGTAATCGACGGCCCGAACTCCCTCGTGTTCGAGGAAGCCGAAAACCGCCTCCACGCCCAGAAGGCGATCCTCGAGTGGTGCCTCCGCGCCTAGAAGAATGGGCGCCTAGGCGGCTACTCCGCCGCCGGCTCTTCCTCCGACGTCAGCTTCCACGCCGTTGCGCCTGCGATCGTCGTGATGACGCCGCAGATGGGCCCGATAAGCGCGCCCGGTGTCTGGCGCAGCGCATTGCCGATGTTCGAGAAGTCATAGCTGGCGATCATCATCTCGTTCGCCTTGACCATGGCCTCGCGCATGCTGTCGGACTCTCGCGGATTTACTCCGGAGAACACGCCGAAATACCCAGGCGGCAGGGAGAAGTTCAAATAGATCACCACATAGACGACCAGGAACATCAGGAAGAACAGCAGCCAGAAGCCGAGGAAGCCCCAGAAATGGTCGTCCGTCCGCTCCCATGATTCACGAAGGCTCATCTTACCTGTAGCCAGCGTGGCCGGCGCCAGAAGGCTGAGGCGAACGCAAACCACGAAGATCGCAACGACCAGCACGACGTAGACGACAAGAATGAGCATGGCGCCGATGGGCCCGCCGCCGACCAGCCCGCCAAGCAGGAGGCCGCCGCCCTGCAGCAGGATGACGAGACCGGCGACGATCGCGGCGAAGATCAGCCACCCCGCCATCAGCCGCCACTCATCCTTGCCCCAGCCGATATAGAACGGCGCGCGCGGGCCCTCGCCCTTTAGCGTGAGACGCGTAACCCCCACGACCATGGCGATGCTGGTGACGAAGGTGATCAGCATGAAAAGGGCGAACATGCCGAAGCCGGGCAGGGCCTGCCCCCAGGCCGCCGCCATTTCCTCCGGCTCCCTTGCGAGCGAAAGACTGGCAGTCGCGCGCACATAGGCCGGCATCAGCACGTAGAAAGCCGCCAGCTGCAGCACGATCGGCAGCCATGCGATCTTCAGCACGTCGATGATGTGGGCGAACAGGAACGCGAACGTTCTTCCGATGCCCTTGGCAATGTCGAGTGGCATGATCTCTTCCTATTCGAAATGCTTTTCGGGACTTGTGTCGGTCATCAGCCGCCAGGCGACGCCGCCGGCAACGGCCATCATGACAATCGCTGCCGTGCCGAGTATCAGGCCGCCTGCCTGGCTCGCAATGCTGCCCGGTGTTCCGGCATACATCGACATCATCGCGTCGTTCATTTTCTGCGTCGCGGCTTCCACGCCCTCGGGCGAGCCTGAGCCGGCGGCGGTAAAGATGTCGCCCATCGCCTCGAAGTATCCGGGCATCAGCAGGGCGATCATCACAATCTCGATGACCATGAAGACGATGCCCCAGATCAGCCAATAGCCAAGCAGCCGCCAGACATTGCCCTTGGCCACATTCCAGCTCGGCCCCAGACCGATTGTGCGTTGGCCGATCGTCGCCGGGGTCGCCAGCGACAGGCGCAGCATCAGCCAGCAGAACGCCACCATTCCAACAATGATGACAACCAGCGCCGCAATACCCCCAAGCATCGGCGAGGATACGGCGAGGAATGCCGCAGCGCCGCCGACGAGCGCAATCCCAATGTAGGCCCCGATGAAGATCAGCAACTGAAGCACCCAGGTTCCGAGCAGTCTGAACTCGTCCCCGCCGAACCCCGCATAGAAGGGCAGTTTCGGATTCTCGCCGTGCAGCACCAGCTTCAGCACGCCGGCGAACAGCACGAGGTAAAACGCGATCGAGACGACAAACAGGAGGAGCAGGACAGGCGCTGACGCCGAGAAGGCCGCCATCGCCTCCTCGCTGGCCGCCGCCGGATCAGCCGTCGAGGCGCCCATAATTGTCTGCATGTATCCCGGCATCACGACCGCCATCAGCACGAGCATCAGGGCCATCGGCAGCCAGACGATCCGGACCAGGTCCAGCAGGTGCGCCCCAAGAAACGCGAACGTCATCGCGACGGCTTTGAAAACCGGCAGTTTCATGAAGGCCTCCCCGCAAACCTGCAGCAACCTAGCAGGCGCCAAATCTTGTTCAAAGAGGGAAGGCTCAAGGCGCCCCGCTCGGGGGCGGTTCAGGGTTGAATCCCCAGATGCGAATGCCTATTTGGCGCGAATGCACATACATGATAGCTCGCCCGGCATGGCCGATAAGCCCATGCCAAATGACCCCTTGGGGAAGAGCGACGACATCGTCGCCACCTTCCAGATCGAGGACACATCGGTCCGCGGACGCATCGCGCGGCTAGGCGATGGCGTGCTCGATCCGATCCTGAAACGCCATGATTATCCGCGCTGGGCGGCTCACCTGCTGGGCGAGGCGATAACGCTGGCCGTGCTCATCTCCGCCTCGCTGAAATTCGACGGCAAGGTGCTGGTGCAGGCGCAGGGTGAAGGCCCGGTCTCGCTCCTGGTCGCCGAGGCGCGCTCCGATGGCGGCGTGCGCGGGTATCTGCGCATCGACAAGGACAAGTGGGCCAATCTCGACCGCATCAACAAGGGCCAGCGGCCGCACATCCCGCAGGTCATTGGCCGCGGCGTGCTCGCCATGCTGCTCCAGCCCAATGATCCCGACCAGCAACCCTGGCAATCGCTCGTGCCGATCGAAGGCGCGACGCTGGCTGACTGCGCCCAGATGTGGTTCGCCCAGTCCGAACAAATCCCGACGCGCGTGCGTCTCACCGTCGCCGAAATCTCGGAACGCGGCGGCACGAGACGCTGGCGCTCGGGCGGGGCAATGATCCAGCAGGTCGCCGGCGATGCCGCGCGCGGCTCGACGGATGAGCCGTGGAATAACGCCCGTCACCTGTTCGATACGGTCACGGATCTCGAGCTTGCCGATCCCGACCTGCCGTCCGGCGAGCTGCTCTTCCGCCTCTTCCACGAGTCAGGCGTGCGGCTGGAAGTTCCGCGCAGGCTCAATGACAAGTGCACCTGCTCGGAAGAAAAGCTGCTGACCACTCTGCGCCAGATGCCGAAGTCGGAGATCGTCTCCCTGGCCGAAGCCGACGGCGCCGTCACTGCCGACTGCCAGTTCTGCGGCCGGCTCTATCGCTTCCCCACGAAGGATATCTGAGGCGCATCAGGCGCCGGCCAGCCCCTCGAACATCGCCAGCACCGTTTCGTCCGTGATGTTGGGGTCGAAGGAGCGGCTAACCAGCATCCCGGGAATCAGCTGCGTGAGCAGCAGCGCGAACGACGCCACCGGCATCGGCAGCTCATCCGGCTCGAACAGCTCGAGGATCCGCTGCTCCATTGCCTTGCGCGACATGGCGCCCATCGCGCCGACCGGGGCATGCATGTCTTCGTGGTCGAAGGCATAGGCCAGGAACTTCATGGCGCCCTTCGCGCCTGCAAGACCGACGCCCTCCGCCTGATGGTCGATGATCGCGCGTCCCAGCCGGCGTAGTCGCTGGCGAACCGTACCCTTCCGCCCCTTCGGCCATTCGAACATCTCCGGCCGCGCGGCGGGCCGCGTCTGCGCAATGGCCATCAGTAGGCCGTGCTTGCTGCCGAAATGGCCGTAGATCGCCCCGGTCGTGACCCCCGCCTCGCGCGCGATTGTCTCCAGCGGGAGCCGCTCGAACTCCTCCTTCAGCATGAGTTGCTGCGTCACTTCGATAAGCCGCGCACGCGTCTGTGCGGCCTTCTCGGCAAGTTTACCCGCCGGTTTCTGCGCTTTGCCGCTGGACAAGAGCCTGTTCTCCATATAATACGATTATATAACTATATTATATAATCGTATTACGGGCAACCTACCCGGTTTGAAGGGGGAATAGAAGCCAATGACGGATATGACGCGCCGAACTCTCCTCGCCGCCGCGGCGGCGACCGCCTCGGCTTGCGCCACTGCGCCGGCAGCGCTGTTGCAGCCAGCCGCCTCGCCGGCGGGTTTTTCTGCTGAAGGGCTCGCGAGGATCAGGCCGGCGCTGCAGTCAGCCGTCGATGCCGGCAACGTACCTGGCATGGTTACAATGCTGTGGCGCAGGGGCGAGCTTGCGCAGGTCAACGCCATAGGCGTGCGTGACATCGCAGGTAACCTGCCGATGGAACGGACGACGATCTTCCGGCTCGCCTCGATGACCAAGCCCGTCACGGTGGCCGCGGCCCTGAGGCTGATGGAGCAGGGCAAGCTTCGTCTCGAGGATCCGATCGCCCGCTGGGCGCCGGAGTTCGCCAACATGCGCGTTCTAAAAAATGCGTCCGGCGCGCTGGATGATACCTATCTCGCGCCGCGCGCCATCACGATCGAAGACCTGATGACGCACACATCCGGCATTACCTCCTACGGCTTCATAAGCTCGGGCCCGTTGGCCGAAGCCGTGACGGCGAAGTTCGGCGGCGGCGTGGAGAGCGATCTTTCGCCAGACCAGTGGATGGCTGCTCTGGGCGCCTTGCCTCTCGCCTACGCGCCGGGCGAGCGCTTCAACTATGGCCACGGCATAGATGTGCTCGGTTTCATCCTCGCCCGCATCGAAAAGGCGCCCCTGCGCGATGTCATGCACGAGCAGCTTTTTGCCCCGCTGAAAATGGTGGACACGGATTTCTGGATTCCACCGGCCAAGCGCAGCCGTGCGGCAAGCCTCTACATGTCCGGCGCGCCGAAGAGCTTTGAGCCGCTCACGATGCCGGGCTTCGTCGGCCCCAGGCCGCCTGCGTACACGTCCGGCGGCCAGGGCCTTGTCTCCAGCGCCGATGACTACCTGACATTCGCAAGAATGCTGATGGGCGGCGGCGAAGTCGATGGCAAGCGCCTCCTGAAGAGGGAAACCGTCCGCCTCATGACTGCGAACCGCCTGACGCCGGCCCAGAAAGTCTTCTCGCCCATCATGAGCATCATCGTGAACTGGAAGGCGCAAGGTTTCGGGCTCGGCGTGTCGGTGGTCGAGGACGCCAAGGCCTATGAAGCCTCACCGATGGGCCCCGGCGCCAGCGGCGCCTTCAGCTGGAACGGCGCGTTCGGCGGCAACTGGCAAGCCGATCCGGCGGAGGACCTGATCTACATCTGGCTTCAGCAGGCCTCGCCCGCGCCGCCCAAACCTGGAGTGTTCCCGTACTTCCCCGGCGGCGCCGGTTTCAGCCAGTTCCGGAAACTGGCTTACGCGGCACGCACGGCCTAGCCGTCTTAGTTCAGCGCGCGCCGGTCATACGGGCTGTCGAGCGGGAAGAGGGGGATGCGCGCTTCGAGAACGCCGCCCTGGTCGTCCTCGAAATGATACGTCCCCTGCATCATCCCTGACGGCGAATTGAGCGGGCAGCCCGAGGTGTATTCGAACCTCGCCCCCGGCCGCAGCACCGGCGTCTGGCCGACAACGCCCGCGCCCTTAACTTCCTGCACGCGGCCCTCACGGTCGGTGATGTTCCAGTGCCGCGTCAGCAATTGCAGCGTTCGCGCTCCGCGGTTCTCGATTTCGACATGATAGGCCCAGAGATATCGCCCCTCGGTCGGCGAACTCTCTTCGTCGATGAAGTGCGGCGTCACGCGAATGACGAGGCCCTCGGTCTCCGCCTCAAAGGCAGGGCCGCGCTTGCCCTGCGGCTGCTTGCCGAGCCCAGTCATGACAAACCCATCATTTGAGGGCCTGTTCGAGGTCCTCGGCGAGGTCCTGTGGATCCTCCAGCCCGACCGACAGCCGCACCCAGCTGTCGTCCAGTCCGATCGCTGCGCGCTCTTCATCGGTCAGCGTGCGGTGCGTCGTCGACGCCGGATGCGTGATCAGCGATTTGGAATCGCCAAGGTTGTTGGAGATGTCGATCAGCTGCAGCCGGTTCAGCGCCGCGTAAGCCGCCGTCCTGCCGCCCTTGATCGATAGCGCCAGCATGCTGCCGCCGCCATCGGGCATCTGCGCCGCATGGATGTTGTTGTGGGGATGATCGCCCCGCGTCGGATAGCGCACAGCCGCAACCTTCGGATGGCTTGCCAGCCTATCCGCAATAGCCCGCGCATTATCGCTCATCCTTCGCACACGCAGGTCCATCGTCTCGAGACCCTTGAGCACGATCCACGCGTTGAACGGAGACATCGAAGGTCCGGTGTGGCGATAGTATTGCTGGATCTGATCCACGATCGCCTGCTTCTTGCCGAGGATGGCGCCGCCCAGCGTGCGGCCCTGTCCGTCCATGTGCTTGGTCGTCGAATAGACCACCCAGTCCGCGCCCAGCTGCAGCGGCTTCTGCAGGATCGGCGAGGCAAAAACATTGTCGACGATCAGCTCCCCGCCCGCCGCGTGCGTCAGCTCCGCCACCGCGCGAATATCCACCGCGTCGAGCAGGGGGTTGGACGGCGTCTCCAGGATCGAGAAGCGCGTCTTCTTCGACAGCGCCTTTTCCCACTGCCGCGTGTCCGACCCGTCCACGAACGTCACGTCGACGCCCATCTTCGGCAACACATTTTTCAGAATCCAGACGATGGAGGAGAACAGCGCCCGCGGCGCCACGACATGATCGCCCGGCTTTGTTGCGCCCGCCAGCATGGTGTGGATCGCCGCCATGCCGCTGGCCATCGCGCGGCAGTCCTCCGCGCCTTCGATCTGCGCCAGGCGCTCCTCGAACATCCGCACGGTCGGGTTCGCGTAACGCGAATAGATATAGCCCTCTTCGTCGCCCGCCATGCGCGCCGATTGCTGTTCCGGGCTGTCATAGACGAAGCCCGAATTGAGGAAGAGCGCCTCGGACGTCTCGCCCCACTGCGAACGGGTCAGCCCGCCGCGCACCATCATCGTCTGGGGCCGCCAGTTTTTGGATTTGTTCCGGTTCGCGTCGTCGGCCATAGCTGAAGTCCGTCAGGTGCTTGAAACCCCGGCTTTAGGCCCAAAATCCGTGAGGCGCCAGTGAGCTGACCTTATCGATTTGCTCATGCTGGCTCAGCGGCAAAATCAGTGCGAACCGCGAACGATGCTGGTAATAGAGGCCCCACACCTCCCAATGATTCTGGGCCACCAATGATTCTGGGCCACCAATGATTCTGATAGGCCAGTTCGACAGCCCATTCGTCCGCCGCGTCGCCATCTCGATGCGGCTGATGGACGTGCCGTTCGACCACTATCCCTGGTCCGTCTTCGGCGACGCCGAGAAGATCGCCCGCTACAACCCGCTGATGCGCGTGCCGACGCTTGTGCTGGACGGCGGCGAAGCCCTTCTCGAAAGCGCCGCCATCCTCGACGCGCTGGAGGATTTCTCTGACGTTGCCATGATGCCGCTGGATTCAGGAGACCGCCGCAAGGCGCTCCGCGTCTGCGCGCTCGCCACCGGCATTGCCGACAAGGCCGTCTCGCTCGCCTACGAAACCATCATCCATAACCGCGCCACGCCTGCCTGGGTCGAACGGTGCCTATCCCAGATCGCCGGCGCTCTCGGCCAGCTCGAACTCAGCCGCAACGCGCACACCACCGAATGGTGGTTCGGAGAGGGCATTGGCTTTGCCGACGTCACCGTCGCCTGCGTGCTCCGCTTCCTCGGCGATGCCCATCCCGGCATGTTCGACCTGTCCGAAGGCTGGCCGCTCCTCGCCGCCCACGCTGCGCGCTGCGAGGCCATGCCCGTCTTCCAGGAAATCCAGCAGCCCTTCCACGTCACCGTCCCCACTGCATGAGCAAGCGTCCCCTCACAAAGTCTGCGGCGACTGCCACCGCAAAGCGCAAGGCATCCGCGCCGGCCAAGGCGGGCGGCGGCGATGGCGTTCTGCCCGACGTCGAGCTGCACAATCTCCTGAAGTCCGGCGCCATCACCGCCGAGGGCGGTATGCTCGCCGACCAGGTCCAGCCCGCCAGCCTCGATCTCCGTCTCGGCAAGGTCGCCTACCGCCTGCGCGCCAGCTTCCTGCCCGGCAAGTCCCTCGTGGCCGACCGGCTCGACAACAGCCTCGTCATGCACACGCTCGATCTCACCAAAGGCGCAGTGCTCGAAACCGGCTGCGTCTATCTCGTGCCGCTGCAGGAGCGCCTTAAGCTGCCGAAAGACCTCTCCGCCGCCGCCAACCCGAAATCCTCCACCGGCCGCATCGACGTCTTCGTCCGCGCCGTCTCCGACCGCGCCCGCGCCTTCGACGGCATCCCCGCCGGCTATTCGGGCGAGCTCTACACCGAGATCAGCCCCCGCACCTTCTCCGTCCTCGCCCGCACCGGCGATCGCCTGCTCCAGCTGCGCGTGCGCCGCGGGCCGCAGACGGCGGTGCGTGATCTCACTTTCAGCCTCGACCTCCATCCGACCGCGACAGACATCGTGGGCTATCGCGCCAA
This sequence comes from Hyphomonadaceae bacterium, assembly GCA_035995285.1. Lineage (GTDB taxonomy): Bacteria > Pseudomonadota > Alphaproteobacteria > Caulobacterales > Hyphomonadaceae > UBA7672. Next base: position 5,022 of record DASYKO010000572.1, on the reverse strand, counting down.
GCGCCACAGCCGTGTCATCGACCTTGCCGGCATCGGCACCCACAGCGCCGATGATTTCTGGGAGCCGGTGCGCGCGAGGGAAGGGCGCATCGTGCTCGACCCCGGCGAATTCTACATTCTCGCCTCGAAGGAAAAGATCGTCATCCCGCTGGACGAAGCCGCCGAGATGGCCCCCATCGCGCCCGAGCTTGGCGAATTCCGCGCCCACTATGCCGGCTTCTTCGATCCGGGCTTCGGCGTCACCCACGCCAAGGGCAAGGCGGTTCTGGAGGTGCGCTCGCGCGACGTCCCCTTCATCCTCGAAGACGGCCAGCCGGTTGGCCGCCTCATCTTCGAGAAGCTCACCAGCAAGCCACAAGTGCCCTACGGCGCCGAAGGCTCGTTCTCGACCTACCACGGCCAGGGCCTGCGCCTGTCGAAGTACTTCGACCGCTCGGGCGAATAGTCCGTTCAATCGCCGTTCAGGCTGTTGCGTTCAGTGTGAGAGCGTTGGGCCAAAACGAGGGGAGGCAGATGCACACATCCCGCAGAACCATTCTCGCCGGCGCCGCAGCTGCCGCGTTCTCCGGCGCTGCCCAAGCCCAACTCTTTCCCCGTCGCAACACGCAAGCACCGTCCTCGGGCCCCTACGCCGCACTCGCCGCCTACTCCGCCGAACGCCGCGGTGTCTCGCTGCTGATCCAGAAGGATGGCGAGACGCTGTTCGAAGACTATCCCCGCGACGGCGGCGTCGACAAAGGCTGGGAGCTGGCCTCAGGCACCAAGAGCTTCACCGGTATCATGGCCGCGATGGCGACCACGGACGGCCTTCTCGACATCGACGAGCCGATCTCGAAAACCATCACGCAATGGAACGACGATGGCCGCCGCAAGATCACCATCCGCCACCTCCTCACGCTGACTTCGGGTCTTTCCAGCGAAGGGGCAGTCGCCCGCCCGCCGGACTATTCCGAAGCCATCAAGGCGCGGGCTGAAAAACCGCCAGGCGCCGAATTCAAATATGGGCCCACGAATTTCCAGATCTTCGGCGAACTCCTGAAGCGCAAGCTGCGCCAGGCCGACCGCGGCTCCGATCCGGTGAAGTATCTCCAATCCCGCGTCTTCGATTCCATCGGCGTCACTCCCACCAGCTGGAAGCGCGGCGATGATGGCAATCCCTACATGCCGCAAGGCGCCCAACTCACCGCGCGCGACTGGGCAAAGTTCGGCCGCTGGGTCCTCGATGGCGCGAAAGGCGTCGACCGCAAGGTCTACTCGGCGCTCTTCGAGTCTACCAAAGCCAACCCCGGCTATGGCCTGAGCTGGTGGCTGCTCCGCCCAGGCCTGATCGGCCCCGCCAAAGCCGCAGGGATCGATGGCGACGCCATCGGTACGGTCGCCGTGGGCGAAGACATCGTCATGGCCGCAGGCGCCGGCGACCAGCGTCTCTATCTCCTCCGCAAGCGTGGCCTCGTCATCGCGCGCCAGGCCAACCAGATCGCCCGCGCCATGTTGCCCCGCTCCACCAAATGGCGCGACGACGAATTCCTGAAGCTGCTGCTGTCTGTGTGAATCCGGCCCTGATGCAGGCAATTGCACGCAACCACCGACGCAGCTAACCCTTCCATCAAGCCGGGGAGGGCTCCATGCGCAAATTCATCATCGCTGTTATCGCGGCTCTTTCAGTGGCTCTGCCTGCCCATGCCCAGCTCGATCCCAACAAGCCCGAGGACCAGTTCCGCGCCTACTCCGCGCTGGCCGGCGGCGGCGTGCGCTGCAAGATCACCGACGAGCTCGACACCGACGTCGCCCACCAGTTCGCCGACCAGATGGCGGGCGCGGACGAGAAGAACAAGGCCGCGCTCAACCAGATCTACGCGGCCGCCAAGTCCGTGGATTGCGCCGACCCGCAGCTGAGCGAGCTGTTCAAGCTCGCCGCGAAACTCGTGGCGCCCACGGCCGATGGCTGGGCGCTCGCGTTCGTGGACCAACGCGCCTGCAAGGCCAGCGAGCGCATGGCGACGGTGCGGCTCTACTCTGCCTATCGCGTCGCTGGCATGAGCGAGGCGCGCAAGACCGCCGGGGCCTCGGCGCGCAAGGACATGCGCGACCTGCTCAAGGTGGGGTGCGAGAAGACGTCCGACGATCTTGGCATCGCCTACCTGGAGGTGAACTCCATCGGCGCCTGGAACTACAAAAACCAGAACGGCTCGTGTCTCTCCGGCTGGGCGAAATGGGCGGGCCCGTTCGACTGCGTCTACGGCAAGCCTCCGCCGGGCCCCAAGGCCTACAAGGACGAAGTCCGCTTCGGCCGCCAGAGCCTGCGGGCAGCAAAGGCGAAGGCCGTCGCTCTGGAACTCAACACCTCCAAATCCTGCGCGGCGCTCACCGCAGCCGAACGCGCAGCGGGCGAGGCGCAGATGAAAGCCGACGCCGCGCTGGGCATCGCCAAATACAACAAGAAGACGAAGACCCTCGCCGCCAAGCTCGATGGCGACACGGCCTATGCCACGGCGGATGCTGCGGTGCTCGCCGGCCGCGCGGCGGCCAAGACTGCGGCGTGCGATGATCTCGCCAAGCCGGCCCCCGCGGCAAGCCCCGACGAGCCCGAGGCAACGCAAGGCGAGGCCGTGTCGCCCGCCTCCGGCGCCGCGCGCATCCGCGAAACGCTCGACCGCACAGCCCTGATGGCCGTATCCATGCAGGCGTGTGAAGCGCTGCCAAACTTCGCCGCGACGAAAAAATCAGCGGAGGCATACATCGCCACCGTGCCGCAACCGCGCCGGCTGGCCGCTCAGGCCGAAGCCGAACCCTTCCTCACGGAACTCGACCGCAAGGGCTGCAAGGCAGACGCTCTCGGCGCCGCCTTCAAGGCAACGCCTCTCTATGCAGTGGATGCCCTCAACGGCGCGTGGAAATAATCAGCCCGCCTTGCGAAGGGGCGCCGGTTTCGCGCCCGGCCTTGCCCACTCAACTGCGGGAAGGTTGATCCGGTTCGCCCGCGCATTCGGCGATCCGCCGGCCAACACGGGCGCAAGATCCTCGGCAAGGAAACGCTCCGTCCCCTCGCGCAGGCCGTCGCCGACAAAGCAGCTGAAGGCGATCAGCTCGTATTCCTGATCCACATGCTGGCAGATGTCGTCGCGCCCGGCGCAGAGCATCAGCTCATCAAGCGCCGCGCCCGATCCGACATGGATCGCCTGAAGCTCGGGCTCGGCCGCACGACGCCCCGCCGGCGCCGCCTGCGCACGCAGCCGCTTGGCGATGACATAGACATTGTTGGACGAGTGGGGCGCAAACACGCCCGTGGTCATCACCGGAAACGGAGTCCGGTCCCACATAACCCGCAGTCTGTCCGTATACTGACTCACAGCGAGACTCCCCGCCCACGAATCGCCCCTTGCGATCACCATAGGCGTCATGAGCCCGACACAGAATCGGCAATTGGTCGCGCTTACGATCGTTTCAGGGCCGCAGCGACTTTCGCGAGTTCGGCGATCGCGCCCCAATCGCGAGCCTCCACGGCCTTTTTCGGCGCGAGCCATCCCCCGCCCACGCAGCCGACATTCCCTAGAGCAAGGTAGGACATCACTGACTTCTCCGTGATCCCGCCCGTCGGGCAGAACTTCACGCGCCCGAATGGCCCCGCGAACGCGCTCAGCATCGCAACGCCGCCTGCCTGTTCCGCAGGGAAGAACTTGAACCTGTCGATCCCGAGATCCAGCCCCGCCATCAGCTCCGTCGCCGTCGCTATCCCCGGCAGGATCGGCAGGCCCGCCTCGCGCGCCGCCGCCACCGCGCTCGCGCTCAGCCCCGGCGTCACGATGAACTGCGCGCCTGCCTCCTTCGCCAGCATCACGTCGTTCGACGACAGCACCGTGCCTGCGCCGGCAATCGCGCCCTTCACCGCGCTCATCGCGCGGATCACGTCCAGCGCCGCCGCTGTGCGCAGCGTCACCTCGATCACCGGCAGCCCGCTCGCCACGTACACCGCCGCCAGCTCCGCGGCATCCTCCGCGCGCTCCACGGTGATCACCGGGATCACCGGCTGGATCGCCATCAGCTCATCCACGCTCATCACGCCCATCACCCTCTCGCTCACCACCACCCGTCACGCCACCCGTCACGCCACCCGTCACGCCACCAGCCACGCCACATGTCGCACCAGCTGTCGCACCAGCGGCGCCTCCAGCTGGACCTTCAGCCCGCCTGCGCGCCGAAGATACCGCCGCCGCGTTCGGGGTCCACGGCTACGGCGCGGAAGGTATCGAAAAGTTCACGTCCCCAGCCGGGCTCGGCGGGGGGCATGACATCCCGGGCGCGGGCCATCAGCTCCGCCCGATCGACGCCCACGTCAAGCGTACCGGCCTCCGCGTCGAGCACGATCCGGTCGCCGTCGCGCACCCGCGCCAGGGGCGAATCCTGATCCGCCCCCGGACACACATGAATGGCCGCCGGTATGGCGCCTGAAGCGCCGGACATCCGCCCGTCCGTCACCAGTGCCACTTTGAACCCCTTGTTCTGCAGCGCGGTCAGGGCAGGGGTCAGCGAGTGCAGTTCCGGCATGCCGTTGGCGCGAGGGCCCTGGAAGCGCACCACCGCCACCACATCGCGGTCGAGCTTGCCCGCCTTGAAAGCCGCCGTGAATGCCGCCTGGCTTTCGAACACCGCCGCCGGCGCGTCGATGCGCCTGCGATCCGGCGGGACGGAGGAGATCTTGATCACGCCGCGGCCCAGCGATCCTGTCAGGAGCCTGATGCCGCCTTCGACTTCGAACGGCTCGTGCACCGGACGCAGGATCGCCTTGTCGAGCGACTTCTCGGCGCCTGGCCGCCATTCAAGTTTCCCGCCATTGAGCCATGGTTCGGTCGTGTAGGCCGCCATGCCGGGCCCGGCATTGGTCATGACGTCGCCATGCAGCAGGCCGACGCTCAACAGCTCGCGCGTGAGGAAGGCCATGCCGCCTGCCGCATGGAACTGGTTTATGTCCGAGGAGCCGTTGGGATAGACGCGCGCCAGCAGGGGCGTGACGGAAGAGACATC
>DASYKO010000571.1:0-2998 GCA_035995285.1 Hyphomonadaceae bacterium | reverse complement strand
GCGCTTCGACGGCCTCGGCCAGTTCCGCACGCTGGAGAACGGCGCCCCGATCGACGTCAGCGCTGACCTCGGTAGCAAGAAGTTCTCGGGCTCGCTCGGCCTCGGCCAGTACATGCACGATGATCCGGCAGTGCCCGCCTGCCTCGTGCGCCGCGCAATGTCCTATGGCGAGGGCCATTCGCCCACGCGTATTGAGTCCAAGCGCATCGCTGACCAGACCTCAGCCTTCGCCGCCGCCGGCTATCGCTGGGCGCCGTTGATGCGAGCGCTGCTTTCTGATCCGCAATTCTACAGCGCGCCCGCCCCCGAAGCGGGCCGCGTTCAGGCCGCCGACAGCGGCGCACGAAATTCATCTGGAGAGGGACGATGAGCAAACGTTTTGACCGCCGCTCGATCATGCGCGGCATGCTGGGCGCCGCTGGTATCAGCGTCAGCATCCCGGCGCTGGACATGTTCCTCAATGGCAATGGCGATGCCTGGGCGGATGGGCCTAAGCTCCCCGTGCGCTTCGGCACATACTTCTGGGGCCTCGGCCTCACCGATACGCCCACAGGCGGGTCGCGCTGGGTGCCGAAGAAGCAGGGCCGCGGTTATGAGGCCACGCCCGAACTCTCCTATATCGCCGAACTGCGCCACAAGGTGTCCGTCTTCTCCGGCTTCCGCGTGATCTCGGACGGCAAACCGAACATCGTCCACTGGAGCGGCAATGCCGGCATCCTCGGCGGCGCTGCGCCCGCGACCAACGGCGTAATGGCCGGCCCGTCCTTTGACACCAAGATTGCAGACGTGCTGGGCGCTGGCTCGCGCTTCAAGCAGCTCGATATCTCGGCCTCCGGCGAGCGCACGGCCAACTACTCCACGCGCAACGGCAAGACGTTCTCGACGCCGGAGACGACGCCGACGGCCCTCTACAACCGCCTCTTCGGCGAAGGCTTCCAGGATCCCAACGATCCGAACTGGAAGCCGAATCAGGACATCATCCTGCGCCAGAGCGCGCTTTCCGCCGTCTCCGAACAGCGCAAGGCCCTGATGGCCGAGGCCGGCAGCGCCGACCGCGCCAAGCTCGACCAGTACTTTACATCCCTCCGCGAGATCGAAAACCAGCTCGAGATGCAGTTGCAAAAGCCCGAGCCGTGCGAATCCTGCACAGTGCCGGAGGCCCCGGGTGTAGGACCGTCGAACGTCATGGTTGACGTGGTCAACAACAACTCCAAGACGATGGCGCGTCTGCTCGCCATGGGCCTCGCCTGCAACCAGACCCGCGTGTTCAACTTCGTCCACACGCCGGGCCTTTCGACGGCCTACATTTCCGGTGAGACCAAGACCTATCACCAGATCACGCACGATGAGCCGACCGACGCCAAGCTCGGCTACCAGCCCAAGACCAGCCAGCTCGCCGGCATGATCATGCAGGGTTTCGGCGACTTCCTGCACGAGCTCAATTCGATCAAGGAAGGCGGCGCCACGCTGCTCGACAACACGCTGGTCATGGCTTTCTCGGATACGGGCTACGCCAAGATCCACTCGATCGAGAACATCCCGGTGTTCTTCGCAGGCTCCGCCGGCGGCAAGCACATGGTGGGCCAGCACATCGCCTCGAAAGGCGAACCGGTCAGCCGCCTCGCGCTCACGGCGCAACAGTTGGTCGGCGTGCCGGTGGGCGAGTTCGGCTCGGGCGCCATGCGCACTTCGCGGCCGATCTCCGAAGTCATGGTCTAGGGGGAAACAATGCGCACGCTCGCCAGGACTGCCACGCTCGCCGCCATCGCTTTCGGTTTCGCCGGCACAGCCGCGGCCGACTGGATGAAGTCCTACGTCGTCGAATGGAACGAGCCGGCGATGTATTACGGCGCCAAGGCGGGCGTAACCGATCCCGGCACGGATTGCCCCAAGGGCTCGAACCCCGAGCCCAACTGGGTGAAGGTGCTGATGGATGCCGGCTACACCAAGCAGGAAGCCGACTGGTTGCGCGATCCCTCGCATCCCTTCCGCATCCCGAACCACGGCCAGAACCAGATGGCCTTCCGCGGCAAGGACCGCGCGAACATCTACATCCATCCCGAACTGACCCCTGATCCGGGCCTCACGCCTGTCACTGGCAAGATCGGCGAAGGGATCGACCTCGATGGCAACAAGGCCAATGGCTTCACCAGCCCGCAAGGCGAGAAGGGCATCGACAACGAATTCTACCGCACGCTCGGCTGCTGGATGACTTACCGCGGCCCGCCGCGTCTCGCCGGCACATCGCTCAGCCGCAACGATGAAATGCGCGAAGGCTCGTGGACCATCCTCATGGTCCTGTCGGGCAAGGGCGATGATCCGATGAACGACAGCGATGTCAAAATCGGCTTCTACAATTCCAAGGACCCGATGGTGAAGGACGGCGCGGGCAACGTCGCGCGCAAGTACACCTTCAAGATTACGCCCGACGCCAAGTTCGAAGGCATCTTGAAAGCCAAGACCGTCAACGGCGAAGTCGTCACCACCGAGCCGACGAAGGAAATGTGGCTGCGTGATCCCAGCTACACGCGCGAGCTGCAGCTGCTGAATGCGCAGGCCAGGTTCAAGATGAGACCGGACGGCTCGCTCTCCGGCCTGCTCGCCGGCTATCGTCCCTGGTTTCCGATCTACCGAGGCTGGGTGGAGGCGCGTGGCTCGGTGATCGAACAGCTCACCTGGGTCCAGCTTCCCGGCGTCTGGTACGCGCTCAAGCGCAACGCCGACTACAGCCCCGAAGGCGCCAATGGAGAGAAGACGCACATCTCCTTCGCCATGCGCATCGACGCCATCCCCGCTTACGTGATGACGCCGGATGCGAAAACGCAGGTCGCCTCGGTCGAATCCTACAAATCCGTCGCCCCGCCGATGGGAGACCGCATCCCGGCGGTCTACTTCTCGCGCCTGGTTGTCGACGGCATCGTCCGCAAGTCCGACGGCACCATCCCCGGCGGCCCCAACGTGGTGATCCCGCCGCCGGCTTCGATGAAAACAGCGGCCG
>DASYKO010000570.1:0-4043 GCA_035995285.1 Hyphomonadaceae bacterium | reverse complement strand
TCGGCGATGATTGTCGCGCCCTATATGAATGCGGAGCGCAAGATTGTAGGGGCTCTCGGGGTCATCGGCCCGACGCGGCTCAATTACGCTCGCGTAATACCGATGGTCGATTATACAGCCCAGGTCGTGGGCCGCCTGCTGGGCGATCCGCGCGGGAAGCGAGATTAGGAATAGTGACTGCTATGAGCGATACCGGCGACATCAACAACGGCGCCCAGCCCGACGACGGCACCGTCGTGGCCGAAGCCCCGCCCGCGCCGACGGCGGAAGAGCGCCTTGCCTCGATGACCGCTCAGCTCGCCACCGCCGAGAAGGAGCGCGACGAGGTCAACGACCGTCTCCTGCGCGCGCTCGCGGAAACCGAAAACGTGCGCAAGCGCGCCAACCGCCAGATCACCGAGGAGCGCACCTACGCCGTCGAGAAGTTCGCGCGCGACTTGCTCAACGTCTCCGACAGCCTTGGCCGCGCCATCGACTCGCTGCCCGAGCGCGAACGTTCGCTGCTTCACGAAGCCGGGCGCACTGCCTTCGACGGGATCGAGCTGACGCAGAAGGAGCTTGTGACCGTGCTGTCGCGCCATGGCGTGACGCCGGTGAACGCCCAGCCGGGCGCCGCTTTCGATCCTGCCCTGCACCAGGCCGTGACCCAGATCCCGAGCCCGCACCCCGCAGGCTCCATCGCCGAACTCTTCCAGGCCGGATGGCGCATCGGCGAGCGCACCCTGCGCCCTGCCATGGTGGCCGTCAGCGCCGGCCCCGTAGCGGCAGCCCCGCCTCCCCCGCCGTCCGGCACGGTGCAGTAGGCGCCGCCCAGTCTCTGGGGGCGTTATGCCTGTAGAGTGGCCGAACAACGCCGGAGTGCGTGATGGCAACCACTGCACATAACCCGCGAAGCGCCACCGAGTTGGCGAAGGGGCTGTTGAGCCTCGTCATCTGGCTTGGCTTCATGCTGGCCTCGATGTTCTGGCCGGCGGGAACATGGGACTGGCCGCGTGGGTGGACGTTCATGGCGGTCTACTGGATCGCGACTGCCATCTGCTGCGTCTGGTTATGGATCGTGAATCCCGAACTCTTCCGGGCTCGGCGCAAGATTCAGGAGGGCACCAAGGCGTGGGACAAGGTTCTTACGGTCCTGATCGTTCTGGCCTTCGCCGCCGTGCCGCCCGTCTGCGCGCTGGATGACGCGCGCTATCACTGGAGCGCACTGTCCGATGGGCCCGTGATCGCCGGTCTCGCGCTCTTCGTGATCGGTTTCTTCGGCTTTGCCTGGGCGCAGTCTGTGAACCGGAATTTCGAGGCGACGGTGCGGATCCAGACCGACCGCGGGCATGAGGTGATCACCGCGGGGCCCTACTCGATCGTGCGCCATCCCGGTTATGCGTTCGCGATCCTGATGACGGTCGGCATGCCGCTGGCGATGGGCTCGCTCTACGGCCTGATTCCCTCAGGCGTGATGCTGGCGTGCATTCTCATCCGCACGCTGGCCGAGGATGCGACGCTGAAGGCCGAGCTGCCGGGCTATGCCGAGTATGCGCAGCGCGTTAAGCAGCGCTGGATTCCGGGAATCTGGTAACTCAGTTTCCGGACGGCAACTTGATCCCGAAATTCTTCGCGATGGCGATGAGCGTCGGTTCGGCGATCTTTGCGGCCGACAGCGGCGGGCGTAGCAGGCCGGCGAGCTCAAGCATCACCGCGCCGTGCATGGCCGACCAGTGGAGGTGGCCGACGAGATCGATGTCCATGCCCTCAGGCAGCGCGCCCTTGGCGCCCAGCTGTTTCCATCCGGCCGTCATGGTCGAGCGCGCGCGCTCCATCGCCTCCAGCAGGTCGGGATATTCGTGGAAGGTCGGCTGGTAGGTGTCGAACATCATCCGGTAGGCGGATGGGTTGGCGAGCGCGAAGGCCAGGTACGCCCCGCCGGGCTGCCCGCCGCCCGCCTGCTTAGTCGCCTCTTCCATCGCCGTTGCGAACTTGGTGAAGGCGCGCCTGCGCACGGCGGCGAGAATGGCGTCCTTGTCCTTGAAGTAGCGGTATGGCGTCATCGACGACACGCCGAGTTCGGCCGCGAGCTGGCGCATGGTGACGCCGTCAGGTCCGTGGCTGGCAAACATCTGTTCGGCGACGTCGCACAGGCGCTCGCGGAACGTCTCGATATCCATATCGGTCAGAATCTTGGGCACAGCCCTGTTTCTCCGTCCATTTTATCCGGCCCGCGCGGGAGATTGCACAGGCGTTCTACTTACGCTATAAATTTACGTCGTAAACGTGACGACAAAAACGCATGGAGCTCACGATGGCCGATACACAGTTGTTGCATCCGCATCTTTCGGGCAATCTGGCCCCCATCCGAAGCGAAGACAACTTCGAATGCTTGGTACGCGGTAAAATCCCGGACGGACTTGCCGGAGCCTACTACCGCAACGGCCCCAATCCGCAGTTTGATCCTGCCGGCCAGTATCACGCCTTCATAGGCGACGGGATGATCCACGGGTTCTTCCTTGATCCGGCCACGAACTCCGCCCGCTACCGCAACCGCTGGGTTCGCACGCCGCGCTGGCAGGCCGAGCACGAGGCGGGGCGTCCGCTGTTCGGCAGCTGGGGCGCGCCCAGCGACCCTTCGGTTGCGAACATCAATTCGGGCGGGGCGAACACCAATATCGTTCATCATGCCGGCAAGCTCATGGCCCTGCAGGAGCAGAGCGAACCGTTCGAGCTTGATGCGGTAGGCCTGGAACGGGGCGGGTTCATGGCGACGGGCGGCAAGTTCACCGCGCACCCGAAGATGGATCCGGAAACCGGCGAGATGGTGTGGTTCGCCTATTCGGCCGGGCCGCAGCCGCTGAGCAACCTGATCGACTACGGCGTCACCGATGCAACCGGAAAGGTCACGCGTCGTGATCGCTTCGAGGCGCCCTATGCCTCGATGATCCACGACTTCATCGTGACGAAAAACTATGTCGCCTTCCCTGTGCTGCCGCTCAATGGCGATATCCAGCGCGCGATGAAGGGCGGGCCTGCCCTGGCGTGGGATCCTTCGAAGGGCGCGTATCTCGGCGTGATGAAGCGCAATGCCTCGGTGGATACGATCCGCTGGTTCGAGATGGATCCGAACTACATGTTCCACCCGATGAACGCCTGGGAGGAAGGGAGCAAACTGCACTGCGAGCTGATGGAATATCCCTTCGCTCCGCTGTTCCCGATGGCGGATGGCTCGCCGCCCAAGCACGCAGCCTCGAGGCTGACACGCTGGACCGTCGACATGTCGGGATCCACGAACACCGTGAAGCGCGAAGCGATTGACGACCTCTTCGGCGAATTCCCGCGCTTCGATGAGCGTCGCGCGGGCCTGCCCTATCGCCATGGCTGGTATGCCGCGAATATCGGCGCGCATAATCCGCTGGCGTTCAACAGCCTTGCGCATCTCGATCACAAGACGGGCAAGCGCGTGGTTCGCAGCTTCTCTGCGGGCGATTCCGTAGGCGAGCCGATCTTCGTGCCGCGCAGCGCAGATGCGCCCGAGGGCGATGGCTATGTCATCGCGTCTCTCTATCGCGCCGACACCAACACCAGCGCGCTGATGATCCTGCACGCGCAGGACATCACCGGAGAGCCGGCTGCGGTTCTGGAACTGCCGCGCCGGATGCCGGCGGGCTTCCACGGGAACTGGGTGGCGGCGTAGCTGCATACGGATCTGTCGGCGGGCGCGGTCGGAAGGTTCAAACACCGGCGTCGGTGTCGTAGGGTACGGGCTCGTCTTCAGGCCGGTGATCACCGCCTGGGATGCTGTCCTCCGTTGAGGCGGAGGGCCGGGGACGCAGGATGGCCCTGCGTGTGTTGGGCATCCGCCAGTCAAGGCGGCTACCGGTAGATAGAAGAAACGCAGCATCCTGCGTCCCCGCGCATCGTTATTCGGCAGCCTCGGACAAGGCGCTCTCATTTCGCGCCTCTGCCGTGGGTGTCGCCGCCGGCGTGCAGGCTGGAGCTGTTCGGCTCCAGTCCCTGGAAATCCCTCTCCGTTGGCAGCTCCCGTTCGGCTGCATTCA
>DASYKO010000569.1:0-7653 GCA_035995285.1 Hyphomonadaceae bacterium | reverse complement strand
TAGCGCTGAGTACCAGGATCTTCGAACCGCAGAACAAGGCGACATCAGAGTGCCGTCCGGAGCCTGCTCCTTCGCCCGGCCATGTACTTGGCCACGCTGGTCTGTCCGATATCGATGCCGATCTTGACGAGTTCTCCATGGATCCGCGGCGCTCCCCACAGCGGATTGGCAATCCTCATCTTGCGGATAAGCTTGCGTATCTCAGGCGCTACAGTTGGTCGACCACCACGGCGCCGCGACTTCCACCGCCAGTACGATGTGAACCCGGCGCGGTGCCATTTAATTACGGTATCCGGCTTCAGGATCGTCAAGGCGCCGAGCACCTTCGGAGCCAAACGATACAAGCCGGCGAATATCAGACGGTCGAACATCCCGAACGTCGGCCGTTTCGACGATTTTCGCTGCAACACGTTAAGCTGATGACGCAGAATCATGTTTTCAGCCTCAAGCGAGGCTCGCGACCGAAACGCTCCTCCGACCAACGCCAACCAGATTAGGCTACAAACCTCTCGCATAAGGTAGGAGCATCGCCCGATTCGATATCAGTTGCCAGCAAGATTGAGTTTCCTATAGGGACAGGCTTGCGCCGGCGGCCGCTTCCAGAGGCGCGTTAGGCATCGGCGATCAATGAGGCGATGTCTTTGAGCGGGCGCCGGCTGAAGTCCTTCGCGAACTCGGCTATGATCTTGCCTCTCAGGTCGCGGTGGAAGTGTTTGCGCATCTCCCCCAAGGTCCTGGGGTCGGACACAACGACCAGGTGTTCTATGGTCCCGTCCAGGTTGAGCTTGTTCAGGAACGCGGCGGTCGCTGCCGCGAAGTCGTCCTCGACGAGCCGCCTGCCGTCGGGGTTGGCAGAGCCGGTGTGGTGGCGTGAGCCAGACCCTGCGTGGGCGGGCGCAGGCAGAGCCGCCGTGATCTCGACCAAGTACACCCCGGGCTTGACGCCCGTGTTGCGGAACAGACGGACCGTCTCGCCGTCAGTGACGGCTACTGTCGCACCGGTAGGTAGAATCATCGAACAACCTCCTGTTCACGGCCCGGCGTGACGCCGGCGGCCTTTGATACTTGCGTGCCGACGCTCTGCGATGCCTCTTCGAAAAGCCCCTCGCGCGAAGCTCCCCAGAGCAGAGCAGTCCCGACGGCGGCCGAAAGAATCGATGCGGCGAACACGGCGATCTTGGCGGCCGAGAAGTTGGTGGCGCCCGGAAACGCCGCCTGGCGCTCGTTGGCAGCCCTGCATTGCGGGCACGCGTAGCTCGGCATCGGCGGGGCCGAGCACGTGCTCCGTTGCGTGGTCGGCCGGTCGGCCGGTCGGCCGGTCGGTCGAGCCAGCCGGGCGGAATCGTTTGCTCCATCGCCGAACCAGTTTCCACGCGTTCGCACCGGCTACGACGTCGGCGCGAACGCCGTTGGGAGACGGCGTGTACGCGATCTCCGTGCCGACGATACTGTTGGGGAGCAGCGCTGTGTGCACGCGTGGGAGGAAGAGGCGCACCAGCGTGCCGGCACCTTGCTCGCTCTCTATATCAACCGCACCTCCTCGTCCTTCGGCGAAGTGCTGGACCTGGGTGAGCCCGAGGCCGGTGCCGCCGCCCGCTGCCTTTGTTGTGAAGTACGGGGTGAAGGCCTGGGAGAGTACCTCCTCGGGCATGCCTTCCCCGTCGTCGGCGACCACGATCTCGACGAATCCCCCGGCCGTACCAGCGGAAGGTTCGACGTTCCGCGCCGCGACGGTGATCGCGCCGCCGTCCTGCATAACATCGGCCGAGTTTCGGCAGAGATTCAGTAGCGCAAAGTACAGCTCTTCCGGATCAGCGTTGAAGTCCCATAAATCAGGGGCGATTTCGGTGCGGACCGTGATGTCCGGACGCAACGCCCGGTCAAGCGTGCCCGCTATCGATGCGAGGCGACTGCCTGCGACGAACCCGCCGATCGACTCGGCGCAAGGTCGCGCAGCGTCGAGGAACTGACGACTCAGCAACGCTCCTCGTGTGATCGCGTGCTGCATCTCGCTGATGATGGCCTTTCGGTGTGCGGCGTCGCTCTGGCACTCAAGCAGGCGCAGGCCGCCGCCGATCACAGCAAAAAGGTTGTTGATGTCGTGGATGACGAACTGCGCGTCGTCTGCTATCGCCCTCCCCTTCTCCGGCACACAAGAGGAGCGCACTCCGCGCGTGTCGGACCGTGGAGCGGCCCAGCGCAGCACCCCGGAGATCTCGCCGTCGCGCCCAACAAGCGGGATCTCCACGCACCTGGACACAATGAGGTGACTGGCATCATCGCGGACGCTCCGCACCCTCGCGCTGAATGTGCGCTGTACTCCAAGCGCGACGCCGGCCCTGTCCGCGAGCACGACGACATCCTTGAGCCGCGCGCTCTCGACCGCGCCGGCGAAGGAAACGTCGAGTGTCTCTTTTGTCTCCTTGAACTGCATGTCGGGGCTCCTGGCTCGCGATCGTTCAGCGGAACGCCGACTTCGGCCCGTACACGAGGGCGGGCGACGATGGCTCGAAGATTGAGCCTATGACGGTCGAAAGGAAAATCACCTCTCGCCATGGAGTCAATAGCCGACCGTTATCGGAATGGCTGAGAGACGCTTGGTGTGCTGCGGCGGGAATGCGGCGCTTCCCTCTGCGCCGCCTCGCGGAGCGGAACTCTCGGCGACCGGCCACGAATTCAAGAAGGTGAACGACGAGGGAACGAAGCCTGCGCTCTTCTCGTCGAACTACCCCGCGGCCGGCGAAGGCGATGACCAGGTCGCATCCTGTCGCAGTCGCGGGAATGGAAACAATAACAGCACGGCATTTCCCAACGTTCTGGAGAACACATAGCGTCCCGCGTCGTGCACCCAGTGGGGAGACGGCGGCCATGATGTGTCTGCGCCCGCGGGTTGGCCCTCTTGCTGACTGACGCATGTGCGGCGGCCGCGAGAGCGCCCCGAAAAGCGGGAGAGTGCAAATGAAACTCGAGGCCGGCGACATGGTCGAGGCGGTTTTGGAGCTCCTGAGACGCGGCTACGATCACGAGTACCGAATAAGGGACGGCGAGCTCTACGACCTGACCGCCCGCAAACCTCTCGCCGCCGGCGAAGTGCAGGTGGATGCCGCGATGAGGTTTGAGAGTGCGCCCGATGCGGGAGACGGTTCGAACGTCTACGCGATAGTCGACCGAAATGCCGGCGGTAAGGGCCTGTTGATCGACGCCTTCGATGTCTTGGATAAGGACTGCTCGCACGAGCTCTACGAGCGGCTGAGCGCGAACAGTCGCACGCTCCCCGACGGCGGCGAGATACCGAGCCGGTACGGACTGCGGAAGGTCTTCAAGGAGGAGTTCGACATTGAGCCGGAGCGGTTTGTGCTGCGCATCGACTTTCCTGACTTCCCCCCATGCCCGCTCGGACAGTCGTTTTCGATGCTCGGGTTTGACACAGCGGAGCAGTCCTACGTTTGGCTGGTTACCAGCATCTTGCGAGACCCGAGGCTGGAGAGAGTACCGTACCAGGGGGCCGATGTTTCCGACAATGACTGAGCGCCAGGCGCATCAGGCGTCCTTGTCGTGTTGCCACCGCCTGGGACTACTCCGGCGCTTTTTTGAAGGACGTGAGATGAACAAGCAAATCGTGAAGCAAACCATGTTGTCGCTCGAAGAGCGCGACCTCGAAAGTGCGAGAGAGAAATACTTGGAGTATGTCGCGAACGCCCGGCTCGATCGAAGCGAGCCGATCGAGGACGACGAGCAAGCGCAAGCGGAACTCGCGAGCGACCTATCAGAGGCATTCGACGACAACGTGCACTCGCACTTGGACAAGATCGACAAACTCGCGGCGACAGACTTCGGCCCGAAGAGCAGGGTCGAGGAAGGCGCTGTGGTGAAGCTCGGCGGGCGGTTCTTCGTTATTGCCGTGTCGACGGGCAAGTTTCTGTGCAATGGCAACGAGGTCATGGGTATATCCACGGCGGCCCCGATCTATGCGGAGTTGGAAGGCAAGCGCGCCGGCGACGCGATCTCGTTCAACGGAAGGGAACTCGTGATCGAGGCCGTCGTCTAATGACAGCGGCACAGGCCGGCGCAGTGCATCGGAAAGCCGCGTAGGGAACCGGGCCGGCGCCGATCGCTCAACTGCTCAGCACTTGGTACAGGCGGCGCTGCGGACGATCGCCTGGCCACCAGGGACGATTGATGCCTACCAAAAAAGTGGGCCTTCTCTGATGGCGCAATGCTCGTCAAGGAGATCTTCCAGGCCTCGACAAGCGAGATGACGGCAAAAACTGTTAGCCCACGCTGACAAGCTCAGGCTCAGGAGCTGGTTCGTGATGGTTAAAGATGGCAAGAACAGCCACCCGTCAACGGCAACATAATTCACGGTGAGATGGAGGTCGAAAATGTCATTCTTCAGCATTGCCGAGAGGACAAATGGTCGCCACGGGTCACTGGCTCTTCTGCGTTGGGCACTCGTCATTGTCTTCTTTTGGTTTGGCGGAATGAAGTTCACGGCCTATGAAGCTCTAGGCAACGCTCCGCTCATTGATCATAGCCCGATTATGAGCTGGCTGAATGTTCTTTTTGGCGTACGAGAAGCAAGTCGGGTAATTGGTGTGATCGAACTGTCGACAGCCATCGCGCTCGCTATCGGCGCAATTAGCCCGGTTGCCTCCGCTGTCGGCGCGGCAATGTCCAGCACGACTTTTATAATCACCTTGAGTTTCTTTCTCAGCACGCCAGGAGTTGCTGAGCCGGCAGCGGGTGGATTTCCAGCGATCTCGGCTCCCATCGGACAATTCCTTCTGAAGGACCTCGTGCTTCTTGCCGCGTCCATCAACCTGCTACTCGGGTCCATTCGCGGAAGCGGGCGGCAAATAATTGAGAAGGTCCATTGATTGGAGCCACCGTCAGCTTCATCGTTGGCGGTTCCAGTGGTATGGGCCTCGAGACGGCACGGCTGATTGCCAATGGTGGCACATTTGTCCTTATTGGATGCGACCAAGCGAAGCTGGCCGCGCGTAAGCGTGAGCTCGAGGACGGCAGCATGAGGAAGGTCGAACGATCGCGATCGATCTATATGATTCGCAAGCTTTGGAAACCTTGATCGCCACGATTGGTAGCGAAACGCGGCACAACAATCATCTGGTGAACGCGGCCATGATGGGCGTTTACACCCGACCGCCGTTCCAGAGCGGAGCGAAGAACTAAGGTACGCAATCCAAAGTGGGGCCGGCACAAGAAATATCGTGAGCCACTCGTTACTCTCGATCGTGCCGGCAGGTCAAAAACCGCGAGTAGGCGACGCTAGTGGAAATTTGCATGTGCCTGATGCCTATCACGCCAGCTATCAGTCATTGCGACGCGGGCAGTGAGAGCTGACTAGGGGCTCGGGTGCGAAAGAGCTCCATGCCGTTCTATGCATCGCCGGGACCATCGCGGCCCGTCGCAGGAACGGAAGTTTCCCTGATGGCGCAGAGCTTGTGAAAGAAAGCTTTGTGACAGCCGTTGGAAAAGTGACGGCGGCGCGCAAAAATTGAAGGACTGGTTAGTGATGATAAGAGACACCACAGCCGAATTGCCGCCCCTGTCACGTGCCGGCACAAGCGACCTATTGGATTTACATCGGTGCGTACCCCTCACGGCGGCAATTGCCCTCGCGCAACTGGTCACGACATTTCTATACGAGCGGCTGCGCGCCGCCCTCCGAAACGAGGCGCCGTAGATCGCAGAGTTTGTCGAAACCTGCTTCGCTGGTTCCGCTGTGGGGACGCTGGATCCCCACCCGATATCTGTACTGGTGTGCCAACATGAGCGAGGTGCAATGTCTCAGGCCGCAACAAAGACTCATGCCCGCGTCGTCATCGTCGGAGCTGGATTTGGTGGCCTGACCGCCGCCAAACGTCTGGCGAAAACGCCGCTCGACGTGACGATCGTGGATCAACACAATTATCATCTGTTCCAGCCGCTGCTGTATCAGGTGGCGACTGCCAGCCTGTCGCCGGCCGACATCGCCTCTCCCATCCGCGGCATTCTTCGAGACGTCGACAACGTCAAAGTCATCTTGGCGAAGGTTTCCGGCGTGGATGTCGCACGCCGGGAGGTCCTTGCCGAGGGGCGCCGCATTCCGTTCGATGATCTGATCATCGCAACCGGCGCCGAGCATGACTATTTCGGGAAAGGCTGGGCACAGTTCTTACCCGGCCTCAAGACCATTGACGACGCGACATCTATCCGCAGCCGGATACTGCTTGCGTTCGAGCTTGCTGAGACCGAGCCGGACGCGGACGAGCGGCGGCGGCTGTTGAATTTCGTCGTGGTGGGCGGCGGACCGAGCGGCGTCGAAATGGCGGGCTCCATCACGGAACTCGCCAATCGCGTGCTCGCGTCGGACTTCCGCCTCATCGACCCGCGCTCCGCCCGCATTATTTTGGTCGAGGCCGCGCCGAGGCTGCTGACGTCCTTCGACCCTTCACTGTCCGAGGCGGCACGGCGCTCGCTCGAGCAGATCGGAGTCGAGGTGCGTCTCGGAGCGGGCGTCACCGAATGCGATAGCGGCGGCGCGTCGATTGGCGGGGAACGCATCGAGTCCCGCACCATTATCTGGGCTGCCGGCGTCAAGGCGACGCCCGCCGCTCAATGGCTCGGCGCAGAACACGATCGCGCCGGCCGCGTCAAGGTCGAGACGGATCTTTCGGTCCCCGGCTATCCTAACATCTTCGTCATCGGCGACGCCGCGCTCATGCTCGCCGCGAACGGCAAGCCGATGCCCGGCGACGCGGGAGTCGCGAAGCAACAGGGCAAATATGTCGCGAAGCTGCTGATCGCTCGCAACAAGTCGAAGAAGTTCCCGCCATTCCGTTACCGCCACCTAGGTTCGATCGCTGCGATCGGACGCAAGAGCGCAATCGTACAAATCCACCGGCTGAAGCTCAGCGGTCTACTGGGTTGGCTCGTCTGGAGCGTCGCACACATCTACTACCTGGTTGGCTTCCGGAATCGCAGCATCGTGGCGATGAACTGGGTGTGGAACCACCTGACGCTCCAGCGCGGGACGCGACTGATCACGGGGGGTATCGGCTCGCGCACCGAGAACGCGGCACGCTGCGTCCCATCGCCAGCGGCCGCGGAGGTCCACAGCGCGGCGTCGCCTTACGCCGCCGGCCCCGACGCTCGAGCACAATAAGCATCACGCACCGCAACCCATGCATGGCTCTAGTCTGCTGCGGGTCAAAACAGACGTCGAGCAGCGCCCTCCGCACACGAAAGTGGACGCAGCGTAACTTGCGCCGATCTGCTCGTCCGCTTGTGTCCCGCTATATGGTCCGACTGCGCATGAGCGATTGCGAGAGATCATTGGCGCGGCGCTGCAAATCACCTCCCGCGATGGAACCGTTATTGCAGTCCGTGACGCGGCGGCCTGCGCAACTTGCCTTGATTTACGAAGGGTTATGAGGACCGTCACGGCACAATTCCCAGCCGCTATGAAAACTATACGCACCGGCTATTGGAAAAACTCGTCCGGTACTGCGCTCAGTAACTGCGACATTCGCAAATCTTACCGAATAGCGCCCAGCAGAAAACAGGAGCCCCTGATGTCCGAGAGCTATCCACTCCCAACTGAACCCGAAGGCGTTATCCCGTCTCTGCTCAAGCGATTTAACTCCGGAAAGA
>DASYKO010000568.1:0-7697 GCA_035995285.1 Hyphomonadaceae bacterium | reverse complement strand
CGGTAGTCGAAACGGAAGACGATCGTGCCCGTGGGTTTGACCTGGGCGTACATACCGTCACGGTCGGCAATTTTGTATGTTTTGTCCTTTGGTTTCAGTTTCTTGAGTGCTGTGTCGGTCAACATTTTCCGCTCCTGTCGGGGTGCGGAGAGGCGCAAAAACAGGGCTGAAATACCGTCAGCCAGAATACCGTCAGAACTTGCCTATCCGCTTGGTTTCGCAGTTTATTTCGGGCCAAACATGCGGAAATGGCGGGAAAGGAGCATGACGGTATCGGGATCACTCGGCCTTCGCCGATGTCGCTATGCCGTCACGCGTACCGCCAGACCGTCACGCTGCTGAGCGATTGGCGGCGATAAGTATCGATGGAAATTCTAGTGGAGTTTCAGAGCGTTGAGCGAGATCGCCGATAGGTGACGAACCGATCCAAAGAACCCTGAATCATTCCCACTCGATCGTTCCGGGCGGCTTGCTGGTGACGTCGTAGACGACGCGGTTCACACCCTTGACCTCGTTGATGATGCGGGTGGCGGCGCGGCCAAGGAAGTTCATGTCGAAGGGGTAGAAGTCGGCGGTCATGCCGTCGGTGGAGTTGACGGCGCGCAGGGCGAGAACGTTGTCATAGGTGCGGCCATCGCCCATGACGCCGACGGAGCGCACAGGCAGCAGGACGGCGAAAGCCTGCCAGATCTTGTCGTAGAGGCCAGCCTTGCGGATTTCGTCGAGATAGATCGTGTCGGCCTTCTGCAGGATGGCGACGCGTTCGGCGGTGACTTCACCGGGGATGCGGATGGCGAGGCCGGGGCCGGGGAAGGGATGGCGCTTCACGAAGGCCTCGGGCAGGCCGAGTTCGCGGCCGAGGGCGCGGACTTCGTCCTTGAACAGTTCGCGCAAGGGCTCGACCAGCTTGAGCTTCATCTTCTCCGGCAGGCCGCCGACATTGTGGTGCGACTTGATGGTGACGGAGGGGCCGCCATCGAACGACACGCTTTCGATCACATCGGGATAGAGCGTGCCCTGGGCGAGGAATTCGGCGCCCTGCACTTTCTTGGCTTCGGCCTCGAAGATGTCGATGAACTTGGCGCCGATGAATTTGCGCTTGGCTTCAGGATCGGAGACGCCGGCGAGGCCGCCGAGGAAGTCCTTGCCCGCGTCCACGTGGACGAGCGGGATATTGTAGTGGTTGCGGAAGAGGCTCACGACTTCGTCGGCCTCGTTGGCGCGCATGAGGCCCGTGTCGACGAAGACGCAGGTAAGCTGGTCGCCGATCGCTTCGTGAATCAGCACGGCGGCGACGGAGGAATCCACGCCGCCGGAGAGGCCGCAGATCACCCTGCCCTTGCCGACTTGCGCGCGGATCCTGGCGACCTGCTCGGCGCGCAGGGCGGCCATGGACCAGTCGCCCTTCATGCCGGCGATCTTTTTCACGAAATTGGAGAGGAGTTTCGCGCCGTCCGGCGTGTGGACGACTTCGGGGTGGAACATGGTGGTGTAGTAGCGGCGCTTTTCATCAACCGCGATGGCGTAGGGTGCGTTCTCGGATGTGCCGATCACCTTGAAGCCTTCGGGCAGGTGCGTGACGCGGTCGCCATGGCTCATCCAGACGGGGTAGCGCTTGCCGACTTCCCAGAAGCCTTCGAACAGCGGGCTCGTGGTCTTGATCTCGACATCGGCGCGGCCGAATTCGGCGGCGTGGCCGCCTTCGACATTGCCGCCGAGCTGAACGGACATGGTCTGCTGGCCGTAGCAGATGGCGAGGATCGGAACGCCGGTGTCGAATGCGGTCTGTGGGGCGCGGGGAGATTTATCGCGCGTAACGCTGTCGGGGCCGCCGGAGAAGATGATGGCTTTCGGGTTGAAGCCTGCCTTCAGCACGGCCTCGGCGCGGTTGTAGGGGTGGACCTCGCAGTAGACGCCCATCTCGCGCAGACGCCGGGCGATCAGCTGCGTCACCTGGCTGCCGAAATCTATGATCAGCGCACGCTCGTGCTGCGCGGTGGGTGATGGATTTTCGGATGTGTGACTCGCCATGGCGTCAGATGAAGAAAGTCGGGCCCGGCGTCAATTGGGTGGATTTGTCATCCACAGGCTAGCCGGCGCGAAGCTGGGAAAGTGCAATGGTTTGGGCGCTCTGGCGGCGGCCTGCGTCGTCGTAGAGGGCAAGACTGACTTCGCGTTTGTCCCGGTCGATCTCCACGGCGCCGAAGTTGGACTCCCAGTAGACGGGGCCGACGCGCGTTGGGTCGTCCGGGCCGGGCGGGACATGTGTGTGCTCGGGCCAGGGGAAGTTGAGGGACGAGGCGGTGAGTTCGAGGAGCGGATAGGCGAGGCCCTCCTCCCGCCGATACTGCGCGCCGACATGACTGTCGCCGGAGACGATGACGGCGCCGTTGCTGCGGCCGAGGAGGTTGAAGAGGCGTTCGCGCTCTGCGGGCCAGTCGCGCCAGCCTTCGAAGCGCTGGGCTTGTGTGAGCACGGGGGTTGGCGAAGCGATGATGCGAAGGTCGGCGGATTCGGCGAGCACGCCTTCAAGCCAGCGCCATTGTTTTTCGCCGAGCATGGTCTTGCCGGTGAGGAAGTAGCGCTGATCGAGAAGGATCAGTTGCGTGCGCTGTCCCGGCGGCCCGCAGGTGCGGGAGAAATAGATGCCTTCGCGGCGGCTGCGCGGGTCATCGGGCGGGATGGCCCAGACGTGTTTGAACAATGCTTCGGATTGTTCGCGCGGGCCGAAATTGGCGCCAGCATTGTTCATGCCGTAGTCGTGATCGTCCCAGATGGGCAGGACGGGGATTTCGGCGCGCAGGGCGGCGAAGCCGGAGTCGCTGGCAAGCAGCCCGTAGGCTTCGCGGAGTTCGCGCAGGTCGGGGCGGCCCGTCTCGGCGCTCTGATAGACATTGTCTCCGATGTAGAGGAAGGCGTCGGGCTTGAGGTCGAGGATGCTGCGCCAGACGTGGCTCTGCTTGAATTGTGGGGCGTAGCAGGAGCCGAAGCAGACGCGGGTGAGCGGCTTGGACTCGTCCAGCGGCGCGGACGGCATCGGTGGCGGCGTGAAGAGCGCCGCAGCTTCCTGCGCAGCGATTGCTGGCTTGGCCATGGTCCCCTCGGCGTTGCGTCCCCGTGCGAGGGCGTGCGCCGCGCTGGGCAATGCGTCCAGATTTCGGGGTGGCGTCGGGCGCTGGCTCGGCGGCATGCCGCCAAAGAGGGCGCCGCTGGGATGGGCTGAGCGTTCGAAAGGCGCCTGCCGCTACGCGAGCTATCTGCCGCCCAGCGCACGCTCGCGGTAGCGATTCATGAGGCCGGCAAGGTCACGGGCCTTCATGTCGTATTTCTCGGGCAGCATGCCGGTTTCGCCAACCATGCTGCGGGCGAGGCCGGCGGCGGGATGAGCTGCATCGGTTTTGCTGGAGAAGCCGACGAACCGGCCACCGCGCATGCTGATGATCGAGAATTCGGAACACTCGCGCCAGGTGCGGCGGGTCTTGCGGCCCCAATGGTTGATGGTGAAGCCGTCGGAGTCGAGATCGAGACCGCCTACTCCCAGAAGGCCCGGAATACTTGCCAAGATGCCGAGGCCGAAGAAGATCACGCAAAACCACCACATCTTGGGATCGTCATCGCGCGGGATGATGAAGATGCAGCCGGCGACGAAGGCGATGCAGATCAGCAGCACCACCATCCATTTCAGCCGAGACGGCTTGAGCGTCATGTTCGGAAGCTGGCCTGTGCTCACCCTGCCCTCCGCAGCACCGCCATGAAGAAGCCGTCGCTACCGGCTGTGCGGGGCGTGAGGCGGACGGCGCCGCTGGGGAGTTTCAGCTTGCGGACGAGTTTGGCGCCGGCGTCGGTGAGCTGGCCGGAGCGGATGGCGCTATCGGCGGCGTCTTCTGCGGCGAAGTCATCGCGGTCGGCGAGGAAGCTAGCGACCTGGTCCTCGTTCTCCTCCATCAGGAAGGAGCACGTCACGTAGACGAGGCGGCTTCCGGGTCTCACATACTGGCAGGCCTGGCGGAGGATCATTGCCTGATCTTCCATGCGCTTCTTGAGCGCGCCTTCGCTGACGCGCCATTTGGCGTCGGGCTTGCGACGCCACGTGCCGACGCCGGTGCAGGGGCTGTCGATCATCACCAGATCCATCTTGTCGACGAGATCGTCGAGCGAGGCGTTTTCCTTGGGGTGGCGCAGCTGCACATTGCGGATGCCGGCGCGATCTATGCGGGGGATGAGGGCGGAGAGCCTACGGCCGTCTATGTCGTGGCTGAAGATCTGGCCCTTGTTCTCCATCATGGCGGCCATGGCGATGGTCTTGCCGCCGCCGCCGGCGCAGTAGTCGAGCACCTGTTCACCGGGCCTGGCGCAGCTGGCCGCGGCAGCGATCTGGCTGCCCATGTCCTGCACTTCGACCCAGCCCTTGGAATAGGCCGGGATCGCCTCGACGGCCTCGCCACGTTCGATGGCGTCTGGGGCTGCGACGCGGAAGCCGTTCTTGAGTTCGGGCATCGGGTAGCCTTTGACGCTCTCCAGCGCCCTGCCCGCTTTTTCGGCATCGGACTTCAGCGTGTTGACGCGGAGGTCGACGGGCGCGCGCTTGGCCATCTCCATGGCCTCGGCCACGGCGTCCGGCCCGAAGGCGCGCTTCATGTGGGGGGCCAGCCACTCCGGAAAATCACCGCGGACATGTTCGGGCGCGGAGGGATCGGGGGCGAGCAGCAGCGCCTCGCGCTCCTTGCCCTGCAGGGCGGATGGCGCGTGCTCGTCCTTGAACGCTTCTTCGATCTTCCGGACATCCCAGCCCCACGCCAGCTTCAGCGCGCCGAGGGCGAGCGGGCGCGAGCCCCGCGCCTCCATGTGATGCTCGATCGAGTTCTTGCGGCGGAGGGCGTCGACGACCAGGCCGGAGATCCACGCGCGGTCGCGGGCGCCGGCGAACCGCGAACGCTTGCCCCAGTCGCGCACGGCTTCCTTCACCGGCGTGCGACGTTCAAGCACGTCCTGCAGCACCTGGATGGCCGCCTGAATCTTTCCGCCGTCTCTCACGCCAGATACTTTCTCAAGGATGCGGCCCTACCCCGCCATGGCGGGTGGCGAGGGCCCAGCCGATCTCGCGGATATCCTTGAGGATGGCGTACTTGTCGTTGACCTTGAGGGCGTGCATCGGCGCCCCTTTGGCGTCCATCACCAGCATGGGCAGGCCCTGGTGCGCCTCTCCGACCATGTCGACCACTTCCCAGCGCGGGCGCGGGAAG
This sequence comes from Hyphomonadaceae bacterium, assembly GCA_035995285.1. Lineage (GTDB taxonomy): Bacteria > Pseudomonadota > Alphaproteobacteria > Caulobacterales > Hyphomonadaceae > UBA7672. The sequence continues at coordinate 2,454 of DASYKO010000568.1, read as the reverse complement.
GGTATCCGGCGTATGTCGACCTTGTCGTTCCAATGCGGATTGGCGAGCAGCGCGCCTTCCATGGTCGCGCAGTCATTGCAGTACCAGCTCTGCTCGCCGTCTTCGAACGGGGCTTTGAGAATAAAGAGGATGTCCTTCATGAGGGCGGCTTATACCGCCTCGAGCGCTTTGCCGATAGCTGCGCGACGCTCAGCCTCGGGCAATTTCCAGAGCTCCAGCCATTGCACGGAGGCGAAAAAATACTCGAAATCCTCAGGCGGTTTCGCGTCTTCGATGAAAACCGGGGACAGCGGCTTCTTGTAGCGGTCGGCCAGGTAAACCTCGCGTTTCACATGGTCGCTCTCGAAGGCGTGTTTCGAGCACATCACCATGATGCCCTTGGCCGACTTGATGGCGCGGACGATTTCGCCCGCCCAGCCATCGCCGGTCTGGATGCCGGTCTTGTCGATCCAGACGACGCGGCCGTTTTCCTGAACGGCCCTCACCACGGGTTCGACCGCGGCGTTGTCGGCATGGGAATAGGAGATGAAGAGCGCGGCTGGGGTGGGTTCGGCAGCGGGCGGCGCCGGAGCGGGAGCGGCGGCGGGCGCCTCGGCCTGCTCGCGCTGTGCGGGCGCTGCCGCTTTCGCGGCCTTGCGGGCGACCTTGCGCCTGATGGCGGTGCGCGCAGCGTCATGGCGTGAACGCCCGGTGATGAGCCAGACCACGAACACAAGAGCGGCGAGCGCCATCACGGCGCCTATGATCACGGTCATCTCGAAGGTCGGCTGGCGCAACGCGATGAAGGCGCCGCCGCCGGCGAGTACGATGAGAACCATCAGGCCAAGAAAGATACTGGCGCCCATCGACCGTCTAGCGCGCGCACGCAGCGTGCCATCGACTTCCTCGGCCATGTCGCGCCAACGCGAGGGCGCCGGTGAATTCTCATAGTCTGTCGACTGTTCGATCTCGATCAGGTCTTCGATATCGCGAGCCGATTTTGCCTGATCGTCCTGGCCAGACGCCCTGCTCTTTTTCTCTGCGCGCGACCCCGCGGCCTGCGGAGCCGGAGCGCCCGGGCCGCTGATTCCTGAGCCGAAACTGTCAGACGCCCCACCAACCGGACTGGGCGCGGGCGCGGCGCGCTCGGCCAGCGCGCGGTTTATCGCCTCGCGGGCAGCGCGCTCAACCTGCGGCCACACGGCCAGTTCGCGTCCATTGGCGAAGCTGGCGTCGATGAAGGACAGATCCCGCATGCCGACAGGCAGGAAGCCGTGGTCGAGCTTGACCAGCACCAGGCGCTCGTCCGCCCAGGCATCCAGCATCCGCTTTTCCATCTGCAGCCGGTGCGTGCTGAACACCGACTTCTGCGACCACAAGGCGACCACCACGTCGGATTGCTGCAGGTGATGGAAGCCGCGTGAGCCATCCTCGAGATTCACAACGAGGCCGCGTTTTTTCAAGAAGGTTTGCAGATCTTCTGCGTCGGCTTTGTCGGCCTCGGCGTGCGCGATGTAGATGAACATGGCTGACTCCCTGCCCGACCGTCATAGCAGGTGAACGACAGGCTGCTAGCCGCCAGCCTGATACTTGGAGGCGGCTACACAGGCCGCCGCATGACATGACGGCGGGAGCCGGCCTTGCCGGCGGCCTTGAACTTTCGCCCCCGAAACAAAGGCAGGAAGCCCATGAAGCGGTAGCTGGGCGATGTGGCGGGCACGGGATAGCCCTCCAGCACCTTGGCCCCACGTTTTTTCGCATAGGCCAGCGCTGCATCCAGCATCTGTTGCGTAAGGGCTTCTCCACGGTGATCCCTGCGCACGAAGAAGCAGGTGACCGACCAGACGCCCTTTTCTTCCGGATCGTACTTGTCGGTGAGCTTGTCTATGAAGCTGTCGCGTGGCCCGACAGAGCACCAGGCGACGGGTTCTCCCTCGAGATAGCCGACCAGGCCGACCGGTGTCCGCTTCTGCACCATGGCCTTGAGGCCCCGCTTCCGGTCGGCCTTCGAGGACGCGGTGCGGTTCTTAACGTCCAGCGGACGGAAGGGCATGCACCAGCAATAGGATGGTCCGCCCCGGGCTTCGAAGAGCGCCTCGAGATCGGGCCAGGTCGCCTTGGTTACCGGCTTGAAGGTCAGCTTTGGCGCGGGCGCGGCTTCATCTGGCATTTATCAGAGTGTAGGACGCGCGGCCGATCCGTCATCCTGCAATAACCATGATTGTACCGGGCATGGCGCGATGCACCGCAATGGCACGGATCGCGTATTTCCCGCGGCACGCACCTTACTGCGCCGCAATATTCGCGCGAAAAATGATCGCCTGTGGGGAGGCGTCGAACTTGCAGCCTCGCGTCCAACCGCTCCGCCGCAATGGGCGGCGGTGCAACCAAGGGGATTACAGATGAAATACGAAGGGTCGGACGTTAACCGCATGATGGCCAACGGCCTGATGGGCAGCAACGACAAGGTCAAGC
>DASYKO010000567.1:0-2165 GCA_035995285.1 Hyphomonadaceae bacterium | reverse complement strand
GGCGCCTCTGGCGCGACCGTCGAAGGCGTTTCCGGGATCGTCGCGTCGGATGACATCATCGTAGAGGTACTGGGCGTGGCTGTACTTGGCGCCGCAGCCTCGGGCGAAGCGCTCGCCGGCGGCGTCGTTCCCAGCGGATCGGCGGTGAAGCTGTCGACCTCTTTTTTCACCGAGGCGAGCGGATCGAAATCGCTGAAGCCCTTGGCGACGTCGGTCATCTCGTCGACCGACTTCTTGATGTCGGCCATCTCGGCCTCGCGCATCGCCTCCTGGAACTGGCCCTGAAATTCCGACGCCATGCGCCGGATCTTGCCCATGTAGGCGCCGACGGTGCGCAGCACCGCCGGCAGCTCTTTCGGGCCGATGGCGATCAGCGCGACAACCGCGATGACGACAAGCTCGCTCCAGCCGATATCAAACATTGTCTCTCAAACTCCAAGGGGCGCCAGCCCAATGGCCTGCGCCCCCGAAATTCCAACGCGGACGCCGATGACGCTCCGCGATCAGGCTTCGAACTTGCGCTCGGTCTGAGCGTGCTGCTTGAGCGGATCGGCGGGCTTCACGTCGGTGATGATCTTCGGATCGACCGGCGTGTCGGTCTTGGCGGTCTCGTCGTCGGACATGCCCTTCTTGAAGGCTTTGATGCCCTGGGCGACGTCGCCCATCAGCTCGGAAATCTTGCCGCGCCCGAACAGCAGCAGGATCACGGCGATCACCACGACCCAGTGCCAGATACTCAACGAACCCATCGCAAAACCCTCCGCACCGAGCGGCGGACGGCCGCCCTCTCGATTTGGCCCGAACCTACGAGCAAGGGGCGGCAAAAACAAGAACGGCGTGGCCACGCGATGCGACCCGCGGCATCGTGGCTAACGCGTTCAAATCACGGGAACTTCGCCGGATTCGGCTAATCCTCGATGCGCTCCGGCGGCGGCGCCAGACCAAGGTCGAGGTCGCCCGGCTCGAGCGGGTCCTCGTCGTCACGCAGCGCCGGATCGTCCGACGGCATCGGCACCGCGAAGCCCGGCGGCAGACGATTATCGAGCAGGCCCGAACCCTTCAACTCTTCGAGACCCGGCAAGCTGCCGAGCTCCTCCAGGCCGAAGTGCGACAGGAAATCCTCGGTCGTGCCGTAGGTGATCGGCCGGCCCGGCACCTTGCGGCGGCCGCGCGGCTTGATCCAGCCGGTTTCCATCAGCACGTCGAAGGTGCCCTTCGACATCACCACGCCGCGGATTTCCTCGACCTCGGCGCGCGTCACCGGCTGATGGTAGGCGATCACGGCCAGCGTCTCGATCGCGGCGCGCGACAGCTTCTTCGGAACGGTGGCTTCCTTGGTGAGCAGCCACGACAGATCGCCCGCGGTGCGGAAGGTCCACTTGCCGGCGATGCGGACGAGATTCACCCCACGCACGGAATATTCGGCCTGCAACGCATAGAGGCTCGCCTTGAGGTCGACGCCCTCGGGCAACCGGCTGGCCAGCGTCTTCTCGTCCAGCGGGACGGTGGTTGCGAACAGCATCGCTTCCAGAAGCCGCAAGTGCTCCGGGCGAACCTCGGCCTCGGATTTCTCCTCTGCCCTCGCCTTCAGCTCTTCGTGGGGAATAATCCGTCGTTCCGCCAAAGCCGCCATGCCTCCGAATCTCCTTACAACTTATTCCGTTATTCCGTCGCGCGCGGCATCGCCACGCTCGAATTGACCGCCGCAAGCCCCGCCTCGTCGCGCTTGCGCAGATAGATCGGCGCAAAAGCGCTCTGCTGATGCACCTCCAGGGCGCCCTCGCGAACCAGTTCAAGCGTCGCCGCCAAGCTCGACGCCATGACGGTCGCCCGCATCGACGGCTCGACCAGATATTCCATCAGGAAGCCGTCGAGCCGGCCCCAATCGCCGGCCGCCCCGATCAGCCGCTCCAGAATTTCGCGGGCCTCCTGCAAGGCCCAGACGTTGCGCGGCTTGAAGCGGACATGCGCGAGCGCGCTCTGCTGGCGCTGCTGCGCGTAGGCCGACAGCAGATCGTAGAGTGTCGCCGTCCACTGCGGATGCTTGATGTTGGCGATCGGCTCGGGATCGCCGCGCTGGAAGATGTCGCGCTGAAGCTGCGCGCGGCCCATGAGCTGGCCCGACACGTCGCGGAACGCCTCCAGGCGCTTCAACCGCCACGCCA
>DASYKO010000566.1:0-6183 GCA_035995285.1 Hyphomonadaceae bacterium | reverse complement strand
GATGGAACGGCTGGGCCTGCAGGGCGTCGATGGCTTCGGCGCCTCGCTGCACAATGCCATCGTCATGCCCTACATCGTCCACTACGGCACCGAGGAACAGAAGAAGCGCTGGCTGCCGCGCATGGCGACGGGCGAGCTGGTCTCCGCCATCGCGATGACGGAGCCGGGCGCGGGATCGGATCTGCAGGGCGTGAAGACCACGGCCAAGCGTTCGGGCAATGGCTATGTCATCAACGGCTCCAAGACCTTCATCACCAACGGGCAGACGGCGAACCTGATCTGCGTCGTCGCAAAGACGGATCCCTCTCAAGGGGCAAAAGGCATCTCGCTGATGTTCGTGGAGACCGACGGGGCCGAGGGCTTTGAGCGCGGGCGTAACCTCAAGAAGATGGGACAGGATGCGCAGGATACATCCGAGCTGTTCTTCAATGAGGTGAAGATTCCGGCGGAGAACCTGCTGGGCACGGAAGAGGGCAAGGGGTTCTACCAGCTGATGGGCCAGCTGCCGCAGGAGCGGCTCAACATCGCGGTGCAGGCGATCGCCACGATCGAGCGGGCGCTGGAGCTCACGATTGATTACGTGAAGCAGCGCCAGGCGTTCGGCAAGAAGATCATCGATTTCCAGAACACGCAGTTCGAACTGGCCGAGTGCAAGACCGAGGCGACTGTTGCGCGGGTGTTCGTCAACCACTGCATTGGCGTGCACCTGCAGGGCAAGCTCGATGCATCGACGGCGTCGATGGCGAAGTACTGGCTGAGCGATCTCGAGGGCAAGATCGTGGACCGGTGCCTGCAGCTGTTCGGCGGCTATGGCTTCATGGACGAATTCCCGATTTCCCGCATGTACCGCGACAGCCGCATCCAGCGTATCTACGGCGGCACCAACGAAATCATGAAGCTGCTGATCGCGCGGACTCTGTAAGCCATGGAACAGGCGGGAGACTTCCTCGCCGAGACCGAAGCGCTGGCGAAGCAGCTGGCGCCGTTGCCCGATGCGGCGTTCGAGGAGGCGACCCAGTTCAAGGGCTGGACGCTGAACGATGTTCTTCGCCATCTGCATTTCTGGAACCGCGCGGCTGGGTTGCAGCTGACGGATGAGGCGGAGCTCTCGCGGCTGATCACTGGCGCGACGGCGGGTTCGGGCGGAATGCGTGCATTCGAGCGCGAGACGTTGAACGGGCTGTCCGGCCAGGATTTGCGCTCGGCGTGGATCGCTACGGCGCATGATGTGGCAGTGCTGTTTGCCAAGGCCGATCCCAAGCAGCGCCTGAAATGGGCGGGGCCGGACATGAGCGCGCGGTCCTCGATCACGGCGCGGCTGATGGAGACATGGGCGCACGGGCAGGAGGTCTATGATCATCTCGGCGCGGAGCGCGTGGATGCCGACCGTATCCGCAACATCGCGCACTTGGGCGTGTCGACCTTCGGGTGGACCTATGCGGTGCGGAAGATGGCGGCGCCCGAGCGGATGCCGCACGTTCGGCTGACGGCCCCTTCGGGTGCGGTCTGGACGTGGGGCGAGGCGGACGAGGCCAATCTCGTGGCCGGGCCGGCCAGCGAGTTCTGCCAAGTGGTGACGCAGACGCGGAACGTGGCCGATACTAGGCTGGAAATGCGCGGGGCCGTTGCGCGCGAATGGATGGGCATGGCGCAGTGCTTTGCTGGCCGCGCCGAGCCTCCGCCCGCGCCGGGCACACGGTTTCGCAGGCAGCGGGCGGCGTAATCTCGCCTACGCGTTTCTTCCATAGCCCCGACCCACACACCCGTGCTATCGGCGCGGCCCATGTTTGTGTCGATTGCAACCTCGCATCGGCCCGCCACCGATCTGGGCTTCGTGCTGATGAAGCACCCGGACCGTGTGCACGAGGTCGAGCTGACTTTCGGAAAGGGCTTTGTGTTCTTTCCGGAGGCGAGCGCGGAGCGTTGCGAGGCTGTCCTCACCATCGAGGTTGATCCGGTCGGCCTGGTGCGCGGGCGCGGGCTGGGCGAGGGCCTCCTGGATCGTTATGTCAACGATCGGCCCTATGCGGCCTCGTCCTTCCTGGCGGTGGCGCTGAACCGCGCGTTCCGCACGGCGATGACGGGCGTGTCGAAGGAGCGGCCGGAACTGGCGGCGGCGCCGCTGCCGCTGACGATCCGCGTGACGCCTCTGCCGGCGCGGGGCGGGGAGGTCGTGATCCGCCAGCTGTTCGAACCGTTGGGCTGGACGGTGGAAGCAACGCGTATCGAAGGGCCCGCTGGTCCCTCGCGCTACTACGACCTGCGGCTTTCCGGCGCCATGCGTGTGGCCGATGCGCTGACGCATCTGTTCGTGCTGATCCCGGTGCTGGATGACGACAAGCATTACTGGGTCGGCGATGATGAGGTCGAGAAGCTGTTGGCCAAGGGTGGGACGTGGCTGGCCGGGCATCCGGCGAAGGAGCTGATCGCGCAGCGCTATCTCAAGAACCGGCGCGCATTGGCGCGCGCTGCGCTGGCGCGGCTGGCGCCGGAGGCGCAAGAGGACGAGACCGAGGAGGGCACGGAGGAGGCGCGCGCCTCGGGTGAGGCGGCGCTGGAGAGGCCGATCCGGCTCAACGACCTGCGCATGGATGCGGTGATGGGCTTGCTGCGCGCAGCGGGCGCAGCGTCAGTGGCGGACCTGGGGTGTGGCGAAGGCAAGCTGCTTGGCATCCTGCGCAAGGAGCGGCAGTTCACGCGGATTGTCGGGCTCGATGCGTCGATGACGTCGCTGCAGCGGGCGCACAAGAAGCTGGGGCTCGACAAGGCTGCGGGCACGGCGGTGGAGCGGCTGCAGCTCCTGCACGGCGCGCTGACCTATCGTGACGATCGGCTCAAGGGGTTCGATGCGACGACGCTGGTGGAGGTGGTGGAGCATCTCGATGCCGATCGCCTGCCTGCGCTGGCGGAGGCGGTGTTCGGCCATGCGCGGCCGCGTCTGGTGGTGGTGACGACGCCGAACGTCGAGTTCAACGCCACGTTCGTGAACATGGCGCCGGGCGCCATGCGCCATCCGGATCACCGGTTCGAATGGACCCGCGCGGAATTCGGCGCGTGGGTGAAGAGTATCGAGGAGGCTTACGGCTATCAGGCCGAGCTTTCCGACATCGGCGAGACGCATCCCGATTTCGGCGCGCCGACGCAGGCGGCCAGCTTCAGGAGGGCGCAATGACCCTCTTGATCCCCGATGCCGCCCGGGCCCGCGTGATGGCTGACCTTGCCCGCATCGAGCGCGACGAGAGCGTGCGCATCCTCTTTGCCGTGGAGAGCGGCAGCCGGGCGTGGGGCTTTCCGTCGCCGGACTCGGACTATGACGCGCGCTTTGTCTATGTGCGCCGGGCGGACTGGTATCTCTCGCTGGAGCCCGGGCGCGATGTGATCGAGCTGCCGATCGATGGCGACTTCGACATCAATGGCTGGGACATCCGCAAGGCGCTCTTGCTGATCATGAAGCCCAACCCGGTGCTGATCGAATGGCTGCAGAGCCCTATCCGCTATGCGTGGAACGAGGCTCTGTGCGCGCGGCTGCGTGATTTCGCCAGCCGCACCGCCTATGCGCGCGCATGCCTGCACCACTATCTCGGCCTGGCCGAGCGGCTGTGGGGCGAGTTCGTGGAAGGGAAGAGCGAGGTCAACCTCAAGAAGTATCTGTATATCCTTCGGCCCTCGCTGTGCCTGCAATGGATCAGGGAGACACGCGGCATGCCGCCGATGAGCCTGCCGGAGCTGATGGCGGGCCTCGATCTGCCGGCCTCGTTCCGGGACGAGATTGCGAGCCTGCTGGAGAAGAAGGCGAAGAGTTCGGAGGTGGGGCTCGGACCGCGGCAGAAGGCGCTGGACGATTACATTGGGCGCGAGATGGCGTGGGGGCGTTCCTCGCCGGTCGAGCCGCGTAACGATCCATCCGTGCGGGCGGAAGCCGAGGCGTTGTTCCTGTCCATCGTGAAGGGAGGCGGCTGATGCAGTACGCCATCCCTGATTTTTCTCTCGTGGTGTTGGTCGGCGCGACGGGGTCGGGCAAGAGCACGTTCGCGAAGGCGTTCTTCCGCGACACGGAGGTGATCTCGTCCGATCATTGCCGCGGGCTGGTGTCGGATGATCCCAACGACCAGGCGGTGAGCGCCGATGCGTTCGAGCTGGTGCGGGCGATTGCGGAAAAGCGCCTGAAGAACCGGCGGCTGGCTGTGATCGACGCCACCAATGTGCGTCCTGCCGACAGGCGCATGTGGATCGAGATCGCCAAGCGCTGGCATGCCGTGCCGGTGGCGATCGTGCTCGATCCGGGGCTGGACGTGTGCATCGAGCGCAACAAGCTGCGTCCGGACAGGCAGTTCGGGCCGCAGGTGCCGCAACGCATGATCTCGGAAATCCGCCGCGGTCTGCGCGGGATGGAGAAGGAGGGATTCAGGCGCGTGGCGGTGCTGCGCGGGGTGGAGGAGATCGAGGCGGCGCAGGTCGTGCGCGAACCGCTGTGGACGGACAAGCGCGTGCTGACCGGGCCGTTCGATATCGTCGGCGATGTACATGGCTGCGGCGATGAGCTGGAACAGCTGATGGGCCAGCTGGGGTATCGCCTGGAGTGGGCGGAGTTGGACGGCGAGCGAACGGTGAGGGTTGAGCCGCCGGCGGGGCGGACGATGGTGTTTGTCGGCGACCTGGTGGATCGCGGGCCGCGCACGCCGGATGTGCTGCGCATCGCCATGTCGATGGTGGAGGCCGGCACGGGGATGGTGGTGGAGGGCAACCACGAGAACAAGCTCGGCCGCTGGATGCAGGGCCGCAATGTGAAGGTCGCGCACGGGCTGCAGGCGACCATCGACCAGCTCGAGGCGCAGAGCGGGGCCTTCAAGGGCAAGGCGCGGAAGTTCATCGCCGACCTGCGCAGCCACTACTGGCTCGACGGCGGCAAGCTGTGCGTGGCGCATGCCGGTCTCAAGGAGGAGTTCATCGGGCGCGGCTCTGGGGCGGTGCGTTCGTTTGCGCTCTATGGCGAGACGACAGGGGAGACCGACGAGTTCGGCTATCCGGTGCGGATGAACTGGGCGGAGGATTATCGGGGGCAGGCTGCCGTCGTGTACGGGCACGTGGCGCAGCCGGAGGCGCTATGGGTCAACAACACGATCTGCCTCGACACGGGCTGTGTGTTCGGCGGCAAGCTCACGGCGCTGCGCTGGCCGGAGAAGGAGTTGGTGAGCGTGCCGGCGGCGAAGGAATATTTCGCGCCGAAGAAGCCGTTGTTTGCACCCTCGGGCAAGGCGGATCCGTCGCGCGACCTGATCGACCACAAGGATGTGTCGGGTCGGCGCTGGATCGATGCGACGATGATGAAGCGGATCGTGGTGGCGGAGGAGAATGCGGCGGCGGCGCTGGAGGCGATGAGCCGGTTCGCCATCGCGCCGCAATGGCTGATCTACCTGCCGCCGACCATGTCGCCGGTGGAGACCTCGGCGCGCGAGGGCTGCCTGGAGCGGCCGGAGGAGGCGTTCGCCTATTTCCGCAAGCAGCGCGTCGAAGAGGTCGTGTGCGAGGAGAAGCACATGGGCTCGCGCGGCCTGATCCTTGTCTGTCGCGACGGTAATGTGGCGCGGGAGCGCTTCGGCGCCTCGAAAGGTGAAACCGGCGCAATCTGGACGCGCACGGGGCGCGCGTTTTTCAGCGATGCGGCGATGCAGGAGGCAGTACTCGCGCGATTGGTCGGCGCGATGGATGCGGCAGGTATGTGGGATGAGCTCGGCGCAGGGTGGGCGCTATGGGATGCCGAGATCATGCCATGGTCCGCAAAGGCGGGCGGACTGATCGAGGGGCAGTATGCGCCGGTGGCGGCTTCCGCGCGGGCAGGGCTCGATGCGGCGCTGGAGGCGGCGCAGCGGGCGGTTTCGCGCGGGCAGGATGTGGGCGCGTTGGCGGGAAGGCTCGCCGACCGGTCGGTGCGAGCGCGCAAGTATGCGCAGGCCTGGGCGCCTTATGTCTGGCCGGTGGGGTCGGCGGATGATCTGCGCATCGCGCCGTTCCATCTGCTGGCTAGCGACGGCGTGGTGCATTTCGACAAGCCACATGCGTGGCACATGGATGTGGCGCATCGGCTTGCGGAGGCGGGCTCGCCCATGCTGATGGCGACGGGTTGGCGTGCTGTGCAACTGGAGGATGAGGCGGCGTGCGCGGATGCGGCTGCGTGGTGGGATG
>DASYKO010000565.1:0-9173 GCA_035995285.1 Hyphomonadaceae bacterium | reverse complement strand
ACGGTGGACATGGAAATCGAAACGACGGGTAGTGAGCTGAAGGTGAAGCGCTCCGCCCTGCTCCGGACCGCGCGCAAGCTGATGGACGGACAGGTGTTTGTGGCGGCCTCCGCATGGGGCGCATCATGAGCATCAAGCGGATCGCCCTGATCGGGCTGGGAGAATTGGGCGGCATTCTGGCGTCCGACCTCGTCGCGCGCACGGAGCTTACGGCTTTCGACCTGAAGATCCGGGATGATGGCAGCGCGCCTGCACGCTGCGCGAGCAAGCTGCAGCTGTATGTCGGCGAAACCGCTGCCGCCGCGGCCAGGACAGCCGACCTTGTCATCTCCGCTGTCACTGCGGCGCAGACGCTGGCGGCGGCACGGTCGGTGACCGGTGGGATCGGCAAGGGTGCGGTTTTTCTCGACCTCAACTCGGCCTCGCCCGGCGTGAAGCGCGAAGCAGCGCAGGCGATCGAAGCGGCTGGCGGCCGCTATGTCGAGGCTGCCGTCATGAGCCCCTTTCCGCCAAAGCGCATGGCAACGCCGATCCTGCTCGGTGGCCCGCATGCCGAGGCGTTCCTGCCGGAAGCCAGGGCGCTTGGATTTTTGGGCGCCGAGTTCTTCTCCGCCGACATCGGCAAGGCGTCGGCGGCCAAGATGTGCCGGAGCGTGATGGTGAAGGGCATCGAGGCGCTGCTCTCCGAGAGCCTCCTGGCGGCGCGCAGCTACGGCGTTGAGGATACCGTGCTCAAATCGCTCGGCGATCTCTTTCCCGGGCCGGACTGGACGAAGCTCTCGCACTACATGATTTCCCGCACGCTGGAGCACGGAACACGGCGGGCCGAGGAGATGCGCGAGGTTGCGCGCACTGTGGCCGAGGCGGGGCTGGAACCGCACATGAGCAGCGCGGCGGCGGAGCGGCAAGCTTGGGCGCCGCAGTTTGCGTCTGCGCTGTCCGAACAGGACCTTGCCGACATGCTCGATGCGATGCGCGAGATGATGAACGAACAAGGCGCTGCAGCATGATCATCGATTGCCATGGCCACTACACGACTGCGCCCGGCCCGCACAACAAATGGCGCGACGACCAGATTGCAGCCTTCGCCGCAGGCAAGGCGCCGCCGGCTTACCCCGCGATCTCGGACGACTTCATCCGCGAGAGTGTCGAGGAAAACCAGATCAAGCTCATCAAACAGCGCGGCGCGGACATGACGATCTTCTCGCCGCGCGCCTCGGCCATGGGGCATCACGAGGGAGACGAGAAAGTCAGCCAGGCGTGGACACGTGCGTGCAACGACCTGATCCACCGGGTGACGACGCTGTACCCGGACATCTTCATCGGCGTCTGCCAGTTGCCGCAATCGCCCGGCGCGCCAATCTCGCATTCGGTCGCCGAGCTTGAGCGCTGCGTGACGCAGCTCGGCATGGTCGGCTGCAATCTCAACCCCGATCCGTCGGGCGGGCACTGGACGTCGAAGCCGCTGACGGACAAATCCTGGTATCCGTTCTACGAGAAGATGGTCGAGCTCGACGTGCCGGCGATGGTGCACGTGTCGGCCTCGTGCAACGAAAACTTCCACGCCACCGGGGCCCACTACATCAACGCCGATACGACAGCGTTCATGCAGTTCCTGCAGGGCGACCTGTTCCGGGATTTCCCCACGCTGCGGTTCATCATCCCGCACGGCGGCGGCGGCGTTCCGTATCACTGGGGCCGCTATCGCGGCCTTGCCGACATGCTGAAGAAGCCGGCACTCAAGGGCCATGTCATGAAGAACGTGTTCTTCGATACGTGCGTCTATCACCAGCCGGGCATCGATCTCCTGTTCCGCGTGATCGATATCGACAACATCCTGTTCGGCTCGGAGATGGTTGGCGCGGTGCGGGGCATCGATCCCGAGACCGGCCAGTATTTTGACGACACCAAGCGCTATGTCGACGCGCTCAAGATCTCCGCCACCGACAAGGCGAAGGTGTTCGAAGGCAATGCGCGGCGCGTCTATCCGCGGCTGGATGCGCAGCTGAAGGCGCGGGGCCTTTAGATGCCGGCGTTCGAGAAGACGAAAGGCTGGATCGACTGGCATCCCTCGCCGTCCAGGCCGGCGTTCAAGGCGCCGGTGGGCGCGGTGGATGCGCACTGCCATGTGTTCGGGCCGGGCGACGTTTTCCCCTTTGCGCCGGAGCGGAAGTATACACCGTGCGATGCTTCGGCGGCGCAGCTGTTTGCGTTGCGGGATTTCCTCGGCTTCTCGCGCAATGTGATTGTGCAGGCGACGTGTCATGGTGCGGACAATCGGGCGCTAGTCGATGCGCTGGAGAAAGCGGGCGGCAGGGCGCGGGGCGTGGCGACGGTCTATCGCGGTGTGACGGATGCGGAGTTGATTGCGCTGAACGCAGCCGGCGTGCGCGGCGTTCGGTTCAATTTCGTGAAGCGGCTGGTGGATCGGCTGGACAAGGGCGAGCTTGCCGAGATCGCAGCGCGGGTGAAACCGCTGGGCTGGCATGTGGTGATCTATTTCGAGGCGCAGGAATTGGCGGAGCATTACGACTTCTTCGCCTCACTGCCGACGGATGTGGTCGTCGACCATATGGGGCGTCCGGATGTGACGAAGGCAGTCGATGGGCCGGAGTTCGGGCTTTTCCTCAAGCTGATGCGCGAGCATCCGAACTTCTGGTCGAAGGTGTCTTGTCCCGAACGGCTGTCGAAGACGGGGCCGGATGCGTATGAGGATGTGGTTCCGTTCGCGAGGGCCGTGGTGGAGCAGTTTCCGGATCGCGTGTTGTGGGGAACAGACTGGCCGCATCCCAACATGACGACGCATGCGCCGGATGATGGGAAGCTGGTGGACTTCATTCCGAAGATCGCGGTGACAAGCGAGCTGCAGCGCAAGCTGCTGGTGGACAATCCGATGCGGTTGTACTGGCCAGAAGAGCCAAGGAATGGGGAGGCGCGGTGAGCAAGCCTTATGACGACATTCCCGGCACGACGATCTTCGATGCGGAGATGTCTCGCCGCGGCTATCATCTCAACCAGTTCTGCATGTCGCTGATGAAGGCGGAGAACCGCGAGGCGTTCAAGGCGGATGAGCGCGGCTATCTCGACAGGTGGCCGATGACGGAAGAGCAGAAACAGGGCGTGCTCGCGCGCGACTTCAACGGCCTCATCGCGCTGGGCGGCAACATCTATTTCCTCGCCAAGATCTTTGCCACCGACGGCAAGAGCTTCCAGTGGGCGGCCGCGCGGATGACGGGCGTGCCGGAGGCGGACTATCTTGCGATGATGGTGGGTGGCGGGCGCAACCCGAAGGGCAATCGCTACAAAGGGAAGCCGGATTAGATGGCGCGCATCACTGCAGGCCTTGCCATGTCTCATGTGCCGGCCATCGGCCGCGCGGTCGACACCGGCGTGACGGGTGACCCCTATTGGGCGCCGCTGTTCAAGGGCTTCGAATTCTCGAAGACTTGGGAGGCCGCGAACAAGCCGGACGTGGTGTTCCTCGTCTTCAACGACCATGCGACGGCGTTCTCGCTCGATTTCATCCCGACGTTTGCGATTGCGTGTGCGGATGAGTTTGCACCCGCCGATGAAGGCTTTGGCGCGCGGCCCGTGCCCCTGGTGAAGGGCGCGCCGGATCTGGCCTGGCATATCGCGCAGAGCGTGATCGAGCAGGATTTCGATCTCACCATCGTTAACCGGATGGATGTGGACCACGGGCTCACCGTGCCTCTCTCGCTGATGTTCGGGCAGCCGAACGCCTGGCCGGTGAAGGTGATCCCGTTCGCGGTGAACGTGGTGCAGTATCCCCCGCCCTCGGGGCGGCGCTGCTGGAATCTCGGCAAGGCGATCCGCAAGGCGGTCGAGAGTTTTCCAGACGATCTCAATGTACAGGTCTGGGGCACGGGGGGCATGAGCCACCAGCTGCAGGGGCCGCGTGCGGGGCTGATCAACTCGGAGTGGGACAGGCGCTTTCTGGATCGCATCGGGCCGAAGCCGGAAGAGCTCGCCGCCATTTCGCATCTCGAGTATGTGCGCGAGACGGGATCGGAGGGCATCGAGATGGTGATGTGGTTGATCATGCGCGGGGCGCTGAACGATCAGGTGAGAGAAGTGCATCGGCATTACCATGTGCCTGCGTCGAACACGGCTGTCGGACATATCATCCTGGAGAATGCGTAGATGAAAGTCGTGCTCGCAGGCGCAGGCGCATTCGGCCTCAAGCATCTCGACGCGATCAAGGCGATCGGCGGGATCGAGGTGGCGTCTGTCGTGGGACGACGTGTCGAGCAGACGCGGGAAGCGGCGGCGCAGTATGGCGTGAAGCATGCGACGACCGAATTGGCCGAGGCGCTTGCTCTGCCCGGCGTCGATGCGGCGATCCTCTGCACGCCGACGCAGATGCATGCGGCGCAGGCGATCGAGTGCATGAAGGCGGGCAAGCACGTTCAGGTCGAAATTCCGCTGGCGGATTCGTGGGCTGACAGCCAAGCCGTTGCCGACATGCAGAAGAAGACGGGCCTCGTCTGCATGGTCGGCCATACGCGGCGGTTCAACCCGTCGCACCAGTTCGTGCGGAAGAAGATCGTGGCCGGCGAGGCCAGCGTGCAGCAGATGGATGTGCAGACCTATTTCTTCCGCCGCAGGAACATGAACGCCAAGGGAGAGCCGCGTTCCTGGACAGACCATCTGCTCTGGCACCACGCGGCGCACACGGTGGACCTGTTCCAGTATCAGACGCGCGATGAGGTGATCGCGGCGCACGCCGTTGAGGGGCCGCATCATCCTGAGCTTGACATTGCGATGGACATGTCGATCCAGCTCAAGACCCGCAGAGGCGCCATCTGCACGCTGTCGCTGTCGTTCAACAATGACGGGCCGCTGGGGACGTTCTTCAGGTATATCTGCGACAACGGGACATGGATTGCGCGCTACGATGATCTGTTCACCGGCAAGGATGAGAAGGTGGACGTTTCCAAAGTCGATGTCTCGATGAACGGGATTGAATTGCAGGACCGGGAATTCTTTGCCGCGATCCGCGAGGGGCGCGAGCCGAACTCTTCGGTGGCGCAAGTGCTGCCTTGCTACAAGATGCTGCACGATCTCGACCAGCAGCTGGCCGCCGCACGCTGACATGGCGCAGCAGACCCGGAAGCTCGGACCGTTCGATGTCGAGGTGATCGGGCTCGGCTGCATGAATCTCAGCCATGCCTATGGCAGCCCGCCGCCGCGCGAGGATGCCGAGCGCCTGCTCCTCAAGGCGTTCGATCTCGGTGTGCGACACTTCGATACCGCAGCACTCTACGGTTTCGGCGCCAACGAGGAACTCGTCGGACCGACCCTGAAGCCGCATCGCGACCAAATCCTGCTCGCCTCGAAATGCGGCATCACCGGCGTCGACGGCAAGCGCGTGATCGACGGCCGCCCGGCGACCATCAAGCGGACCTGCGAGGAAGCGCTCAAGCGCCTGCAGACCGATGTCATCGATCTCTACTACCTGCACCGCTGGGACAGGAAGGTTCCGATCGAGGAGTCCGTCGGCGCGCTGAAGGACCTGCAGACGGAAGGCAAGATCCGGGCGATCGGATTGTCCGAGGTTTCGGCGGCCACCTTGAAGAGGGCTGCAAAGGTCGCCCGCATCGCGGCGGTGCAGACGGAATACTCTCTGTGGACCCGTAATCCCGAACTCGGCGTGCTTGAAGCCTGCGAGGAGATGGGAACGGCGTTCGTCGCCTTCTCTCCCCTGGCGCGCGGCTTTCTCGCAGGCTCGGTGTGCGATCCATCGGCGCTCGGAGAGAAGGATATCCGGCGCGGCATGCCGCGTTTCCAGCAGCCGCACTTCGCGCGTAATCTCGAGCGGCTGGAGCAGTTTCGCGAACTGGCCCATGACCTGCCGCCCTGCATCCTGGCGCTCAACTGGGTGCTGAGCCGCGGGCCGCACGTCCACGTCATTCCCGGCACGACGAGCCTTCGCCATCTGGAAGTGAATCTCGAAGCAGAGGCCTATGATTTCCCGCCGGAGATCCTGCGCAAGGCCGAGCGTATCTTCGACCGCCACGCAATCAGCGGCCCGCGATACGCGCCCGGCGTGCAGGCCGAAGTCGATACCGAGGAATACTGAGCTAGAGCGATTGACTATCCGCGATCCCGTCATGCCTGACGGTTTGACCTTGCACTGCCGCCCGCAATATTGATTATACCGCATATCGGATTTGAGAGCCGGGGCGCGAGTCTCTGGCGGCAAGGGAGATCTGTTATGCGCGCTGTTGCTGTCTCGCTGTCTGCGATCCTGCTTGCGATGTCGTGCTCGAGCGCGCCGGACGCGACCGACACCGCCGGAAAAGTCTCGAAGCCGAATGAATATTCGGGCTGGTCGGAGAAGGTCTATGACGGGCACCAGCGCTCGTCATTCTATGTCGCGATGAGGGACGGGACGAAGCTGGCGGTTGATCTCTATCGGCCGACGAAGGGCGGAGTTGTTGCTTCCGAGAAGCTGCCGGTGGTGTGGATGCATTCGCCCTACAACCGGCGCAGCTATCGCGGCGGAGAGGCGGCGGAGACGTATCCGGGGTTTGCGCTGAAGCTGGCGCCGTATGGCTACAATGTTGCGGTTGTGGATTTCCGCGGGGTCTATGCCAGCTATGGCAAGAACATCGCCTACAACCGCGGCGAGTGGGTCGATGGGGCGAAGTTCGACGCCTACGACGTGACGGAGTGGTTTGCGAAACAGCCTTGGTCGAGCGGCAAGATCGGCATGTGGGGCTGTTCGGCGACGGGCGGCAGCCAGATGCAGGCGCTGAGCGTGCACCCGCCCTCGCTCAAGGCCGTGATCCCGATGAGCGCGGAGTTCGATGCGTATTCGTTCACGACGCTGGGCGGCGTATCCGCGCCGCGGCCTCAGGCGCCGCCTGGAGCGACGGGTGAGGCGGCATCGATCGCGACACGCGACAAGCTGGCGGCGCCGGTCGATGGGCCCGAGGGCCAGGCGCTGCGCGATGCGGGGGTGGCGAGCCACAAGGACAATATCGAGAGCGTAGGCGTCGTGCCGTTCAAGGATTCGAAGTCGGATGTGGTGGGCCTTGAGTGGTGGAAAGTGTCGAGCCCGCACAGCTATCTCGATGAACTCAAGAAGACGCGGGTCGGCGTTCTGTCGGTTGCGAACTGGGATGAGGCGGGGACCCGGCACGGGCCGTTCTTCACGTTCAACAACCTGCCGCACGAGAATACCAAGCTGCTGGTGGGGCCGGGAACGCACTGCGCCTGGACCTATGTGAAGGACGAGACGGGGTTCGATCTGGTGACGGAGGAGCTGCGCTTCTTCGATTACTGGCTGAAGGACAAGCAGAACAATGTGATGAAGCAGCCGGCCGTCACCTACTACACATACAATGCTCCGAAGGGCGCAGAGTGGCGGACGAGCGAGGTGTGGCCGCTGAAGTCGGAGAGACGGACGGAGTTCTATCTGACGGCTGCCGGTGGGCTGGACAAGGTGAAGCCTGCGGCCGCGGGCGCGAAGGATGCGGCGATGGGCGCGGCGCCGGCCTCCCAGACTACGACGATCGAGGCGGCGCCGGGCGGCGTAGCTTTCGAGACGGCGGCGCTGACGCAGGATCTCGAAGTAACTGGCCATCCGGTAATGAACCTCTGGCTCAAGACCGATGCGGGCGATGCGGATGTCACCGCGCGCATCGATGATGTGGCGCCGGATGGCAAGACGCGGTCGTATCAGATGCTCGGGCGGCTGCGCGCCTCGCACCGCACGCTCGCTACGGCTCCGTACAATCATCTCGGCCTGCCGTGGATGACGCACAAGATTTCCGATGCGAAGCCGGTTCCGACCGGGCAGCCGGTGGAGCTGACGTTCGACCTGCTGCCGATGTCGTACATCTTCAGGGCGGGAAACAAGGTGCGGGTGACGCTGACCTTTGCCGATCCGCAGCAGAGGGCCAGTGCGCCGGGCGTGACGGTGCTGAGTGGCGGGGCGACGGCGTCGTCGATCACCTTGCCCGTTATTCCGGCGAGGTAGCGCCAGAGGGAATACCGTCGAGTTTCCCGCGCCCGGTTTTGTGAGACTTGTTCATCAACGGTCTGACGCGGTTTCCCGTACATTGGTTGCGGAGTAAAAAAGCCGTCAAGTTGTACGGTTTTTTGCTTCCATCGAATTGACGGGCCAAGCGGCGCTCTTCTAGCGTCCGCCAGAAAACGTGAGCGGAGCGGTTGATGAGACGGGGATTTGTGCTGGCCTTCGCGGGCCTGACGGTGACGCTTGCGGCATGCGGAGGCGAGGCGGCGACCGCGTATCACGGCGATGATCCGCTGCCCAACGGCATGACGGTGAAGCAGCAGATCGAAGCGCGGCAGCACAACCTCAAGGACCTTGGCGGCGCCTACAAGGTCGTGAACGACCAGCTCAAGACCGACGCGCCGCAACTCACCGAGATCAAGCTGGCGGCCGAAGAAATCCGCAGCCATTCGCGGGACATCGGCAACTGGTTTCCGAAGGGCACGGGGCCTGAGTCCGGAGTGAAGACCGAGGCGCTGGCGGCGATCTGGGCGGATGAGGCGGGCTTCAAGGCGAAGGCGCAGGCGTTCGATGATGAAGCGGCCAGGCTGAACGATGTGGTGGCGGTGGAGAATGTCGAGGCGATCAAGGCACAGGCGCTGGCCGTCGGCGGCGCCTGCAAGGGCTGCCATGATACATTCCGGCAGAAGAAGGACTAGGCGTTGGGTTTGATCGTGTCCCGGTGCGGGCATGAGCGTGTTCCACGCATGAGGGTGCGGTCTCTGCGGCGTGGGCCGAGGGTTGGGGCGGGCTCTGATTGTCGGGGAGCGCGTAGGGTGCATGAGGCCGGAGGCCGGAATGCACCATGCCGCAAGCACCAGCGCACGTGGCGTGGTGCATTGCGCTGCGCTCCATGCACCCTACGGCGGGGCGCGAACGCGCAGGCCGGCGCGTTGCGCGAACAGGTGTGACGGTGTGGTCAGGCAGAAAAGAATGATGGGGGATTGGGCCGCGTTGTGGTCGCCGCGCGATGTGGCCTCGCTGATGAGCGTGGCGTGCGCGGGCTCGTCGAGCTGGATCTCGGACGGCTGCAAGAGCGGCTTGAGCTTCTCGGCGCGGCGTTGGGCCAGGCGCTCGATGTCGGTGAAGCGCTGTGCGCAGGCCTGCAGCCGGGCGAAGAACTCGGCGAAGG
>DASYKO010000564.1:0-4689 GCA_035995285.1 Hyphomonadaceae bacterium | reverse complement strand
CCCGCGCCCTTGCCGCCTGCGCCGATGGCGGCGACGTTCACCCGATCATTCGGCCCCAGCTTCTTGCGCTTCTGCTGCGCCTCGCCTGTTGCGGGAAGCGACGCCCATGCCGCTGCAGCCGCTGCGCCGCCGAGTAGCGCGCGCCGTGAATAGCCATTGCCCTGTTTGATGCCCATGTGCCGACTCCGCCCTGATATTCTTTTGCCGAAACTCTGCCTGAACAATGTGTCAGGTGAAATGCTGCCGTGGCGGCAAGGCAGGCCTGAAAGTTCCCGCTTGACTCTATCTCGATATATATCGAGATAGGCGCATGAGTTCACAGCGCCGCCCCTCCCCGCAGGCTATCCAGCTGCTTTCCGCCTTGCTCGTTGAGGCGCGGACATGGCGTTATGGCTATGACCTGTCGAAGGAAACCGGGCTGGGCGCGGGCACACTCTATCCCCTGCTCGACCGGCTGGCGAAGCAAGGCCTGCTCGAATCCGAATGGCTGCCGTCGGAGCTGGAGGGCCGCCCGCCGCGCCATGCCTATCGCCTCACCCGCAACGGCGTGAGCTTCGCCCAGACCTGGCAGGAAGCGCCAAAACACGCAGATGGCCCGCGCGGCAAACTTCGCCCGGCGAGGAGCTAGCCATGCGCCAACTCGCTTTGATCCTGGGGGGATGGGCGGCGCGGCTGATGCATCCCGTGCGCCCCACGCAGGCGCTCGCCATGTACGCCGAGATCGAAAATCTCCCGGACCGCGCCGCGCTGGTCTGGGCGCTGGGCTGCCTCGCCGCAGCCTGCCGCCTGCGCGCGAGCCTGCTTGCCGCCCTGATCGTCGGCGCCCGCCTGTGTGTCGCCCTGGCGGCGGGCCTCTTCGGCTATGTGCATGTGTGGTCGAGCACGCACAATCTCTGGTTCAAGCTGCAGATCATGTCGGGCGTGTCGCCCAAGCTTCCGGCCTCGTTCATCAACGGCCTCAACTCGCAGCCGATCGACCACTGGGTGTGGATCTGCGTGATGTTCTCGACGCTTGGCATCCTGCACCTCATCGCCGCCGCGATGATGGCGCTCGGACGCAATGACAAGGTGCTGCAGCTTTCGGTCGTGGTCATCGGGCTTGACCTGCTGATGTCCGTGGCGGGCCTGGGCGGGCTCACGCTGTCGGCGATCTACATAGGGCTGATCACGCTGATGGCCCTCGTCTCCGCCGGCCTCGCCTGGCTGTGGCGCTGGGACGAGCGGCGGATGGCTCTGACGTAACCGGGGACAGGCATGATCGAAACGCAAAGCCTCACTCGACACTTCGGCAAGCGCCTGGCCGTTGATGGCGTCTCCATGACCGTGCCCGACAAGGCCGTCTACGGCTTCCTCGGCCGCAATGGCGCGGGCAAGACCACGACGCTCAAGATGCTGCTGGGGCTGATCCGGCCGGATTCCGGAACAGCAAAAATCTGCGGCATTGACGTCTCGCAGGACCGCATCGGCGCCGCGCGCAAGATCGGCGCGCTGCTGGAGGCGCACGGCTTCTACGCCAATCTGTCCGGCCAGGAGAATCTCGAACTCACGCGCCGCCTGCTCGGCGTGGCGCCGAGCGAGATCGATCGTGTGCTTGACGTGGTGGACATGACCGCAAACGCCGCGCGGCGCGTGGGACAATACTCACTGGGGATGAAACAACGCCTCGGCCTGGCCCGCGCCATGATCGGCGCCCCGCCCGTGCTGATCCTCGACGAGCCCACCAACGGCCTCGACCCGGATGGCATCGCCGACATGCGCGCTTTCCTGAAGACCCTGCCCGAACGCACCGGCGCCACCGTGCTCCTGTCCAGCCACCTGCTCGGCGAGATCGAGCAGATCGCCAGCCATGTCGGCATCATCCACGAAGGCCGCCTTATGCTGGAAGGCGACCTGGCGCAGCTGAAAGCCGGCCTCGCCCCGCAGATCACCGTCGACACCGACGATCCCGCCCGCGTCTCCGCCCTCGCCACCGGCCGCGGCTTCGCCGTCTCGCAGGACGCGGGCCGTGTGGTCGCCAAACTCAAGCCGGGCGATGACGCCCGCACCGCTGCCGCCACGCTCAACCGCGCGCTCAACGAGGCAGGCATCGCCGTCTTCTCCATCGGCCCCAGCGCCCGCACGCTCGAAGGCATCTATCGCGATGTCTCGGCGCCCACGACGAACAAGGAGGCTGCGTGATGCTTGCTGCGCTGTCTGTCGAGATCGCCAAGCTGAACCGCTCGCTCGCCGCGCTTCTTGCGATCGCTGCTCCAGGCCTGATCGGCCTGTTCTCTTTCCTGGTGCAGACGCGCACGCAAAGTCCCATGCAGTGGGACGGTCTGGTGGCGAATATCTCGATGATCTGGGCCTTCTTCATGCTCCCGATGAGCGTGACCGCGCTCACCGCCCTGATGGCCAACATGGAGCACGGCCCGAAATCGTGGGACCACCTGCGCGCCCTGCCCGTTCCACGCTGGCGGATCTATGCGGCCAAGGCGGTCTGCACCGCAGGTCTGGTCGCCGCGATGAGCGTCGGCGTGCTTCTCGCCGGCCTTGCCTCCGGCTGGCTGATCTCGCTGGTGCGCCCTGAGGTTGCGCCTATCGGCGCGCTCGACCTCCACGGCGCCATCCGCACGTTCGCAATGATGTGGGCCGCATCCCTTCTCATGATCGCCGTGCAGCTATGGGTAGCCCTGCGCTTCTCCAGCTTCGTCCCTGGCCTGGTGCTCGGCATCGGAGGAACCTTCTTCGCCGTCGTCGCAACCGGCGCAAAGGAAGGCGTCTTCATGCCCTGGCAGATGCCCGTCAACGTCACCGCCTCAGCCCAGGAAGCCTGGCGCGTACCCGTTGCGCTTGGGCTAGGCGGCATCGGCGGACTGGTCGCCCTGGCCCTGATGCTCACGCATCTCAGCCGGCGCGAAGTCCTTTAGCCGGTCCATTGGAACGTTCGCCGTCTGCGGTCGCCAGGCCGGATGCCAGAACCGTGCGGTTGCGCCCGTCGGATTTCGCCTGCAGCAGTGCGGCGTCGGCGTGACGGAGCAGCGTTGTCGCGTGGCCGCCGCCGGGGGAGACGGCCAGGCCCAGCGAGATGGTGATATGTCCAAGCGTCCGGCCGTGATGGGCGAGCGGCGCCGCTGCGATCCGGTTGCGAAGCTGTTCGGCAAGAGCGAAGGCGGCCGCCTCGTCCATGTTCGGCAGCAGTGCGGTGAATTCCTCTCCGCCGAACCGGTAGGCGACGCCGGATCCCTTGGTCACGTCCCGCATCACCTGGCCGACGTGCTGCAACACGGCGTCGCCGGCATCGTGGCCGAACTGGTCGTTGAAGCGCTTGAAGTGATCGACGTCGAGCATGATGCAGGCAAGCGGCTGATCGGCCTGCCGCGCATGACCGTTCAACGCCTCGTCAAGACAACGCCGGTTGGACAGACCCGTCAGACCATCCTGGGCCGCCAGGTTGGCGAGCCGCTGACGCAGACGCATGTTGGCGAGCGTCAGCGCGATGTTGTCGGCCATCAATTCCAGATAGGCGCGCGCGGCCTCCTGCGGTGCATCTACGTCAGGCCGCTGCTCGAAATAGAGAAGGCCGATCGTGTCTCCCTGCGCAGTCAGCGGAATACACAGGCTCTTCACCTGGGGATCGGCGATGTGAAGGCAGCAGACGTCCTGCTGCACGTTGTTGCTGGCGTGAGGCCGCCCGCGCCGAACACCCCAGCAAGCCGTCGGGGCAAAAGACGGCGTTGAATGCATCGGCGCCAACCAGTTTCCGACCATCGAGAGGGCGTTGCGGTTTTCCTCAAGAACGTAGAGGCGCCCTGCGAGATCAGGGAAAGTCCGCGGCGCGAAGCGGGCAACGACATCGGCCAGCTCCTCGAAGGTCTGGCACGCCTGCAGGCGCTGCATCATCTCCAGGATCGAATCCTTTGCGCGCTGATCCGCCAGCCGTTCCGCCTCCAGACGGTCCCGCTCCAGGCCGTTGCGCCGGAAGACCTGGATCGCCTGCGTCATGTCGCCGATCTCGTCGTCTCGCTGCGCGTTCGGCACCTCGACGGCGTAGTCCTGTCTTGCCAGGCGCATGACGATGCCCGTCATGCGCTTGAGCGGCGCCGCCACGCGCCGGCTAAGCACGAAATAAAGCACGCTGAGGAAAAGCAGCGCCGTGAGCGCGAGCATCACCTTGGCGACCACGCTGGCGCGGTCGCTGTCCAGCTTCGCCTGATGCATCTCGGACCCGGTGCGGGCGGATACCAGGGCGCGGAAATGATCGAGCGATCCGACAACCGTGGCTTCGGCGCGCTCATGGTCAGCGCCGAACAGCATGTCCTTTGCGGCGCCGAAATCGCCGTTCTGCGCGGCCTGCATGGCGACCGATTCAAGCCTGTTGAATTCAGCCAGGTCATGTTTCGCCGCGGCGAGGGCGGCAAGTTCGCCTGGGGCCGCGCCCGCCGCCTTGACCCGCTGAATGGCGCGGTCGCGCGTGCGGACTTCCGATGCTTCGTAGCGATAGGCGTCCAGGTGCCGGGCGTCGCCGCGTAGTGCGAACAACCGCGCTTCGTCCGACAGTTTCTCCGTGCCGATCGCGAGATCCTCGGCCATGGCGTCGTAAGCGAGATGCTGCTCCACGGCGGCGCGCTCGTGCTCCGCGGCGTTCGCCGCCGCAATGAACGCGGCGCCCGAAAGGCCAGTGAGCAGGACCGTTATCCCGTAGGCCCA
>DASYKO010000563.1:0-9467 GCA_035995285.1 Hyphomonadaceae bacterium | reverse complement strand
CATGCCTTTGGTCTCGAACAGATCAAGCTGGCGCAGCAGCTTGCGGTAGTCGCGCACCTTGTCTTCGTTGTTGGCGAAGTGGCCGTGCCAGAAGAGGGCCATCTTCTCCTGCAGCGGCGCTTTGCTCGTGAGCATCCGGTTCGCCCACCAGTAGCCGACGCGGCCGGTCTCCAGCGCGCTGGCGCGGAGCCAGTAGAAGAACTTGTTGGTGGCCGGCTGCAGCGGCCGGTTGCCGGCAGGCTTGGACTTCACGCCCATGGACTCGCCGGTTTCCCTGGCGCGGTCCGTCGCCGCGGGGCGGCTTTCCGGGAAGGGCTCCAGCCCCGGATCGTGGATGCCGGATTCCTCGAACGGCTTGAGGCTGGGATCGGGCTTGAAATGGACGAGGCTCTTTACCGCCTCGGCGGGACTCATCGCGGCGAGCCTGGCGATCTCCTCCGGCGTGCCGCCGAAGCCTGCACGCGAGAGCAGGTGCGATGCGCGGGCGGCGTTCCAGTCCCTGGCCGTGATCGGCGAGAGATCGCCCTGCCATTTGTCAGCGGGAGGCGCCGATTGCGCGCTCGCAGGCGCGGCCAGCGTCAAAGCCGCAGCCAGGCCAGAGATCAGGATCGAAACCAGTTTCCGGCGCATCGGCGACCCTCCGGCAGGAACCCCGCCGGAATCAGTGCCGCTTTAGCCGGAGCTAAGCAAGCCGCGCTCGCCTCTAAGTGAAGTCGCTACCGCGCAGCCTTGTCGGGATCGGCAAAGCCGCCTGCCGTTGCGACAGCAGGTTGGGCTTCATCGATGCCGGCGACAACGGCGCTGCGCACGGGCGGAACCAGGGCCGCCAGCAGCGCAAGAGCCAGGGCGATCAGGATGCGCTTGATCATGACTCAGATAAATCCGAATGCCGGCGGGAAGACAATGACCACGATGGCGGCCCACAGCGCATAGACCGGCAGGTAATCCGTCTGCTGTTTCTCCAGCCTGGCGAACGGCCCCTTCCCTCGCAGGAAGCCGACATAGAGCAGAGCGGACCAGGCCAGGTGGACCAGCAACAGCACGTTGAGGCCGAGGGCCGCCACGCGGTTGGGCGTGAAGCCGAATTCGTCCGAGGTCCGCGCTGCGATGGCCCACAGCGCCGCCGCGTCCGCAGCCAGCGCGGCGATCACCAGCACGACCTGCAGAACGTCGTAGATGTTCGGGGGCGCATTGGAGTCACGCGCCGATACGGAATAGAGCAACAGGCCAAGAACCACTGCCAGCAGCAGGTCGAACGCGATGAGCACCTCGCGCTGGACGATGCCCTTGCCCGTGACCAGCAGCGTTCCGAGGAACACGATCAGCACGGCGGCGAACAGCGGGGTAAAGATGCGCGCCAGGACAGGCGCCATGTTCTCGATCACGCCCTGCTTGGCCTCGACCAGCCAGGCGGCGATCACAACTGCGCCCATCGCGCCGCACGGCAACAGCCAGCTCTCGAAGAAAGGCTCGGCATTGACGCCCGCGGCCATGAACATCATCAGCATGAACGCCGTGAGCACGCCGCCGCCGAGCGCGATCAGCACATAGTAGATGAAAAGCTCGCCCGAGAAGCGGATGAAATCCATCCGCCCCGCGACCTGGTTCCAGCGCGTACCCGCATAGGCGATGCCCACTGCAAGCCACAGTGCGATAGGCGCGTGCAGGACCGACAGAATCTCGGTCGAGCCCTCTGTCTTGAACGGATAGGCGTTTGCGAACACAGCCGCCGCGACGAACGCTGCCGCCGGCCACAACCAGAGGCGCGGCCCCAGCTTGCGCTTCCAGACGAAATATCCGGCCAGCAACGGGAAGACGAACAGAGCAACGTTGTGCGCGTAGAAAATCGCATGCGTATCGAGCTGGAGGCCGAACAGCGCCGGCGCCTTGATGGCCGCCGCCGCCGCAACGGCAAGGCCCACGGCGACGGCCGCATCCGTCCGCAACGCGGACTGCTGCGCCGCGCTGTCGGAGGATGAGAGCACCAACTGTTTCCACAGCCGGTCTGCATGCTCGCGCGCGAACTCCCGCGACAGCGTGTCGAGATTGCCGATGCGTTTCACGGCCACGAGGAAAGCCTCATCCGGCGCCAGCCCCGCCTTGCTCAGCGCTGCGATCTGCTCTCGCAGATGATCTTCCAGCTCGGCCACATCGACGGTGTGGATTGCCTGCCGCTTGTTGAGATAGTTGCGCCATCCGCCGATCAGCTCTTCGAGCTGCGTCACAGCGCTATCTGCGTTGACCGTTCCCATGGCTCAGACCCCCTGCAGCAGCTGGCCAGGCGGCGGCAGCGAGACGCCGCGGACGTCTGGAAGCACAGCCACCAACCCCTGCCAGATGCCGCGCAGCGTTGCGTCTACCGCCTGCCACTGGCTGCGTTCTTCGGCGAGCTGCGTTTTGCCCTGAGCCGTGATCTTGTAATATTTTCGCTTGCGGCCGCTTTCCGCCGTGCCCCAGCGCGCCTTTACGTAGCCTAACCGCTCCAGCCGGTGCAGCACGGGATAGAGCATGCCATCCGTCCACGCCATGCGCCCGCCGGATGCCTCCTGCACGCGCTTGAGGATCGCATAGCCGTAGCTGTCCTCCTCGGCGAGGATCGCCAACACCATTGGCGTGGAGGAAGCCGCGATCAGATCCTTGTTGATGTCCATCTTCAGCCCTGAACGGCTTGGCTGCGGCCAGAGCGCCAGAACAGGAAGGCCGATGTGGTGAACAGGACACCGAATATGCCGTTGATGCCCACGATCTCCAGGATCGAGCTGTAGGGCGCAGTATGCATGCCCATCGCCAGCGCGGCGGCGGCAACCCCGCCCAGCGCGAGCACCATCGCCATCATCGCATAGGCCATCTCCGTGGGCCGGAAGCGGGCAACCAGCGCGCCGACCACGCCGACAGCGAGCACGCCGAAATACATCCGGTCGGCCGGATCGCCCTCAATCCCAAGGATGCCGACAGCTCCCATCAGCCAGACGATCATCAGCGCCGCCCCAAGCGCCACGCCGATGGCAAGCACATAAAGAGCGTTGATCCTCACGACGGCCTCCAACACATAGTCAGCCATACCTTGTAGTCCTATACATTGCGGTTCTATGTATGACAAGCCGGAAGTTCAGAACCGCTGGCCGCGACAGAACGCCGGCGCCTTTCGACACGGAGACAGAAGGAAAAGTCCGTCAGATGGGGAAGCCGCCCGGCCCGCCGCCATCGCGTGGGCGCAAAGCTTGCTGTATCGTCCATGCGATGACGATTCCCGACCCCGATCCTCCCGAAGGCGTGCCCCTGCTCGAATGGGGCGAGCCTCTGCCCATGGACTGGCAGGCGCGCGACGACGGCAGCATGTACATCCTGCCCTCCTCTCACTTCCTCACCCGTCATGGCGATACGACCATTGCCTGGATCACGGATGGCAGCGTCGGCGCTGAGGCCTTCGATGCCTTCCACGTGCCCTTTCCTGATGGGTCACGCGGGCAGGCCCGTTGGCAGCGATCATCGATGGGCATGGTTCACATGACGCGCCCGTGGCGAAGGCGTCGCGGCAATTCCTGGTGGCCCGGTGATCTCGTTATCAAGCGAGACCGCGTCGCATGGACCGACCATGCCGGCCTGCTCGATCTTTGGAAGCCGCAGGGCTACGAGGCGACGCGGTTGTTCCTGATGGAGCTCGGGCCCGGCGGGGTCATGCCGCCCGGACAGTTCCACTGGCCGCATCTGTATCTCGCCCTGTGCGAGCACCCGGAGTTCCTTGAGGCCGTGCGAGACAATGATTTCGCATCAAGCGCCAACCTGTTCTTCTGCCGCCGCTCAATCTTCCGCGAGGCTGACGGCGCACGCATGCTCGTCGGCAGCGACCGTCGCTATGGCGACATGCTGGGCGCCTGGCGCCGCTGTGGCGAAAGCTATCTCGATTTCATGGACGAGCTTCCCGGCGAGCCGCGTGAAGCTCATATGCCTCGCCTTGTCGGCATGCTGAACGCTGCAGGCTTCCGGGCGCAGGCCCACTGATCCAGCGTCTACCTGCGCACGAAATCCAGAAACACGGGCTCGCAGTCGCCGAGGCGTTTTTCCTGATAGCGCGTGGTGACATGGTCGGCGGGAGGCTTGCGCCAGTCTCCGGCCTGCTCTGCGGTCCATGTGAACACACCGCTCCGATTGATGTCGGCGAGGGCGCGGCTGGCATAGTCGGCCCAGTCGGTGGCGAAGCGCAGGCGCGCGCCCGGCTTCATCACGCGTGCAAGTTCGGCCACGAAGTCCGGCTGGATCAGGCGGCGCTTGCGGTGGCGCGTCTTCGGCCACGGGTCGGGGAAGAGAATGAAGACGCGTGCCAGCGAGGCTGGCTGAATCTGCGCCACGAGATCACGCGCATCGCCGCGGCGGATCAGGATGTTGGAGAGCTGGCGCTGTTCCACCTCGGCCAGCAGCTTGGCGACGCCTTCGAGGAAGGGCTCGACGCCGATGATCCCCGCTTGAGGATGGGCCGCCGCCTGCCCTGCCAGATGCTCGCCTCCGCCGAACCCGATCTCGAGCCATGCCTCGCGCGCGCCCGGAAAGAGCGACAGCGGATCAAGCGGTCCCTCGGGCACGGCAAGTTTCGGCAGCAGCGTGTCGAGGCGCGCCGTTTGCGTCTTCGACAGCGGCTTGCCGGCGGCGCGGCCGTAGAGGCGGTGCTTGGGGTGGTCCTCAGACATGGGGCTTCACGTAAGGTGCATGAAGCGAAGCGAAATGCACCACTTCGGCCCGGAGCGCGATGGTGCATTTCGGGCTGCGCCCTCCATGCACCCTACAATCGCGCCTACGCCAGACCCTTGAGGTCCTTCGCCAGATCCGTCTTCTCCCAGGAGAAGCCGCCGTCCTTGTCCGGCTCGCGGCCGAAGTGGCCGTAGGCGGAGGTGCGGGCGTAGATCGGCTTGTTGAGGTCGAGGTGCGTGCGGATGCCGCGCGGGCGCAGGTCCATCACTTCGCCGAGGCGTTTTTCCAGCTTGGCGAGGTCACACTTCTCGGTGCCGTCGCAGTTGGCGTAGATCGACAGCGGCTCCGCCACACCAATGGCGTAGGAGAGCTGGATGGTGCAGCGGTCGGCGAGACCGGCGACCACCACGTTCTTGGCGAGATAGCGCGCGGCATAGGCGGCCGAGCGATCGACCTTGGTCGGGTCCTTGCCCGAGAATGCGCCGCCGCCGTGCGGGGCCGCGCCGCCGTAGGTGTCAACGATGATCTTGCGGCCCGTCAGGCCGCAGTCGCCGTCGGGTCCGCCAATGACGAACTTGCCTGTGGGATTGATCCACCATTTGCAGTCCTTCGCGATCGGCAGATCCTTGCCCAGGGCCTGGCGGATATAGGGCTCGACGATCGCGCGGATGTCGTCGCTCGTCTGGTCTTCGCCCGTGTGCTGGGTCGACAACACGATCGAGGTCGCCTCGACCGGCTTGCCGTTCTCATAGCGCACGGTCACCTGGCTCTTGGCGTCGGGGCCGAGCGTCTTTTCCTTGCCGGATTTGCGGGCGTCAGCGAGCAGCTTCAGGATCTTGTGGGAGAACTGGATCGGGGCCGGCATGTATTCGGGCGTCTCGTTCGTGGCGTAGCCGAACATGATGCCCTGGTCGCCCGCGCCTTCTTCCTTGTTGCCCTGGACGACGGTGCCTCTGTGAATGTCCGCGGACTGGCCGTGCAGCAGGACTTCGATGTTGGCGTTCGCCCAATGGAAGCCGTCCTGCTCGTAGCCGATGTCCTTGATGGCCTGGCGAGCCACGTCCTGGATCATCTGCACGGTGACGCTCTTGGACGTGTTGGAATATTCGCCCGCGATCACGACGCGCTGGGTGGTGGCCAGCGTCTCGCACGCGGCGCGCACGGCCCAGAGGTCGAGTTTGGCGGCCGCGCTCTCACGGTAGAAGCAGTCCACGACCTCGTCGGAAATGCGGTCGCAGACCTTGTCGGGATGGCCTTCGGAAACGCTTTCGCTGGTGAACAGATAGCTCGAACGCGCCACGCGGAATTCTCCCAATAAAGCCGGCCAGGCCGCCCTTCCCGGCGGAGCGGCGGTCTTACATCGGAGAGGGCATATAAGGAAAGTGTTATATGATTTGAGGAGGGCTATTCAGCAGCGTCCCGCGGCCATGGCTGGCTGCCCAGTCGCGCAAGCAACGGACTCAACGCCCTTTTTTGGGGACTTCGAGGAAAATGCGCGCCTGTTTCTTGACCATGGAGAGGATGGATTTCTTCAGGTCCGGATCGCGTATGGCCTGGTAGGCGATCACCAGATCGACCGCGTCCCCATCGATGAGACCGGAAAACTCCCCGCTGTCCTCGGCCATTCCCCGCCTTACCGCGCGGCTCACTTCTTCCATGCCGGTGTAGAAATAATTGATGTTGGTATCGAGTTCCTTGGCGAGTTCCCACAACCGGCCCGCGGATATCCGGTTGGCCCCGCGCTCGTATTTCTGGATCTGCTGGAAGGTGACGCCGAGACGTTCGGCCAGTGCTTCCTGCGAGAGGTTCAATTCCCGCCGGCGCCAGCGCAGCCTGCGGCCGACATGCTGGTCGACCAGGCTGGGATTCTTGTTGTCCACCGCTGACAGCCCATCCCCCATTTAAGGGCACCGTGTACCGGGTGCAAATTGCACCCAGAAGTGGAATAGCAATAAGGTCAGCGCCTTGGCAGGACTAACAACCCCAAGTTGAGTGCCAGCAATATCAGCCAAAACATCCCGTCGCGCCAACGGCTGTAGGGCGTGGCCTCTGCTGCAGGCGGGATCGGCGCATCGACGATGCTCGACGTCCATCCTTCCGGGTCCGGTCCGAGTGCTGCATCCGCCTTGTGCCCGCGCGCGGTCCAGCGGCCATAGGCGTCGATCATTCCGGTAAGACCACCGGAGGCGACACGCGCCATCGGCAGCCCTTCCTCGATCGATCGATAGCGCGCCTGCGCTGCGTGCTGGGGCGGACCAGACAGCTTGCCGAACCATGAGTCGTTCGAGATCGAGACCAGCCAGCGCGGCCGGTCTGCGCCCGTCGGCGACAGGCCGGGGAAGATCGCTTCGTAGCAGATCAGCGGCCCGAACTCGGGCACGCCGAGGACGCGGATGCTCGAGGGCATCGGCCCGGGTGTGAAGCCGCCCGGCGCCAGCCTCTGCAGCGACTTCGGCAGGCCGACCTTCGTGAGAATGTCGGCAAACGGCGTGAACTCGCCGAACGGCACCAGCATGTGCTTGTCGTAAACGGTCAGCGGCCCACGCTCGGGCGCATCGCCCGACATCACGGTGAGGCTGTTGTACCAGACCTCGTCATCGGTGTTGGGCTTCTCGCGCCGCGCCGTGCCGACGATCAGCCGGCGCGTTCCGATGTTTTCGGCGACAAGATCGAGCGCGTTGGGCTCTTCGAAAAGAACCAGGGGCAGCGCGCCTTCCGGCCAGATCACGATCGGCGGCGTATCGGGCGTGTCCGGGCCGCTCAGCTCGATGAAGCGCAGCACGGCCTTCACCTTGGTATCGGGCTTGCTGTATTTCTGTCCTTCCGGCACGCCGGCTTCAATGAGCCTGACCATGGGGCCGTCTTCGGCTTTCGGAATGGTCGCAAGCCGCTGTGCGCCCCAGCCCCAGATGGCGCCGAACACGATGGCGGAAACGATGATCGGCGCCGCGCGCGATCCCGTGGTTCCCCTCGCCCGCGCATCCGCCAGCGTCGCCGGCGAGGCCAGCGCCACGACGGTCAGCGCAGAGAGACCGTAGATTCCCCAGATCGAGGCCGACTGGGATACAGCCCCGCCCGGCGCCCACACCATGCCCGGCAGGTTCCACGGCAGGCCGCCAATGCCGAACAGCGAGGAGCGGAACCACTCGCCGAACATGAAGGCGACCGCAAAGATGATGAGGCGCGCCGGACCCGCACACCACCAGCGGAAGGCGATGTTCATGATGAAGGCCAGGATCAGCGCCAGGCCCCCCGGCAGCGCGATCAGCGGCATCCAGATGAAGATGAGATACGCGCCCGGATCGACGAGAAACGCCGCCGCGATCCAGTGCATGCCCACCAGATAATAAGCGTACCCGAACGCCGCCACGCGCCAGAACGCGGCGCGCATCGGACGCGGCGCCAGCTTGGCGGAATCGAGCGACCAGATGAGGCCGGTGAGCGCCACCGCCATCGCCGGCCAGATCCAGATCGGCGGGAAGGCCAGGTTCGCAATCGCCCCGAACGCGGCAGCCAGCAACAGCGCGCGCGGGCCCTGCTGGCCCGCAACCCACAGATAGACCGGCGCGAGGAAATTGCCGCGCATGGTCGGCTTGAGGCCATCTGGCTTAAGACCGAGGGCTTCGGCGGTGGTGCGGATGTCGCTCATCGCCCCTCCCCGGGCCGCCGTTATAAGTCGGGCGTCAACCGTCTACAGTGCTGGTCTTGCTCTCGGCAAGCGTGGCGGGCTGTGCAGGCTTGGGCGAGCGCAGCCTTACGCGGATAACACGGCGCGGGTCGGCCTCGACCACTTCGATGCGGGGCCCACGCGGATGTTCGACCGAATCGCCCGCCGCCAGCACGCGGCCGGCCAGGGCCGCGACCAGGCCGCCGATCGTATCGATCTCGTCCTCGAAATCTTCCAGTGACAGCGGCAGCCCCGTCTCGCGCTCGGTCTCTGCAATCCCGGCAAGGCCATCGACCTCCCAGAGATTGCGGCCGCGGCGCACGATGACGGGCTTCACCTCGTCATGCTCGTCCTCGATGTCGCCGACGATCTGCTCGACAAGGTCTTCGAGGCACACCATGCCGCCCGTGCCGCCATACTCGTCGACCACAAGGGCTATGTGGATACGGCTCGCCTGCATCTGCACCAGCAGGTCCGGCAGGCGCGTTGATTCCGGCACGAACATGATGTCCCGCACCAGCTTCTCGACCGGCCGCGAGGACAAGGCCTCCGGCGACCAGTTCCCGCGCACGCCCTCGGCCACGACATCCTTGATGTGGATGAAGCCCAGCGGCGTATCGAGCGAGTCGCGATAGACCGGCATGCGGGAATGCGCCTCGGCGGCGAAGAGATCGAACACCTCGCCGAGCGTTGCGTTCGCCTCGATCGCTGAGATCTCGACGCGCGAAGTCATCACGTCGCGCACGCTCGCCGTCTCGAACACCTTCACGCGCGAGCGTATGGCGCTCTGGCTCTGGCCCATGGGCGGATGCGGCTGCTCCTGCAGCGCAGGCTGCGCATCGCCGGCGATCAGGCGGGCAAGACGTTCGCGGATGGTCACCCGCTGCGGAGGCTCTGCGTCGTTGGGCATGGGCGTCAGCCTCGCTCCCCGGCCTTAAGATCTGGGGCGTAGGGGCCGGTTGCGTAAGGATCAGGCCAGCCAAGCTGGGCGAGTATGTCGGCTTCCAGGGGTTCCATCACGGCAGCGTCTTCAGGTTCGATATGATCGTATCCGATGAGATGCAGGAAGCCATGAATCAAAAGATGACTGAAATGCCCGTCAAACGGGCGATTC
>DASYKO010000562.1:0-6628 GCA_035995285.1 Hyphomonadaceae bacterium | reverse complement strand
ATACGTTGCGCCGTCGATCAAATTCGTATTGCGGGACGGGCGACGCAAGGCGTTCGCGTGCTGAGGGTGGCGGCCGGGGAACGTGTCGTCTCCGTCGAGAGGCTGGAGGATCAGGGCGGTGACGAGAAGGCCGGCGAGACGGGCGGCGGGTGAGCCTAGGCCTGCTGTGCGCAGGATCGCAGGATCATCCAGGGACAAGAACGTGAAGCGGATCGGGCTCTATCCGGGCACCTTTGATCCGATCACGAACGGCCACCTCGACATCATCGGCCGCGCCGTGAAGCTGGTCGACAAGCTGATCATCGGCGTTGCGATCAACGACGGGAAGGGCCCTCTGTTCACGCTCGAAGAGCGCGTCGACATGGTCATGAAGGAAGTGGGGCCGCTGGCCAACGGAACCGAGATCGAGGCGCGGCCCTTCGACAATCTGCTGATGCATTTTGCGGAAGACTGCGGCGCCGGAATCATCATTCGCGGTCTGCGGGCCGTCTCGGATTTCGAATACGAATTCCAGATGGTCGCCATGAACCAGCAGATGAATGACGAGATCGAAACGGTTTTCCTGATGGCCGACCCCCATCACCAGGCCGTGTCTTCCCGGCTGGTAAAAGAGATTGCACGGCTCGGCGGGAAAGCCGATCTGTTCGTGCCGCCGGCGGTCAACGAAAAGCTGCTGGCCAAGTACGGACTGAAAAAGGGCAGATAGGTCATGGCTCCCAAACTTGATCTCAAGCGACTTGTTCTGGGCGCGTGCGCGTTTGGCTTGCTCGCAGCTGGGGCGGCTGGCGCGCCCGCCTTCGCCGGCCCGGCGGATGATCCGGCCAACTGGCGCAAGATCGATCCCGAAAATCTCCTGGTCATGACGATCAAGGAGCAGCAGGTCCTTGTCGAACTGCGCCCCGATTTCGCGCCCAAGCATGTCGAGCAGATCAAGAAGATCGTGCGCGACGGCAACTGGGACAAGCTGCCCTTCCACCGCGTGATCGACGACTTCATGGCGCAAGGTGGGGAGACCTATGCGATCTACCAGATCTATCCGCACTACGGCACGCTGAAGGCCGAATTCACCTTCGGCCGCAAGCCGAAGACCCAGCCGGTGAAGATCATCGGCAAGACGGCCGAGGGCGACCAGCTCGGCTATCTCGACGGCTTCATGGTGCAGGGCCAGCCCGATGCAGTGGCTGCGATCTCCGATCCGGCGGTTGCGAAAACCTGGGCGCTGCATTGCTCGGGCATCGCCTCGATGGCCCGCACCTCCGATCCGGACAGCGCCGAGACCCAGTTCTTTTTGATGCGCCATCCGCGCGTCGGTCCGAAGGAAGACGGCGGGCTCGATGCCGAATACACGATCTGGGGCCGCGCGCTCACCGGGATCGAGGCGATCCGCTCGATCAAGGCCGGCGTCGAGGCGGATAACGGCGTGCTCTCTCCCGGCGTCGCCGACAAGTTGTCCAAGGTGGTTGTCGCCGCCGACATGAAGCCCCACCTCAAGCCGACCGTTTACGTCGAGCGCACCGACGGCCCGGCTTTCGCTTCAAAGCTCGCCGCCGTCACCGTTCCTGCCCCAACCACCCCGCTCGATGCGTGCGGACTACCTTCCCCTGAAGTTGTCGTTGAAAGGCCAACCCCGTGAGCACTGATAAAGAGAACACCCTCCACCTCACGCTCGATACCGGGCCGGTGACGATCGAGTTCCTGCCCGAGAAGGCGCCGGGCCATGTCGCCCGCATCAAGGAACTGGTGCGCGAAGGCTTCTATGACGGCGTGGTCTTCCACCGCGTGATCGGGGGCTTCATGGCCCAGGGCGGCGATCCGACCGGCACGGGAATGGGCGGCTCCGAGAAACCGGATCTCAAGGCTGAGTTCAACGATGTCAGCCACCAGCGCGGCGTCTGCTCCATGGCCCGCTCGAACAATCCGAACTCGGCTAACAGCCAGTTCTTCATCTGCCTCGACGACGCCTCGTTCCTCGACAAGAAATACACGGCATGGGGCAAGGTCACGAGCGGCATGGACAATGTCGACAAGCTCCCGAAAGGCGAGCCGCCAAAAGCGCCGGGCAAGATCATCTCGGCCAAGGTCGGCGAGGCTTAAGGCCTAGTTGCCCGGCGGCACCGGGATCGGCTCTCCGCCCTCGCGATGGATCGGAGAGTCTTCCAACATCCGTTCCGGCGGCAGGGGCTCGGCCGGTTTGGCTGCGTTCGCATCCATCCAGGTGGACGCCGTCGTGGCCCGCTGAGCCACGTTGGCGATGATGTCGGCGTAGAAGACGTTGAACTCCGGCGTCTTGTACTGCCCGCCCCATTCTCCGCTGGCCTTCAGCTGGGGCGCGGACGGACGTTCGACTTCAAGAACTCCGTTCTTGCACTGCGCCGAAACTGCCTGCGGTACGACCTTGGGTGCGAGGTCATCTCGCCCGCTCGCCTTCGCTCCGCCGCGGTGATCGGTCTTCGGGGCGAGCTGATTGTCGGTGAGCCACGAGATCGGATTGACGCAGACAAGGTCTTTCCCCTTCGACGCCGCGATCTTCCAGTCCGCCGTCCAGACGGGAGAATGTTCGCGGAAAGATGTCTCGTTCTCTCCGTCGACAATCGCCTTCCACGCAACGACGCAATGGATTTCATCGGCGGTGTTGCAGAGCTGCTGGGAGAACATCGCGCCCGGGGCGTCGGCGGGGAGGGCGGCGTCGATGATGTAGGCGGCTGCCAGGCGCTCCTTCAGCGGGTCGGACTGGAAGCGGTCGGCCAGCAGGCGCTGGGCGTAGAGGCCGCCTTGTCCGACGCCGACCA
The DNA here is from genome assembly GCA_035995285.1 of Hyphomonadaceae bacterium. Lineage (GTDB taxonomy): Bacteria > Pseudomonadota > Alphaproteobacteria > Caulobacterales > Hyphomonadaceae > UBA7672. Next base: position 3,839 of record DASYKO010000562.1, on the reverse strand, counting down.
GGATCACGCCGCGGCCGCGGTTGTAGCGTTCCATGTAGGCGTCGAACGCTGCGAGGATGTCGTTGTAGGCGACGGGAAAGGCGCCGTCGCCTTCGCCGCCGAGGTCGACTTCTGAAAACAGGGAGGCTTGCCGATAGCGGGGAGCGTAGACCGGCCCGGCCTGCAGGAAGGGTCCGGCGTGGTTGGGCAGGATCTTGTCTTCGAGTCGCTGTTTCGCCTTGGCGTCATCGATCGGGGCGTTCCAGTCCGAGCCCTCGTAGGCAGATGAGGGATGGATGAAGAAGACGTCGACGCCCCAGGGCCGCTCCCAGCCTCCCGGCGGCGGCTGCGAGGGTTTGAGGGCCCAGCTTCCCTCGCTGAGATAGTCCGGGCGCGGCGGGGCAGGTTTGGCGGCGAAGCCTCCGGGCGGGTGGATCGACATCCGGAACCACTGATCCTGGAATATGAGCGCGCCGGCCAGCACGGCGATCAGTGCGCCGCCGGCAACCGCGGCAATCGTCCCCAGCTTTTTGCGGTCTACGGCCATGGAAATCGTCACCCCTTGTCGCTGCAGGGTTAGCGGGAAAAATGGCGGAAATCCATGCGTTATGGCGGCGAAGGCGTTTGATCCCTTCATGTCCGCCCCAGATTCCGCGAGGCCGCCGGGCCGGAATCACGCGAGAAGGGAACATGTCGCTCGCCAAGAAAACCAGAGAGGCCGTCCGCTCGTCCCGCCGCAAGGCGCTTGCGACCCTGCGCAACTGGTTCTTCACCGGCATCGTCGTCTCGGCGCCGATCGGCATCACGATCTGGCTGGTGTGGAGCGTCGTCGCTTTCGTCGACCAGAACATCAAGCCGCTGATCCCGCCGGAATGGAATCCGGAGACCTATCTGAAATTCGCGCTGCCCGGTTTCGGCATCGTCGTCGCGGTTGTCTGGCTGACACTGCTGGGCGCGCTGACGGCAAACCTGATCGGCCGGTCGCTGATCAATTTCGGCGAGCGCGTGCTGGCCCGCGTGCCGCTGGTGCGCTCGATCTATTCCGCCGTGAAGCAGGTGTTCGAGACGTTTGCCTCGAGCGAGGCTTCGTCCTTTAAGGAAGCCGTGCTGATCGAATTTCCCGGGCCCGGCCTGTGGGCGATCGGGTTCATCACCTCGAAGTCGCCCGGCGCCGAGATAACCGCGACCGTGCCCGACGCAATCGGCGTCATGATCCCGACATCGCCAAACCCTGCCATGGGCCATCTGTGCTATGTCACGCCCGACAAGATCAGGAAGCTCGACATGAGCATCGACAAGGCCGCCAAGCTGGTGATCTCGTTCGGCGTGCTGAGCTCCGAACAGCTTTCGCAGGAATTGGGCGCGAACAAGCCGGCGCCGCAGATCGTGCCCTAGTCGTCAGCTGCTTCTGTCACCTGCGATGCGATCCTCGGCGCGAAGAGATCGCGGGCGCGGCGGACGGCTTTGCCGCGGGCGCCTTCGAGTTGGGGGTCGGCCATGAGGATCGACTTGGCGTCGGTGCGGGCGGTTTCGATGAGGTCGGTGTCCTGCGAGATGTCGAGCACGCGGAACGCAGGCAGGCCGGATTGGCGCAGGCCGAGGAGGTCGCCGGGGCCGCGCAGGCGGAAGTCGGCTTCGGCGATGTCGAAGCCGTCGGTGGACTTGCGCAGGATGTCGAGGCGTTCCTTGCCGCTGTCGGTGAGGGGAGACTGGTAGAGCAGGAGGCAGCTTGAGGCCTTGTCGCCACGGCCGACGCGACCGCGGAGCTGGTGCAGCTGGGCGAGGCCGAATTTCTCGGCGTGTTCGATCACCATGATCGTCGCCTCGGGCACGTCGACGCCGACTTCGATCACGGTGGTGGCGACGAGAACGCCGGCCTTGCCGGCTCGGAATTTCTCGAGCGCTGTGTCTCGATCTTCTGCCGGCATACGGCCGTGGACGATCTCGACCGGCGAGCGGACGTGCGCGGAGAGGACGTCGCGGCGGGCGATGGCGGAGGCGTCGCCTGCGTCTTCGGAGTCGACGGCGGGGCAGATCCAGAAGGCGCGCTCGCCCTTGTCGACGGCGCGGGAGACGGCGGCGATGACTTCGTCGATGCGCGTATCCGGCACGGCGGCGGTGGTGACTTCCTGCCGGTTGGCGGGTTTCTCGCGGATGAAGCTCATGTCGAGATCGCCGTGCACGGCGAGCGCCATCGTGCGCGGGATCGGCGTTGCCGACATGACAAGCATGTGGGGGCTCTGGCCCTTGGAGGTGAGCTTCAGACGGTCGGCCACGCCGAAGCGGTGCTGTTCGTCGATGACGACGAGGGCGAGATCGGGCAGATCCACATCCGACTGGTAGAGCGCCTGCGTGCCCGACAGCACCTGTATCTTGCCGGCGCGCACCTGATCGAGGATCGCCTGGCGGCCTGCGCCCTTGTCGCGGCCGGTGAGGGCTACGACCTTCATGCCGACGGGGGCGAGGAATTTGCCGATTGCTTCGGCCTGCTGGCGCGCGAGGACTTCGGTGGGCGACATCACCGCGGTGATGCCGCCGTCGGCGGCGACCTGAGCGGCGGCGAGGGCAGCAACCAGCGTCTTGCCGGAGCCGACATCGCCCTGGATCATCCGACGCATAGGCACGGGTCGGCCCATGTCGATGGCGACTTCGGAATAGGCGTCCATCTGCGCGCGGGTTGGTTTGAACGGCAGGGCTTCGACGATCGCGCGTTCTGCGCCGAGTGCGCGGGGGATGGACGGAGCGTGGCGGCGCTCGCGGGCGAGACGGGCCTGGCCCATCGCCATTTCTCTGGCGAGAGCTTCGTCATAGGCGAGGCGCGTGCGGGCGATGTGGAAGCCGTCAGGATCGTAGACCTTGGGCTGGTGAAGGCGGAGCAGGGCCTGCGAGAAGCTGGGCCAGTGGTTCTTCGAGAGGAGGTGCGGGTCGATCCACTCGTCCAGCTCGGGGACTTTCGCCAGCGCGGCGGCCATGAATTTGCGCAGAGCCTTGCCGGTGAGATTGGCCGTCATGGGGTAGACAGGTTCGACCTCGGGCAGGTCGGCATCGGCGTCGGCGGGGACGACATGGTCCGGATGCGCCATCTGGCGGGCGCCGTGGTATTCGCTGATCGTGCCCGATGCGATGACGGACTCGCCGATCTTGAATGTCCGCTCCAGCCACTGCTTGTTGGCGTGGAAGTAGGACAGCGTGATGAAGCCGGTGTCGTCGCGCAGGCGGACGCGGGCGGGCAGCTTGTTGCGGGCGTGTTCGAGCTCGTCGACCACGCCGGTGATGGTGGCGACCTCGCCGACTTCGACGGAGCTGATGGTGGCGCGATTGCGCCGGTCGATCCAGCTGACGGGGAGGTGGAAGAGGAGATCGAGCACGGTCTCTCCGCCGATGAGGCGGGCAAGCGTGGGCTTCACCTTCGGACCCACGCCCGGAAGGCTGTCAATGTCGGCGTAGAATGGGTAGAGGAGCGGATCGCGCATGACTCGTACGAAGTTAGAACACTTCTGCCGCGTTTGGCAGGGCCAATACTGCGCTACGGGCTGACCTGCGGCTCCATCATCTGGCCGTAGAAGCCGAGCGCGGCGAGAATGAAAAGCGCGGGAATGGCCGCCTGCAGCCAGCGAACTCGGTTCAACACTGCGGCCAGGATCGCCATGGCGGCGAACCCGCCCTGGATTAGGGAATCGGTAAGCAGCTTGTTCGGGGCCAGCGCTTCGCCCGCTATGTCGGCCATGAGGATGCCCTGCACGATCGCGACGAGCATGAAGGCGGCGTAGGCGATCTGGTATTTCCGTCCGTCTTCGGCGTGGAAGGCGCGCAGGTCGACCTCGCCGCTTTCCTTCACGCGGGGGGAGACGAGGCCGCAG
>DASYKO010000561.1:0-5781 GCA_035995285.1 Hyphomonadaceae bacterium | reverse complement strand
GGGGCCGCGGACCCCGATTATGGCGATGTGCAGCGCAGCGGGACGTCCCCGCGGGAGATTTACCTTATGCCGACTATCGCCCTGGTGGACGACGACGAGAACATCGTGGAGTCCCTGAAGGTGTTCTTCGAGGCCGAAGGTTACCAGGTCCGCGCCTATCATGATGGCGCGGCGGCCCTTGCCGGCCTGCAGGACAACCCGCCCGACATCGCCATCCTCGACGTGAAGATGCCGAAGATGGACGGGATGGAGCTGTTAAGGAAACTCCGCCAGATCTCCAACCTGCCCGCGATCTTCCTTACGTCCAAGGATGACGAGATCGACGAGGTGGTCGGCTTCAACATCGGCGCGGACGACTTCATCCGTAAACCATGCTCGATGCGGCTGCTCGGCGAGAGGGTTAAGGCGATCCTGCGCAGATCCCGTGGAGCTTCTGCAACTCCCGAGGACGGCGACAAGAAACCGATAGTCCGAGGCCGCCTGACACTCGATCCCAACCGGCATGCCTGCCAGTGGGATGGCAAGGTGGTGCGCTTGACCGTTACCGAGTTCCTGATCCTTCAGGCGCTGGCGACGCGCCCAGGTTACGTCAAGAGCCGCGACCAGCTGATGGACGCCGCCTACGACGACCAAGTCTATGTCGACGATCGGACGATCGACAGCCACATCAAGCGTCTGCGCAAGAAGTTCCGCGACCTCGACGACAACTTCGACGGCATCGAGACGCTGTACGGCGTGGGGTACCGCTATAAGGAAGCCTGATCCACCTCTGACCCCTGCCTCGAAAGGGCAAGATGGGGGCCTGGAGACGCCGCGGGAAGACACCTCGGCGCGCAGGAGGGGGAAGGACGCCGCGGTGAGGCCGTTAAGGCTGCCGTTCCGGCGCGGGCGGCTTTTCATCTGGTCGCCGACGGCGCGACTGATCCTCGCCTCGAACCTCGCCGGCCTCCTGGTGCTGATCGCCGGCGCGCTGGTGCTCAACGAGGTGCGCTCGACGCTCGTGCAGGCGCGCAAGGAAAGCCTGCGGGAAATGGGCGAGATCATCTCGTCCTTCCTCACCGAAACCTCGACCATGACCGATCCATTCGATGACTCGGTGTCGCTGGATGAAGGGACGGCGCGCAAGCAGCTGAAGCGGATCGCGCTGCAGATGTCGGAGGCCTCGCGCCTCAGGGTTTTTTCTCCCTCCGGCTTGCCTGTGGCGGATTCGGACATTCTGCGGGACCAGATCGATGAGTCGGAGCTGCCGCCCGTGCAGCCGGACAAGCAGCCGAGCGCCTGGGAACAGGGCTGGCTCGAATTCGTCCGTTCGGCCAATTCGGGGATAGAGAGCCTCAGCAATGCCGGACGCCCACGGATCGCAGAGGCGCGCTCGCTGGAGGAAGAAGTGGCCGAGGCCCTGTCGGGCAACGAGCCGGCCGTCTTCTCCGAACGCTTTGGCGACCAGGCGGAGCGGGTGCTTTCTGTAACTGTGCCGATCAAGAAAGTGGCTGCCGTGATAGGCGCCCTTACCGTCGAGACGTCGGACGTGGCCAAGATCATCGCGGCCGAACGCGGAGCGCTGATCCCGCTGATCATCGTCGCCATCCTGGTGGCGGTGGCGACGGCGGCGCTGCTGACCATCGGCATTGCCCGCCCGGTGCGCAAACTGGCGATCGCCTCCGAACAGGTCCGCACCGGCGTCACCGAACGCCTCGACCTCGGCAAGCTGCATGACCGGAAGGACGAGTTCGGCGACCTGGCGCGCGCGCTCGAAGCCATGACCGAGGCGCTCTATGATCGCATCCAGTCGAACGAGCGCTTTGCGGCGGACGTGGCGCATGAGCTCAAGAACCCCCTCACCTCGATCCGCTCGGCCGTCGAGACCTCGCAGGCGGTGAAGGATCCGGAGGTGCGCGAGAAGCTGCGCGAAGTGATTGCGCGCGATGTCATCCGGCTCGACCGCCTGATCTCGGATATTTCCAATCTCTCTCGCCTTGAAGGCGAGATCGTCCGCGAGAAGCTGGAGCGGGTGGACCTGGGCCGGCTGGTCGGAGATATCGTCTCGATCTACCGCGACACGGGACGCGAGGGCGAAGCGAAGGTCGTGCTGGAAGCACATGGCCGGTTCGACGTGATGGGACGCGAGGGCCCGCTCGCCCAGGTGATCCGCAACCTGGTGGAGAATGCGCGCTCCTTCTCTCCTCCCGGCGGCGAGGTGAAGGTCATGCTCGTCAGAACGGGCCCGCGGGGACCTGGCGTGCGCCTGACGGTGGACGACAGCGGACCCGGGATTCCCCCCGACAAACTGGAGAAAATTTTCGAGCGCTTCTATTCGGACCGGCCCAAGGGCTCGAAGTTCGGGAATAATTCAGGTTTGGGGCTTTCTATCGTGCAGCAGATCGTCGAAACGCACCGCGGAAAGGTCTGGGCTGAAAACCGCATGGCGGACGGAAAAGTGGCGGGCGCCCGCTTTGTCGTGGAATTGCCGCCAGCGCCCCTGGAACTTTAGGCCAGAAACTTACCTCTGAATCTTGGCCGGAATTTCGATACGCCCACGCAACGCTATTGACCCCGAAGCAAACGAGTCATCACCATGAGAGCTAGCTGGGACATGTTTGCTCGTTTCAGGCGGGAGTTCTTCCAATGATCGGTTTGGTCGTGGTCACGCACGGCCGTCTGGCCGAGGAGTTCATCGCCGCCGCCGAGCATGTGGTGGGACGACTCGACCAGGCGCGCGCAATCCCAATTGGTCCGGACGACGACATGGACATGCGCCGCAAGGAGATCATTGCGGCCGCCAAGGCGTGCGACACGGGCGATGGCGTCATCATCCTCACCGATATGTTCGGGGGCACGCCGTCCAACCTGGCCATCTCGGTGATGGGCGGGGCGAAGATCGAGGTGATCGCCGGCGTCAACCTGCCGATGCTGATCAAGCTCGCCGAGGTGCGCTCCAAGCTTCCTCTCGATCAGGCAGCCCTCGCCGGCCAGGAAGCGGGACGCAAATACATCTCCGTCGCCTCTGCCCTGCTCCAGCGCGCTTAAGAGAGGCATTTTGCTTGAGGCTGGGGCGATGACCGACAAGTGGTCGCGAAGCGCAGAGCTCGTGAACCAGCGCGGCCTCCACGCACGCGCCTCCGCCGCCCTTGCCCGCGAGGCCTCGCGCTGGAATGCGAAAGTCACCGTGCATCATGACGGCATGAGCGCCAGCGCCGCCTCGATCATGGACCTGCTCATGCTCGCCGCCCGCGTCGGCCAGACCATCGAGATCGATGCCGAGGGCCCGCAGGCCGTGGAGGCGCTCGATGCGATCTGCGAACTGATCGCGCGGAAGTTCGACGAGAAAGACTAGCCGCGACAGGTCCGGCCACAAAATTCTTGCTTTCGGAGACCAGATCTCGCGCATGCGCGCCGATCCACAATTCATAGTCAGCATGGCGACGGTCCTTGTTGCCGGCCTGCTATGGCTCGCGGTCGTCATGGCTCTGAGGAAGAAAGGCTTCGCCTTCCTCGCCTTCTTCACCGTATTCTACGTCTACCTGTTCAAGGTGCTGGACTACACGCTGTTCCAATATCAGTCGCTGCTTGTCCTGAAGCAATGGATGCCGAACCTGCGCCTGAACGGACTGGCGGCCTCCGACAGTTTGAACCTGATTCCGCTTTTTGAGCTTACGCCGGCGGATGCAACGACGTCGCTTCTGAACATCCTTATGCTGGTTCCGTTCGGCTTTGGCCTGCCCTTCATCACCCGTCTGCGCATGAAGGGAGTGGTTCTGTCCGGCGCGCTGTTCAGCATCTTGATCGAGCTTATGCAGCTCTCGACCGGCATCCTGGCCCGTACGACCTTCCGGGTCGCCGACATCAACGACGTCATCTTCAACACGACGGGCGCTGCGATCGGTTACCTCATGTTCGCGGGCTTCACGCGCGGCTACCGCCGCGTATCCAGCGGCTGGGGCATCAGGATGCACCCGGTCTTGCGGCACATCGCCGAGCGGCCACAGATAAACAGGCAAGGCTAGCGAGCTAGTTGTTCCCCACCACCGTCGGCGAGATCTGGTTGCCGCCGGGCGGACGAGCGGCCACGGCGGGAGCGGCGGCGTCGTCGCCCGGTCCTGGCGCCGTGAGCGGCCTCATCAGGTCGGAGAAGGCGATCTCCTGCACCGTCGGGCCCATCACTTCGTCGGCGAGGCGGAGAAGGCCCTTGGCGAACTCTTCCTGCGTGACGCTGTGGTCGAGATTGGCGTCGAACATGGTGGGGTTGGCGATGATCTCGCCCTGGCTGCCGACGCTGGCGGCCCAGTCGGTCTGCTCGAAGCCGGTGATCTTGCCGTCCTTATTTGCGTCCACCACGACGAAAAGCCCGGGGGCGGCGGCGCTGATTTCGGCGCGGGAAACCTTGCCGTCGAAATTGCGGTCGAAGCTGGCGAGCAGGAGCGCGCCGGGGCTGACGCGCTTCACGCCCTCGGGCACGCGGCCCATCCGGCTGAGCAAGGGCGCGGTCGGATCGATATGCTCCACCGCAACGCCCGCAGGCGGCGGGGCTGTCGTCGTGCCATTGGAAGGAGACACGACCTGCGCAAAGGCCGGGAGCGCGGCCATGGCACCGAACACAAGACTTCCCCCCAAGGCTGCTGCGATAGTCCCCCGGCGAGCGAAGTCTGATGTCCGCATTACTCTACGCCTCTGAGTTATTGCGCCGTCCGGCGCTAGGGGTTCTTGCGCCGTCCGGCGCTGGGGAGTTGCGCGCCGGTCTGACGCTGGGAGGGGCTGCCCACTGTTGCTCTGGCGCAACGGAATCGCAACCCGGCATGGACAGCGATCTGGGCCCGGCGCCTCGCCGCGGCAAGGCGAGAAAGCAGCCAAATTCGGATGAGTCTCGCGCACTCGCTTCAATCCACAGGATCGCAGCTGCAAAATCGTATAACGAGATCTTTATATGATTTGCCCGACGGCCTGCCCGCTGCTATAGGCCCTCGCGCCGGGGGCGAAGCCTCCAAACAGACAATCGGCATTCAAAGAACTCAGGAGCGTAGTGATGGCGGACGATTTCAAGGTTGCGGACATTTCGCTGGCTGACTACGGCCGCAAGGAACTCGTGATCGCCGAGACAGAGATGCCCGGTCTCATGTCCACCCGTGCGGAGTTCGGCAAGAAGCAGCCGCTGAAGGGCGCGCGCATCACCGGCTCGCTCCACATGACGATCCAGACCGGCGTGCTGATCGAGACGCTGACGCACCTCGGCGCCCAGGTGCGCTGGGCCTCGTGCAACATCTTCTCGACGCAGGACCATGCGGCTGCCGCGATCGCCAAAGCCGGCGTCCCCGTGTTCGCCGTGAAGGGCGAGAGCCTGGAAGAGTACTGGGATTACACCGACCGCATCTTCCAGTGGCCGGATGGCGGCCTTACCAACATGATCCTCGACGACGGCGGCGACGCCACGATGTACGTGCTGATCGGCGCGCGCGTTGAGAACGGCGAGAAGGCCCTGATTGAGAAGCCGGACTCCGAAGAAGAGATCTACTTCTTCAAGCAGATCAAGAAGCGCATGGCCGCCTCGCCGGGCTGGTTCACCAAGCAGCGTGACGCCATCAAGGGCGTGACGGAAGAGACCACCACGGGGGTCAACCGCCTCTATCGCCTGGTCGAGAAGAACCTCCTCCCCTTCCCGGCGATCAACGTCAACGACTCGGTCACCAAGTCGAAGTTCGACAACAAGTATGGCTGCAAGGAATCGCTGGTCGACGGCATCCGCCGCGGCACCGACACCATGATGGCCGGCAAGGTCGCCGTGGTTCT
>DASYKO010000560.1:0-29595 GCA_035995285.1 Hyphomonadaceae bacterium | reverse complement strand
CCGCGAGCATACCGTGATACGGCTCACTCACAACGTGGGACTGTGACGAGTCCAGCAACAAGCCTGGTGGGAAACAACATGAAACGCCAATTCGCATATGGCCTGATCGCGGCCTGCGCCGCAATCGCGCTTGCCGCCGCCTGCAGCCCCGCCGCGCCTGTGGCCGCTGCGCCTACAGCCCCCGCGGCGCCTGTCGCCATGACGATGCCCGAAGTCACCATCTACCACCTCGAAGGCCGCCGCTCGGAGCGGATCGTCTGGCTGATGGAAGAGCTCGGCCTTCCCTACAAGCTGGAATTCGTGCGCGGCGATCTCGCCGCCTCGATGGCCAAGATCCGCGCCATCAACCCCGGCATGGCCGTGGCGCCGACGGTCACCATCGGCGATCAGGTGCTCACGGAATCCGGCGCCATCATCGAGACGATCATCAACCGCTACGCGCCAGGCAAGCTCACCCCGCCGCTCGACAGCGTCGATTATCCCAACCACCAGATCTGGATGCACCACGCCGAAGGCTCGCTCGCCAGCCGCGTCATCGCCGACTACCGCGTATGGATGAGCGCACCGCCCAAGACCCGCTCGCGCCTGGTCGACTCGGAAGACGAAGTGCAGTTCGCCGAGGACTATCTCGGCAAGCATCCCTGGTTCGGCGGCGCCGAGTTCACCGCGGCCGACATCATGATGGTCTTCCCGCTCAACTTCGCGATGCAGCTCAACATCGTCGACAAGACGAAGTTCCCGAACATCAATGCGTGGAAGGCCAAGATCGAGCAGCGCCCCGCCTACCAGGCCATGCTCGCCAAGGCCCGCCCGGACGGCATCCCTGGCTCGCCCGCCGCCCTGCCAGCCCATCCGGCGTTCGGCCCACGCGCGCCTGCAGCTCCCGCGGCTGCCGCGCCGGCCCCGGCACCCGCGCCTGCGAAGCCGCAATAGCAGACCAGTGGCGGGAAGCCCCGCCGCGCGCTAAATGACGGCCATGAGATTCATGGCCGTCATCGCTCTCGCCGTCCTCGCCGCCTGTTCCGGCGCGACCGACGACGACACGCAATACAAGCGCGACCTCGCCCACGCCTCAGACCAGGCCCGCGCAAAACTCCCCTATTTCTGGCAGCACTACGATGCGCCGGAAGTCGACGAGTACGACTTCTCCCTCAAGGTCGCGATCCCGCGGAAAGACGGCAAGCCCGGCACGGAAGACACCTGGGTCGAAAGCCTCTCCCGCCGCGACAACACCCATTTCGTGGGAGACCTGATGGTCGACCCGGCCTATCTGGGCGATCTCAAGCGCGGCGCTATCATCGAGTTCAACGACAGCCAGATCCTCGACTGGGCCTTCCTCCGCGGCGAGGAACTCATCGGCCACTACACCACCCGCGTGATGCTCCCCCGCATGCCCGCCGAACAGGCCGAAGGCCTCAAGTCGATGTTCGGCGAAAATCCGAAGTAGCCATCCCAACCGCCGGCGCCTTGCCTCCACCGCCGAAGGCGGGGGAGGTGGATCGCGGCGCAGCCGCGAGACGGAGGGGGAAAGTGTCGCCCGCCATTGCAGGATCATGGCCAAACCTCTCCCCCCTTGTGGGGAGAGGGTAGGGTGAGGGGGGCTGCTCCGCGCGCGCGATGCGCTAGAAAATCCGCCAACTTACCCGGCTCGCCGCCCCCCACCCCTGCACCCCTCCCCACAAGGGGGAGGGGGAACCCGAAACGCACTCAGCCAACCCTTGCCATCCGCCCCATTCCCCGGCACTGACGCTGCGGTTTCTGCAACTGCGAACACGGCCCCCAGAAGGGTACAAAGCCAAGGCAAATGCCCCAGCTCCTGCTTGAAATCCTGTCCGAGGAAATCCCCGCCCGCATGCAGGCGAAGGCGGAAGCCGACCTCGTGAAAGCCCTGATGGATGGCTTCACCGCGGCAGGCATCATTCCCGGCGCCATCAAGGGGTTCTCCGGCCCCCGCAGGCTCGTGGCGGTAGTCGAAGACCTGCCGGCAAAATCCGCCGACGTCACCGAAGACATACAAGGTCCGAAAGAGGGCGCGCCCCAGCCCGCGATCGACGGCTTCCTCCGCAAGGCCGGCCTCAAGTCGATCTCGGAAGCGCATCTCCACGACGTGCCCAAGAAGGGCAAGATCTACGTCGCCCACGTCCGCAAGCCGGGCCGGGAAACCGCGGCGCTCATTGCCGAGCTGGTCCCCAGCATCATCCGCTCATTCCACTGGCCCAAGTCGATGCGCTGGGGCTCGGGAGACCTGCGCTGGGTCCGCCCCATCTCCCGCATCCTCTGCACCTTCGATGGCGAGGTCGTCCCCTTCGAGATCGACGGCATCAAGTCCGACAACCTAACCGAAGGCCACCGCGTCATGGGCCGCGGCCCCTACAAGGTGCGCCGCTTCGAAGACTACGAAGACATCCTCAAGAACAAGGGCCGCGTCATCCTCGAGCGGGAAGAGCGCAAGGAAACCATCCTCACCGAAGCCAAGCAGCTCTGCGCCGCCCAGAACCTCGAACTCGTCGACGACATCGGCCTGCTCGAAGAAGTGGCCGGCCTCGCCGAATACCCGGTCGTCATCATCGGAGACATGGACAAGTCCTTCCTCGATCTCCCCCCGGAAGTGATCCGCCTCTCCATGCGCACGCACCAGAAATACTTCGCCGTGCGCTATCCTCAGGAGAAGGGCGGGGCGGAAGCCAAGCTCGCCCCCAAATTCATCGTCGTCGCCAACCTCGAAGCCGCCGACGGTGGCCAGAAGATCGCCGAAGGCAATTCCCGCGTGCTGAGCGCGAGGCTGAACGACGCCCGCTTCTTCTGGGACAATGACCGCAAGATCAAACTCGAAGACCGCTTCGGCAGACTCGATCTCATCGTGTACCAAGAGAAGCTTGGGACGGTTCTGCATAAGGCAGAGCGCATTTCGTTGTTCGCGAACCGTCTCGCAAAACTGTTGTATGCGAATGATCCGTCGTTGCCGGATCTGGCAATCAGGGCAGGACGTCTCGCAAAGTGCGATCTTGTTTCCGACGTGGTTGGAGAGTTCCCCGAACTTGAAGGAACTATGGGGCGATACTACGCCACGCTGCAGAAGGAACCGCAGGCAATCGCCGATGCGGTTCGTGACCACTACAAACCGAAGGGGCCAGGGGATCAGGTTCCTTCTGATCCAGTGTCGGCAGCCGTTGCGCTCGGGGACAAGCTGGACACACTCGTGGGTTTCTGGGCGATCGACGAAAAGCCAACGGGATCGAAGGACCCGTTCGCGTTGCGTCGCGCGGCGTTGGGCGCAATCCGCATCATACTCGCAAATGAATTGCGCTTGGACCTCAAGTCAGTTCTTGAGCGTCCAATTGTCGAAATGTTCGATCACATTCGGTCCTACGAGCATCGGAAGAAAATTGAGGACGTTCAGCGTCGCTATCACACCGGCCAACTTTCGGCGGAAGATGTCGAGAAGCAGCTCAGACTGATTCCGAAGCCCGAGCAGTACCAACATCCAAAGCACCAGTTCTACCTATTTGAACAAAGTCAGGGGCTTCTTTCCTTCTTTGTTGATCGGTTGAAAGTCCACCTGCGTGAACAAGGTGCGCGTCACGATCTGATCGACGCGGTTTTTGCTCACGACGAGCATGACCTCGTTCGCGCGGTCAGAAAGGTTGCGGCCCTCGGCGAATTCCTCGGAACGGACGACGGCAAGAACCTGCTCGCGGGCTATAAGCGCGCTGCCAACATCCTCGCCATCGAGGAAAAGAAGGACGGCAAGTCCTACTCGGGCGAGGGCAAGGCCATGGCCGGAGACCCGGCGGAAGTGGATGCGCTCCTTTCGGCGCTCAAACAGGCGGCGCCCGCTGCCTCCACGGCGCTCGAAAAGGAAGATTTCGCAGGCGCCATGAAGGCCCTCTCGAAACTCCGTGGCCCGGTCGATGCTTTCTTCGACAAGGTCACGGTAAACGCGGACGACAAGAACGTCCGCGCCAATCGTCTCATGCTGCTTTCGCAAATCCGCGACGCGTTGAATCGGGTTGCAGATTTCTCGAAGATAGAAGGGTAACGAACGAAAACGCCCATTCCTGTCATTCCGGAAACGCCGCAGGCGTTATCCGGAACCCAGGGGCCCAAACCACTGCAGGTGGACACACTGCAGGCGGACAGGGGCAGGTGGGCGCCGGCGGTGCATGCGGCTCCTAGGTTCCGGGTCTCCGCTTCGCTCCGCCCGGAATGACAATGGTGGGTAGGACTAAAAGGACTGCGCATGTCTCAACTTGCAACCAAGTGGGTCTATGATTTCGGCGGCGGCGCCTCGGATGGCGACGCTTCGATGAAGAACCTGCTCGGCGGCAAGGGCGCGAACCTCGCGGAGATGTCCAAGCTCGGCCTGCCGGTGCCGCCCGGATTCACCATCACCACCGAAGTCTGCACCGTCTTCTACAAGCTCAAGAAGCAATACCCCGCCGAACTCGAAGCCCAGGTGGCAGACGCGCTGCGCGCCCTCGAAGGCCGCACCCAGAAGAAATTCGGCGACCCGTCCAACCCGCTCCTCGTCTCCGTCCGCTCCGGCAGCCGCGCCTCCATGCCCGGCATGATGGATACGGTCCTGAACCTCGGCCTCAACGACCAGACGGCCGAAGGCCTCGCCAAACTCTCCGGCGACCGCCGCTTCGCCTTCGACAGCTATCGCCGCTTCATCCAGATGTATTCCAACGTCGTCCTGAACATCCCGCACGACGAGTTCGAGCACATCCTCGACGACTATAAAGAGTCCCACGACCTCAACCTCGACACCGAGCTCGGCGCCGAGAGCTGGATGGAAGTGATCAACCTCTACAAGAAAGCCATCGTCAAACGCCTTGGCAAGGATTTCCCGCAAGACCCGAAGGACCAGCTCTGGGGCGCCATCGGCGCCGTCTTCTCCAGCTGGATGAACGACCGCGCCGTCACCTACCGCCGCCTCAACGACATTCCGGAATCCTGGGGTACCGCCGTCAACGTCCAGTCGATGGTCTTCGGCAACATGGGCGATAGCTCAGCGACAGGCGTCGCCTTCACGCGCGACCCCTCCACCGGCGAGAAACATTTCTACGGCGAGTTCCTGGTGAATGCCCAGGGCGAAGACGTCGTCGCCGGCATCCGCACGCCCGCGCCGATCTCGGATGCTCGCAAGGCCGCACTGAAATCCGACGACAAGTCGCTCGAACAGGCCATGCCCGCCGTCTACAAGCAGCTCACCGCCGTCGCCGAGCGTCTCGAGACCCACTACCGCGACATGCAGGACATCGAATTCACCGTAGAGCAGGGCACGCTCTACATGCTGCAGACCCGCTCCGGCAAACGCACCGCGCAAGCCGCGCTGAAACTCGCCGTCGACATGTGCAACGAAAAGCTGATCACCCAGGAAGAAGCCGTCCTCCGCCTCGACCCCGCCCAGCTCGACCAGCTCCTCCACCCCGCCATCGCCGACGACGCCGTGCGCGACGTCTTCGTGAAAGGCCTGCCTGCATCCCCCGGCGCGGCAGTCGGTCAGATCGTGTTCGAGCCCGCCGAAGCCGTCGCCCTCGCCGCGAAGGGCACAGCCGTTATCCTCGTGCGCATCGAGACCAGCCCCGAAGACATCCAGGGCATGCATTCCGCCCGCGCCATCGTCACCGCCCGCGGCGGCATGACCAGCCACGCAGCTGTCGTCGCCCGCGGCATGGGCAGGCCCTGTGTCTGCGGCGCCGGCTCCCTCCAGATCAATGCCGACGCCGGCACAGTCCGCGTCGGCTCGCGTACGCTGAAAAAGGGCGACATCATCACCGTCGACGGCGCCAAGGGCCAGGTGCTGGTCGGCTCCGTGAAGATGGTCGAGCCCGCCCTCGGCGGCGACTTCGCCGAACTCATGGGCTGGGCTGACTCGGTGCGCCGCATGAAAGTCCGCGCCAACGCCGAAACGCCGCTCGACGCCGCCACCGCCCGCAAGTTTGGCGCGGAGGGCATCGGCCTCTGCCGCACCGAGCACATGTTCTTCGACGCCGCCCGCATCCCCGTCGTGCGCGAAATGATCCTCGCCGACAACGAACGCGGCCGCCGCAAGGCCCTCGACAAGCTGCTGCCGATGCAGCGCAGCGACTTCACCGAAATCTTCCGCATCATGGCGGGCCTGCCCGTCACCATCCGGCTGCTTGATCCTCCCCTCCATGAATTCCTCCCCCATACCGAGGAAGATATCGCCGGCGTCGCCAAACAATCCGGCGTCTCCGCAGACCTCCTTCGCGCCCGCGCCAGCGAGCTGCACGAGAGCAACCCCATGCTCGGCCACCGCGGCTGCCGCCTCGGGGTGACGTATCCGGAAATCTACGAGATGCAGGCCCGCGCCATATTCGAAGCCGCCCTCGACGTCGCCAAGGAAACCGGCAAGGCCCCCGTCCCCGAAGTGATGATCCCTCTTGTCGCCACTCGGCGCGAACTCGAACTCATGCGCGCCCTCGTCGTGCGCACCGCCGAGCAGGTCTTCCAGGAACGCGCCGCCCAGGTCGATTATCTTGTCGGCACCATGATCGAACTCCCCCGCGCCGCGCTCCGTGCAAAAGAGATCGCCGAGGAAGCCGAATTCTTCTCCTTCGGCACCAACGACCTCACGCAGACCGCGCTCGGCATCAGCCGCGACGACGCCTCGCGCTTCCTCAAGATCTACGAGGAAAAAGGCATCTACGAAAAAGACCCCTTCGTGAGCATCGATCGCGACGGCGTCGGCGAACTGGTCCGCATCGGCTGCCAGCGCGGCCGCGAGGCCCGCCCCAAACTCAAGCTCGGCGTCTGCGGCGAACACGGCGGCGATCCCGCCAGCATCTTCTTCTTCGAGGAAGCCGGCCTCGACTATGTCAGCGCCAGCCCCTTCCGCGTGCCCGTCGCAAGACTGGCCGCCGCGCACGCCGCGCTCAAGAAGGGGCGCTAATCCGGGACGCCGGTCCCAGCTACTGCCCGGTCCGCTTGACGGCCCGCCTCTGCGTCACATCTTCCCGTCCAGCATGGAGGGGGACATGGTCCGCCGCATCATCGCTGCACTCGCTCTGGCCGCGCTCGCCCCGCCGGCGCACGCGCAGACGACCTACGGCCTCACCTGCGCGCACATCCAGGCCGTCGCCGCCTCGATCCAGGGAGACCTGCGCGACATACGCGGCGGCGTCCTCGGCTCCACCACGTTCGAGGCCAGGGTCAACCTGCCCAGCTATTTCAATTGCATGCTCACCGACATGGGTGGCCCCTTCCTCGCCTGCGCCCGCTTCGTCGGTTCGGAGGATATGGGCCGCGAGGACTACAAGGCGCAGACCGGCCTCCTCGCCGCCTGCCTGCCCGAAGCCCGCGCTCTGCCGCCCGAGGCTGTGGACTCAGCCCTGCTCAAGCGCCTCGAAGGCACCCGCTACATCCAGACGACGCCTAAGGGCTTGCTCACCATCGGCATCATCCTGGCCGAAGACCGCGCACAGCCGAAGGTGCGCCACCAGATCATGATCGGCTTCCGCCTCCTGCCGCCGGACACTCCGGTCTAGGGCCGCGGCGCGCTATACTCTTCACATGCCCATCCGCATCGCCCTCCTGCGTTCCATGGTGATCAGCCGCCACCGCGTCACTGGCGCCGATGTCGAGGCGCTGGCCGAGGCCGCTAGCGGAACAGACGCGCGCGCCGTCATGGCGACCGGCAACGTCCTCTTCCGCTCGCGCCGCTCGCCCGCCACTCTCGCCAAGGACATCGAAGCCGCCTGCAAGGCGCGCTTCGGCCAACCGACCGAGATCATCGTCAAGACCGGTGAGGAGTGGCGCGCACTCGTCGCCGCCAACCCTTTCAAGGCCGCCGCGAAGAAAACGCCCAACCGCGTGCTCGTCTGGATCATGCGCGAGCCCGTCCCGCCGAATGGCATCTCTCAGCTGCGCCGCCGCGCCCACGCCAGCGAACAGATCACGCGCCTCGCGTCAGGCGATTTCTACATCCACCTCGGCATGCCCAACCGCGACGACACGAAGCTCGTCGGCGGCTTCGGCCTCAACCACATCGGCGCCGTCGGCACCAACCGCACCTGGACAACCGTCGCCGCGATCACGAAGGCGCTGGAGGAGATGGAAGAGCAGGGGCATTGAGCTGGCGCGCGGCGCCAGTAGCCTTACGCTCCAACACCTGGGCAAGGTGAGCCCCACCTGTCCGCCCCCCTTCGGGCGGGCGGGACCCTGTTGCGCTTTTTTACTCAACCGCTTGCATCAGATCATTGTCCAACTCGACCCACGCGGTTCCGCCCGCCCGAAGGGGGCGGACAGGTGGGGAGTGGGTGGCCTAGTTCCGCAGGTGGAGTGGTGCGCTGCCTGCCTTCCGCCCCGCCGCATTCCGCTATATACCGCCCACTATAACGCTGCCGGAGCCCGATCCATGCGCCTCATCATCGCTTCCATCGCCATCCTCGCGCTCGCCGCTCCGGCGCTCGCCCAGACACCTGCAGCCGCGCCGGCGCCCGACTGCTCCAAGCCCGCGCCTCTCACCGGCGAACTCGCCGGCTGGAGCACCAAAGCCCCCATCACCTCCGCCACCAACGAGGCCACGCTCTCCGCCGCCGCCCTCACCATCGGCAAATCGCACGAGGCAGCCCTGCTCAAGACCCCGCAGGTCGCTTACGTGCTGCAGCCCGAAAAGCCCGGCGGCTCGGTCTCCAATGGCGGCCTCTTCTCCTTCACCGCCGAAACGGCCGGCACCTACCGCGTCGCCCTCTCCACCGCCGCCTGGATCGACCTCATCGAAGACGGCAAGTCGCTCATCCCCACCACCTTCGGCCACGGCCCGGATTGCTCCGGCATCCGCAAGATCGTCGACTTCCCGCTGAAGGCCGGCAAGCACACCCTCCAGATCAGCGCCAACGCCGATCCGAAGATGGTGCTCATGGTGACGAAGAAGCCGTAGAGGCGGGGACCCGCTGTCGTCCCAACACAGCTGTCATTCCGGAAACCGCGCAGCGGTTATCCGGAACCCAGGGGCCACGCCTGCACCTGTCTCAACAGCGCTCGGCGCAACACCCGCCCACGTCGCCCTGGGTTCCGAGTCTCTGCAGCTACGCTGCGCCGCCCGGAATGACAGTGTTTGAGGCCTAACTGGTGGTGAGTTCGAGCGAGCGTTCAACCGGTTCTCGCCCCCGTCGCCTCGCTTTCCCCAGCACTCCGCACAATCGCACCTCAATCCTCGTTCTCGAACTGTATGGGGCCAAACCCGCGCGATAATGCGCGCATGAGAAACCACACGAACCCTGACCATCCCGAAGACGACGCCGTCAACGGAGCGCCGCCGCCCAACGATCCATCTCTCCTCGATCCGGCAACCTGGCGCCTCTTCGCCTGGGTGCGCTCGTTCGTGCGGTCGGTGCTGGAGACCGACTACGAGAACCTCTGGCCCGGCAATCTCCTGCGGGGCGAGACCATCTGGCAGTGGGCGCGTTACGAGATGCTCGACTGGCTGCACCCGATCGAAAAGCTGCTGCGCCGCATCCTGCTCATCGAAGCCTACGCCCTCATCGAAACCCAGTCGCTGCCGCTGGCGCGGCCGGGCCGCGAAGCCGCCAAAGGTATCCAGCCCGAAGCGTCCCCCGAACTGCCCAACACCTCGCCCGCAAAAACCTGCGGCCAGGCCCGCCCCCAGACCCGCTGACGATCCCGATCATCCCGAAGCCTGGCGCGTCAGTGTCCGCATCCTTCCGCCAGCGCCCCGCAGGTCCGCCCGCGGCCATGTGCGGATCCCGCCGCCTCGCGGAGATGATGGCCGCGTCGTGCCGCTCCGTTTCCGCGCCGTGGCCTGGCCGGCCGCGCCGCTTGCCCGGCGCCTTGAAGCCGTGATCCGCATCTGCAGGAAGCCCGGCCCCTTCATCCGCCGGCTCGCCTTCCGGCTTCGCAGAGCAGGGGCGAGCCTGCACGCCGCGATCGTCCGCCTCTGCGCATCGAGGCCGGCTGACAAGTTCGCGCGCGATGCGAATTCTGAAGCCGCCGGCTTGGCTCTCGAGCGCTCGGATATCTTCTGGTCTTCGTCCTGATGCTGACGAATTCCATTGCCGATCAAAGCGCTCCGCCCGTCAACATGTCGGGCGGAAACGCCGCCGCATGGCCCAAATCCGGCCATGCCCAATGCTTATCCACAGGAGGTGGTTGCCGCAGCGTTCTTCATCAAATCGCCGTCACAACGATTAGGCGGAGGGTGTTGCCGAGGCGCCGCCCGAGACTATGTGAGTCCTTCGGCGCGGGCCCAGCACGTTGAAAAAAGGGGCGATTGGTAAACGGGATTAGTTAACGCGTCGCCTGGCACGCGAGTTGCTATCAGGCGGAGTTCGGCTGGCGCGGGATTTGCGAGACTGAGGGCAAGCAGGACAAGGTCTTGCCCAGTATCAAAGGGCCCGGTAGGGCGGCTGACGTCGCGCAGCTCATAAGAAGACAAAGCGACGGGTGAAGTTGGAGTGTCGGTTTCGGGCGCGCGCGGGCGCCCAGGCGCATTGTGCGTATAGGATCGTTAAGGGGTAGACTGGGGTGTTAGAACTCCCGAAAGCTATGCACCTTATCGTTCGCCACATCGAGGCGGCTGTGAAAGCCGTCGTTGTGTGGTGGTCCAGCATGTCCGACGTCGAAAAACGTCAGACCCAACATCGTGCGATGACGATCGGCGCCTGCGCCGCCGCATTCGCGATTGCCGGCCCCCTCATCGGCCAGCGCTTCGATGTCCAGAAGACCGAAGAGGCTTACCGTGCGGAAGCCGTCCAGCTCGCCCAGTCGCTCGGCGGCGGCGGGCCGCAAGTCGCCCAGCACGTCTCCTTCTCCAACAAGGCGGCCCCGACGGCCCTGTTCCAGTCGGTGTCCTTCAATTTCTCCACCGTCGCCGGACCGGCCACGGGCTATATCGCAGCCGCCGAGCAGGACTCGATGGTCCGCCGCGGCCTTGCGACGTTCTCGACCGAGAACCTCGGCGTCATCGAAAACGAGCAGGCCGAAATGGATTGCCTGGCTCAGGCCGTCTATTACGAGGCGCGCTCGGAAGATCTCAAAGGCCAGATGGCCGTCGCCGAAGTCGTGATGAACCGGGTGAAGAGCCCGCACTTCCCGAAATCGGTCTGCGAAGTCGTCTACCAGGGCCGCTATCGCGACACGGGCTGCCAGTTCACCTTCACCTGCGATGGCTCGCTGCGTAATCCGCCCTCGGGCGATGCGTGGGAGCGCGCCCGCGCTGTCGCCCTTCACGTTGCGATGGGCCTCAATACGCCGGTCACCAACAACGCCACGCACTATCACACCGACTATGTGAACCCGTACTGGCGCGCCGGTCTCGTCGAGACCGCGACGATCGGCACCCACATCTTCTACCGCTTCCCGAAAACGAATGCGGAATGGACGACTGCGCGCATCGCTCTCGCCGCCCAGAACGGCGGATCGGTTTCCGATGAAGCCCTCGCGATCCCGGTCGAAATCGACGGCATCGAAATCCAGCCGCCCGTCAACGACGCCGACAAGCTCGCCGCCGCGGCTCTCGTGAAGATCTCGACGGAAGTGAAACCCGCAACCGAAGCTCAACCGGTTGCCGCCCTGGCCCCCGCAACAATCCAGCCGATCCAGGCCGCCAGCGCCGCCCCGGACGCACGGCCTCTCTAAGGCCGGCCTCCGCTCAATCGGCCACTTTCTTCTTGGTGTCTTCGTGTGCCCTTCGTGCCTTTGTGTTGAGGCTTTTCTTGCCTCACCAAAGATTCCAACACGAAGACACGAAGGAAGACACGAAGGCACAAAGAGATCGGCGTCTAACTTTCGAAATCGAGACCGACATCGAGATTGACCGCCGAGTGCGTCAAAGCTCCGACGGAAATGTAATCGACTCCGGTCTCGGCAATCGCTTTGACCGTATCGAGCCGAACCCCACCTGAAGCCTCCAGCTTGGCCTTGCCGCCGGCAATTACAACGGCCTCCTTCAGCATCGCCACGGACATGTTGTCGAGCAGGATCGCATCGGGGGAATACTTCAACGCCTCGGCCAATTGCTCCAGCGAATCCACCTCGATCTCGATCGCGCGCAGATGGCCCACAGCCGCCTTCGCCCGCTTCATCGCATTCGCAACGCCGCCTGCCGCAGCAATGTGATTGTCCTTGATCAGGATCGCATCATCGAGCCCCAGCCGATGATTCACACCACCCCCAAGCCGCACCGCACGCTTCTCCAGCGCCCGAAACCCCGGCGTCGTCTTCCGCGTGCAGACGATCTTGGCGTTGGTCCCTTTGACCTCGGCCACGAACCTCGCAGTCAGCGTCGCAACGCCCGAAAGCGGCCCGATGAAATTGAGGATGGTCCGTTCCGCCGTCAGAACCGACCGCGCCGTCCCCTCGATCCGAATGAGCTGCGCCTTTTTCTCGAACCGAACGCCTTCGTCAGCAAGCTGGGCCCACGAAGCCTCGGCATCGATCAGCCGCAAAGCCAGACGAGCCGCGTCGAACCCCGCTGCAATCCCCGGCTCACGCGCCGAGACAACCGCCTTCATCCGCGTGGAGGAGGGGATCACCGCATCCGTCGTGATATCCCCGCCGCGGCCGAGATCTTCCTGCAGCGCCAGACGAACCAGCGGCTCGATGATCACATCGGGCAGGGGCGGAATAGGAAGCATGTCAGTCATTCAAAGTCCCTCGGCAGTCGCCGCGTGATGAATCTCTGGAAGCCCATCGGCCCCGCGCCGCATGAAAGTCCCGTGCGGCGCAAGTGTCTGCGGGAAATCCGACCGGTAGTGCCCGCCGCGGCTTTCCTGCCGCGCCAGCGCCCCCGCAACAATGAGGCTCGACGCCACCAGCCCGCGCGTCGGACCTACATTCGCGATCGCCGCATGGATCCAGTCGAGCGTCGTCGTCAGACCTTTGGCCTCGCGAATAACCCCGCACTGGCTATGCATCCGCTTGCGCAGATCGTTCAGAGACAGCTCCGCAATCTCCGGCGGCGCCTCTGCGGTCGCTTCGCCCGGCGCCGCGAGAGTTGCGCCCTGCAGCCGCCGAGCCGCCCGTTCGGCAAACACCACAGCTTCGAGCAGCGAGTTGGACGCAAGACGATTGGCCCCGTGCGCGCCCGTGGATGCGCTCTCACCACAAGCCGACAGGCCTTCGAGAGACGTCCGTCCCCACAGGTCGGTGACGACGCCGCCCATGTGATAGTGCATCGCCGGCGCGACGGGGATGGCTTGTATCCGCGGATCGATCTTCGCCGACATGCAGGCTTCGAACACGGTCGGGAAGTGGTCGGGGAAGTGCGCCCCAACGGCCTGTCTGCAATCAAGCAGCGCCCCGCGCCCGGCTTCGCGCTCCGCATGAATCGCCCGCGCGACTTCGTCCCGAGGCGCCAGATCGCCGAGCCGGTGATAGTCCAGCATGAACGCCCGGCCGGTCTTGTCGACCAGATGCGCGCCTTCGCCCCGCAGCGCCTCGGTCGCAAGAGGCGCAGGATCGCGCCCGATATCAATGGCTGTGGGATGGAACTGCACGAACTCCGGATCGCCGATCAGCGCGCCTGCGGCATAGGCCATCGCAACGGCATCGCCCTGAGACGAACGCGGATTGGTGGTGATCGCATAGAGCCCGCCCGACCCGCCTGCACACAGAACCGTCTCGGACGCCCGTAGCTGCACCTTTTCGCCCTTGCGGTCCTGAGCGAGAACGCCGGCGATGCGGCCGCTGGAATCCTGCAGCAGCGCCAGCGCCTTCACGCCGTCGATGACTTCGATGTGCGAGGAGGCAGCGACGGCATAGCTCAACGCCTCCATGATCGCCTTGCCGGCGAGGTCGCCCGAGACGCGCGCAACCCGTGCCCGCGAGTGAGCCGCTTCCATCGACAACGCCAGTTCGCCATCGGCCGTGCGGTCGAAAGGCACGCCCATGTCGAGCAGATCGCGAACGCGGTTAGGGCCTTCCTCCGCAATCAGCCTCGCGACCACCGGATCGACAATGCCAGCCCCGGCAGCGACCGTGTCCGCCGCGTGCAACGATGGATTATCTTCCGGCGACAGCGCCGCCGCGAGCCCGCCTTGGGCCCACGCGGAGGCCGCAGCCTGACCGATCGGCGCCAGTGCGATCACCGTGCATCGCCTCGGCGCAAGCTTGAGCGCGAGGAACAGGCCGGCGAGTCCCCCGCCGACGATCAGGATATCGCGTGTCGTGGTCACGAGATCAGCTCCTGCTTGCGCTGGAACTTCACTTTCTCGGCGCTGTTCACATCATACGATTTGCCGAGCATCTCGTCGCCATATGCGTTGAGCACGAGGTCGAAGCTGTCGGGAAAATATCCGAACCCGCCCTTCAACGGCTTGTCGTCTACCTTAGTGACCCGCTCGAGCTTGCTGCGGATGGTGACTGCGCTGCCCTTGAGGCTCGCCGTACAGCTTTGCTCCGTGTCGACTGTCCGATCGACGCTGCGCTCGCAGGCGAGGCGCGCAGTGAAGGTGCAGGTGAAGGCGCCGGCCTTGGCCTTCCTGATCCTGATGTCGCCGGAGAGAACGCACTTGTCCCCGGCCGTCGGATCGGCGCGAAAGCCCCAGTCGCCCTCGATCGAGGCGGCGGCAGCCGCTCTCTCGGAGCTTCTGGGCGCCGCTTTGGAATCTTGTGGCGAGACCTGCGCCAGGGCCGGGGCCGCCGACAGGACAGCCAGCGCGGCGAGGAGAGCTGGACGGATCATGAGATCAGCTCGGCCTTGCGCCGGAATTTCACGGGCGCGATGTCGTAGGATTTGAACAGCCCGTTCATCTCATCGCCGCGTGTGTTGATCGTCACGTCGAAATTGTCGGGCGCATACGCGGATTTGAGCCAGCTCATCGCATCGGGAGGATCGGCGCTGACGATCTTCTCCATCTTGGCCGTGACGAGAATCTTGGCGCCGGCCTGCGTCGCCGAACAGCTTTGCTGCGTGCGCACCGAGCGCAGCGGGCCGGTGTCGCAAGTCCATTTGGCCTCGAACGAGCAGGAAAAAGCGCCGGCGGTTGTCCTGGTGAGCGTGATGTCGCCGGCTAGCCTGCAGCCTCCGCGGAACTCGTTGGTCGCGAACGACCATGCGCCTTCCGGCGACGGCGGTTTCTTCAGCTGCGCCGCCGCGGGCAAGGCGAGGGCGCAGGCGAGAAGGGGGGCCAGGAGACGCGCGGGCGTCACGAGAGCAATTCCCCCTTGCGGCGGAACTTCACCGGCGCCTCACCCATGCTTTCGAATTTGCCGTCCATCACGTCGCCATCCGGGCTGATGGTGACGTAGAAATTGTCGGGGGCGTAGCGGCGGTCCATCCCGTTCATCAGCTCCTTGGGATCGGTCTTCACGATGCGCTCCACCTTGGAGACCATGGAGATCTTCGATCCGGTTTGCGTCAGCTGGCAGCTCTGGTCGGTGTAGATCGTGCGGATCTCGCCCACGGTGCAGGACTGGACCGCGTGGAAGGTGCAGGAGAAGTGCTTGGCCGTTCCAGAGCCGGTCTCGCGGATCTGCATGTCGCCCGAGATGATGCAGCGGTCGTTTAGCTGCGCCGTCTTGAATTCCCAGTTGCCTGCAGGCGACGGCGCCTTCTTGAGCTGCGCCACGGCAAACGGGCTCGCACACAAGGCGAGGACAAGGGCAGCCAAGAAGCCTGCCGCTGCAGGACGCCTGAAGAGGAGATGCTTCATGCCGCCCCCTTCTCCGTGTCTCAGGAAATCAGCTCGACGTCGCGCCAGAAGCGGGCCTTGAGCTGGCGCTGCTCGTCGTAGTGCTGGCCGATCATCTCGGCGAGGTTCTTCTGCATCTGCAGGATGAAATTGTCGGCGAGATAGCCGTACTGCATGTATTCCGCCGCCACCTTCGGCCGGCGGTCGAGCACCTTGTCGACCGTGGTCTTGATCGCAACCTGCTTGCCGACCTTCTGCGCGGTGCAGACCTGCTTCACGCGGATGTAAAGATTGTTGTTCTCCGGCCCGCAGGTCTGCTCGCTCTCGAACACGCAGGTGTAGGTGTTCTTGATCGAGGTCTGCTTGAACACGAT
Organism: Hyphomonadaceae bacterium; assembly: GCA_035995285.1. Classification (GTDB taxonomy): domain Bacteria; phylum Pseudomonadota; class Alphaproteobacteria; order Caulobacterales; family Hyphomonadaceae; genus UBA7672. Next base: position 13,601 of record DASYKO010000560.1, on the reverse strand, counting down.
GCGGCCGGTGATCTGGCAGTCGCCCATGAATTTCGAGGTGTCGAACAGCCACGAGCCCGTGACCTCATCAGCAAACGCCGGCGCGAGGGAGGAGAGCGCCGCCGCACATCCGAAGACGGCAAGCAGGCGCTTCATGCGCGCGTTCATACGAGTTCCGGGGGTCCCAGCACGAGGACGGGCTTTTCCGGAGCGTGCGTGTCGAACTTCGGAAACTCCTTCGGCTTGGGCAGGGCCAGCATCGCGTCGATCGCAGCCTTCGCCCGCACGCGGATATCCTCCGGCACCGTGACCTCGTGCTTCATCGCCAGGAGAGCATCGTAGATGTTCTCCAGCGAGATCCGCTTCATGTGGGGGCAGAGATTGCATGGCTTCACAAACTCCACGCCGGGGTTTTCCGCGGCAACGTTGTCGCTCATCGAGCACTCGGTGAGCAGAACCACCTTCTTGGCGGAAGTTCCTTTCACGTAATGCGCGAGCGCTGAAGTGGAGCCTGCAAAGTCGGCTTCTTCAAGGACTTCTGGGGGACATTCAGGGTGCGCGAGCACAATTGCGCCCGGATGCGCCTCACGAATCTGTTTGACGTCCTCCGCGGTGAACTTTTCGTGCACCTCGCAACGGCCCTTCCAGGCGATGATTCCGACCTTTGTGTTGGCGGCAACGTTCCGGGCCAGGAACTCGTCCGGGATCAAGATAACCTGGTCCACGCCCCACTTTTTGGCCACGTGCTCGACGACCTGAACCGCATTGGACGAGGTGCAGGTGATGTCGCATTCGGCTTTCACATCCGCCGTCGTGTTGACGTAGGTGACGATCGGCAGATGGGGATAGCGCTGGCGGATCAGGCGTACGTCGGCGCCCGTCACGGAGGCTGCGAGCGAGCAGCCGGCGCGCAGGTCCGGGATCAATACTGTCTTGTCCGGGCTCAGGATTTTACTCGTTTCGGCCATGAAATGAACGCCGGCCTGGACGATGATCTTGGCGTCAGTCGTAGCCGCTTCGCGGGCCAACTGCAGCGAGTCTCCCCGGAAATCGCCGACCAGGGCGAACACGTCCGGCGTCATGTAGTTGTGGGCCAGGATCACGGCCCCGCGCTGTTTCTTGAGCTTGTTGATGCCATGGACCAGGGGCGCGATTGCCGGCCACTCCATGGGGGTCACGAAGTCCTTCACCTGCGGGTAGAGGTGATCGACCGCGGCTTTGACCTCGTCATTGTAGGCCAGCCCACGCTGCTCAGCGGCAGACGGGCGGCGGCGGGCGGCGGGGATATCGCAACCAGCGCCGAATTCGATGACACGGGCCATTTTCAGCCTCCAGTCCCAATCTGCCTAGTTCAAGCCGGGCGAGGGGTTTCGCTCTTGTACTCAATCTGAGCATAAAGTGGGCCCGAAAAAATGGCGTTCAACCCGAACACCCTTCCCGAAAGATCAGCCCTACTTAAGCTCAACTTGAGCATAAGTATAATGTCACAAAAGGACCGGAGGGTCGAGAGGAATAATTTGCCCGGTTTGATGAGCTGAGCTGATCGTTGGGCGAGAGCTTTTCCTCTCATCAACCATCGAAGCTCATGCTGCTGGCATGGGATTATCCTGTGACAGGAATCTCCTCCTTGGCTGCGCCAGCGCGGTTGCGCTGATCGGCGCGAGCGAGAGCGCGCAGCAGGCAAGCGCCCAGGAAATCTCCGGCTATGTCGACCTACGCGCGTCGCTCGCCGACGGGCAGGAGACGTGGCTGAGCGGCGGCTATGGCAAGGCGCGCTATGGCGGCGAAAGCATCGACGACTTCGCAGGAAAGCTGGAGATCGCAGACGCGGCGCTGATCTGGCATCCGCGCTTTTCGGAAAACTTCGGCGCCATTGTGCATGTCGCGCATCAGGCGGGCGCGGACGAGGACGTCGACCTGATCGAATCCTACCTATCGTTCCGCGCGCCCATGCTTGATGGATATGCAGGCGGCTTCCGTGTCTCAGGCAAGGCCGGCGTCTTCTTCCCGCAGATCTCTCTGGAGCATGACGCGTTCGGCTGGTCGACCTACCACACCATCACGCCCTCTGCGATCAACACCTGGATCGGCGAGGAGATAAAGGTCGGCGGCATCGAGGCCACCGTGCGCCACCAGCTGGGGCCGGGCGATCTCTCCTTCACCGCCTCGGCCTTCGGGTTCGACGATACCGCAGGCACACTGATCGCCTTTCGCGGCTGGGCCTTCCACGATCTCGAAGCCGGTGTCTTCGGCACGCTGCCTATCCCTGGGAACGCGCCGGGGCGCATGGCGATCTGGGACTGGCAGGACAACTGGTCGAAATCCTTCCTCGAAGTCGATGATCGCATCGGCTTTTATGGCGAGCTGAAATATGCCGGCGACGGCTATTCGCTGTCGGCCTTCCATTACGACAATGCCGGCAATCGGCTGGCGGTCGACGGCAAGCAGTGGGGCTGGGAAACCCGCTTCACCAATTTCGGCGCCAGCCTGTCGCCGATGCCTAATCTCAAAGTGCTGTCGCAATACCTCACCGGCGAGACCAAGTCCGGCTGGTACATGCCGGATGTCGTGATCGACGCCGAATTCTCGTCCTTCTACGTGCTCGGTGCATGGGATCTGGGCTGGGGCGAGATTGCAGGCCGCTTCGACAGCTTCGATGTGGACGACCAGTCCTTCGTCGCCATCGACAACGAGAATGAAGACGGCACGGCCTGGACGCTGGCCCTCGGCCGCCAGTTCACGCCGCATCTTCTGGGCCGCCTCGAATGGATGCACATCGACAGCGACCGGCCCCAGCGCGCCGATGCGGGGCTGCCTGTGGGCGATGAGCAGACGGTCGTGCAGAGCTCGCTGAAATACGAGTTCTGAGCCTATTTCAGCTTGATGACCACGCCCTTGGGCGCGAGCGTGAATTGCAGCCCGGCGCGCGTGGTGTTGAATGTAATAACCACGCCCTTGTCGTTCTTCATCGACTGCACGCTGGCGCCTCCGGCGACGGTGGCGCCGACTTCGCCCGCGACATAGGTGCCCTCGATATCCCTGATGGCCTTGAGGCCCTTTACCGTGCCGGACGCGCTGTACTTGCTGAGGCCGATATCGAGGGCGGACAGGCCGGACACCTTCACGGGATAGGTCTTGCCGTCAAAGATGACGCTGCCGCCACCCCAGCTGAAGCCGACGCCGGCCGCCACGGCGCCGCCCTCGAACGCGATCTGCGCCGTGGCGGGGGCCTGCGCGATGGCCGAGGTTCCAAGCGCGATCGAAGCGGTCACGGCGACAGCCAGCGCAGATGCGATATAGGCACGACGGATCATGGCCGGTGAAGTGGGCATGGTGCAGCCTCCAGGGGTTCAGCGCAAAGTTGCGCCGTGGAGGCCAGGGCCCGCCATGCGGGTTATTCCTGAGACGCAGGCTTGGAACTACTGAGAGGCGTTCTCAGCCCCGCGGCGTCTGCACGCCCAGAACATGCCCCTCGCGCAGGGCTTCGCGGCGGAAGCGGAAGAGTTCGGCGGGGCGCCCGCCTGTGGCCTGGGTCGAGACACCGAGGCCTTCGACGAGCCCTGAACGGTCGAGTGAACGCCGGAAGTTCTGCTTGTGCAGCGGCAGGCCGAGCAGCGCTTCGACGACCTTCTGCAAGTCCAAAAGCGTGAAGCGCTCCGGCATCAGTTCGAAGACGACGGGCCGGTATTTGATCTTGCCGCGCAGGCGGCCGATGGCGGTTGCCAGAATGCGGCGGTGGTCGGAGAGCATAGGCTCGCCCAGCGCACTCATCAGAACGGCCGGCGTCTTTTGCCTGCGGTCGCGCGAGGCTTCGGGGGCGAGGCCCGCCTCGTAGAGAAGCTCGTACCGCTCCAGCGTCCGCTCCTCGATCCAGGGCCGGTCTTCGAGGCCAAAGGCAAGCTGCGCCCGCGACAGGCGGTTGGCCGCGTCTTTGCCGCCGGTATCCGCCCACTGGGCGAGGGCGGGGCCGAGCATCTCATCGATGATGTCCGGGCGGCCCTTGCGGTGATCCTCCCATGGAAAGTGGCGATACCAGTCACGCCAGACGGCGTCGAAGGCGGAGATATCCGTGCGCTCCGGCGTGAGCCCGAGATAGCCGACGGAGATAAGGCGCGCGCCGGCGGGCGCGTCCGCGTCGTCAGCCTGCGGCAGTTCGCGGCCCCGGTCTCCGAATGTATAGAGCTGTTCGACATAGCCGGGCTCGAACCCGGTCTGGGCCCGCACCCAGTCGCGCAGGCCCAGCTCGAACGTGCGATGGCTCTGCGGATCGAAGCGTCCGTGGGGCAAGCCCGCGCCGCCATCGGCAGGCCGGGTCTCGAGGGCGTACGGCCCCTGCGCGTCGGCGGCGACGATGACGGCGGAAAGGCCAACGGCGATCGGCGTTGTCATGTCTACGTGCCGAGCCCGAACGTCGACGGGATCGAGAAGGGCTGAGCCTCTTCAGCCATATGTCCCCGGCCCATCGCCTCGACCGCGTTCGACATGCGCCCATTGCGCCCGAGGATGGCGTCGGCATGCGAAACGAGGCGGCGGTTGGGATTGGCGGTAGGGGAAGCATCGCGGATCGCCTGTGCGATCTCGGCCTCATCCGCTGACGGATTATGAAGACAGGCCGTGATGAAGGCGCTGGCGGTCGAGCGGGAAATGCCGGCCCAGCAATGGATCAGGATCGGCGTCTTTCTATCCCAGCCCTCGACAAAGCGGATAACTCGCTCCGCATCGTCCATCTTCGGCGCCTGCCAGTCTCCGATGTCGTCATTGATGTCGTGGACGCCGACCTGCAGGTGGCAGTTGGGTCCGAGTTGGGAAAAGCTGGGGAAGGTGTCGTAGGGCGACAGCAGGCTCACCACCTTCGAGATCTTTTGTTTCTCGACGATGCCCGGGGCGAGGGCGAGGGAGGAGATCCAGATCCGCACGGGGCTCAGCCTGTTCCGTCCATATCAGCTATCAGCGCTCCGAAACGCGCCAGAAACAAGGCCTGTGCATCAGTTGGCGACAGCGGCGCCATGTCGGGCGCAGGCCCAGGCGGAGGGGCGCCAAAAAACGTCAACGCTTCGTCAATATCGAACCCGGCAAGACGGGTGGCTTCATAGAATGCGGCCGCCTGGTCGCATTGCTTCACCCGGCTCTTCACCTCGTCCGGCATGCTGGGCGTGAGGCCAAAGCGCAGGCGGATGGCGGTATCCAGCCTTGCCTCGAACTGGCGGTAATCGAAGCCGAGCGCCGTCTTGAACGGCGAGATCATGTCTCCGATCACATATTCCGGGGCATCGTGCAGGAGAGCGCCGAGGCGGTCTGCTGCGGACGTCGTCGGCCAGAGTTCCGAGAGGAAATGCTCGACCAGCACGGAATGCTGCGCCACGGAAAACGCGTGCTCGCCCTTTGTCTGACCATTCCAGCGCGCGACCCGCGCCAGCCCATGGGCGATATCCTCGATCTCGATATCGAGCGGGGAGGGGTCCAGCAGGTCCAGCCGCCGCCCCGACAGCATGCGCTGCCAGGCGCGCGGGCTGCCCGGGGGCGTTGTTTTCCGGCCATTCGGGGCGGGTCGGTTGCCTTGGTTCATGGGGCGATGACCTGCCACCGAAATTATTTCCACTGCAAGCGGAACCGGAGATTCGCCCCACCGTTGATTATGTGCAGAACGCCACCGCGCTTTCAAAGCGAAGCCAGCGGGCCAGCTCGATCAGGGCACAGCGAGAAGCCTTCCAAAGATTCTGACGGGCCAAAGATTCTGACAGGAATCAGTCCGCAGCCAGCTTTGCGTCAGGGTTTCTTAAAATTGACGCGCTAGGTTGGCTGTAATTCGCGGGAGCACAAGCGGACATGTGGGATTTGGTGGTGGAAGCGGCGCAGTCGCCTGCGCTGCACTGGTCAGTAATCGCCTGCGCGGTGCTGGCCCTGGTGTACAAAGTCCTGACTGACGGCGAAGGCCTGATGGCGGACATGTACGGAGACGAATTCGACAGCTGATCGCTTTTGGCCGGGATGCGCGTTTGGCGCCTCCTTCCGGCGATCATTTGAATTCACAAGACGCCGGCAAAGGCGCGGTGACTGGTGGGAGAGAAGGGGCGGCCGTTCGGCCGCCCTTTTTCAATTCCGGCCTCGGGTTTCTGGCCTTCGCGCAAGCGGAAATCGCTCCACCTTGGAGATTCCCGCCTGCGGGTCCATAGAGGCGGCAGCTTGCTGGAGCCTCGGCAGAATGCCTCAGACATTCGATCTCATCATCAAGGGCGGCACGGTTGCGACACCGGGCGGGATAGGGCCGACGGATGTCGGCGTCATCCACGGCAAGATCGCCGCGATCGGCACGTTCGCCGAAAGCCAGGCAGGAGAAGTCTTCCACGCCGAGGGACTGCACGTCCTTCCCGGTGTTATCGACAGCCAGGTGCACTTCCGCGAGCCGGGGCTGGAGTGGAAGGAAGACCTCGAAACGGGTTCACGCTCGGCGGCGCTCGGCGGCGTCACCTGTGTGTTCGAGATGCCGAACACCGATCCCTCGACCACGACGCCCGAGATGATGACCGACAAGCTGGCCCGCGCCAAAGGCCGGATGCACACCGACCACGCCTTCTACGCCGGCGCCACGCACGACAACCAGAAAGAGCTCCAGGACATGGAGCGCATGCCCGGCTGCTGCGGCGTGAAAGTCTTCATGGGCGCCTCCACCGGCCAGCTCCTGGTCGAGGACGACGAAGGCGTCGAGCGCGTGCTCAACGCCATCACGCGGCGCGCCGCCTTCCATTCCGAAGACGAATACCGGCTGCAGGACCGCAAGAAACTGGCCGTGCAGGGCGACTGGACCTCGCACCCCGTCGTGCGCGATGCGGAAGCCGCAATTTCCTCCACCCGCCGCCTGCTGCGCCTCGCCCGCAAGACCGGCAAGCGCATCCATGTGCTGCACGTGACGACAGGCGAAGAGATGGAGATGCTTGCCGAGGCGAAGGACCTCGCCACCTGCGAGGTGACGCCGCAGCATCTGACCCTCGTCGGGCCAGACGACTATGTGCGCCTCAAGGGGTACGCCCAGATGAACCCGCCGATCCGTGATGCGCATCATCGCGCAGCCCTCTGGAAAGCCGTGAACCAGGGCATTCCCGATGTGCTGGGTTCCGATCACGCCCCGCACACGAAAGAAGAGAAGGCGCGGCCCTATCCCGCCTCGCCCTCAGGCATGCCGGGCGTGCAGACGCTGGTTCCAGTGATGCTGACCCACGTGGTCGACGGCAAGATGAGCCTCGAGCGCTTTATCGAACTGACCAGCGCAGGCCCCCAGCGCGTGTTCGGCATCGCCGGCAAGGGCCGTATCGCGCAGGGCTATGACGCCGACTTCTCCATCATCGACATGAAGGCGAAAAAGACAATCACCAACGAATGGTCCAAATCCCGCTGCGGCTGGACGCCGTTCGAGGGCATGGAGGCGAAGGCCTGGCCGGTCGCCACCTTCATCCGCGGCACGATGGTGATGGGCGAGGGACAGCTGCTGGCCCCGGGCCGCGGCGAGCCGGCGCGGTTCACCGAGACGCTGCCGCATGCCTGATCCGGCAACCGGCTGATGGTCGAGCACCGCAAGGGCTTAAATCGCGCGCTGTTCTGGCTCTATTCGGGCCATGGCCGCTGGCCGTCCATCTTCCGCTGGACGATGCTGGTGTTCGACCTGGCGACGATCGCGCTCTTCCTCGTCCACCCGCTGCTCACCTGGCGCGATGGCGTGCCGGAATCGACGGGCGTCTGGCTCTACATCGATCTCATCATCGCCGCCGTGATCACGCTCGATTTCCTGGCGCGGCTCTACATCGAGCGCGACAAGATCCGCTTCTTCTTCCACATCACGAACCTTGCCGACCTCGCCGTCGTGGCGACGCTGATCCTGCCGCTGTTCGCGCAGAACCTCATCTTCCTGCGCGTGCTGCGCATCGTGCGGCTGGTACATGTCTACGATTATCTCGACCAGAAGCACGGGATAGCGAAATGGCTGCGCATCAACTCGTTCGTCCTGTCGAAGATCGTCAACTTGGTTGTCTTCGTCTTCGTGCTGACGGCGCTGGTCTATGTGAACCAGGTGCATGTGAACGAGAACGTGAACTCCTATCTCGATGCGCTCTACTTCACCGTCGGCACGCTGACGACGGTGGGCCTGGGCGACATCACGCTCACCGGCACATTCGGCCGCTGGATCACCATCGCGATGATGGTTCTGGGCGTGACTCTGTTCCTGCAGCTGATCCGCGCCATCGCCGTAGGCGACAAGAGCCATCGCCCCTGTCCCGCCTGCGCCCTGCCGGACCATGAGCGGGATGCCGCCCACTGCAAACGCTGCGGGGCAAGCCTCTTCCCGGAGGCCGACAAGGACGAAGCCCAAACTGGCTAGGAGAGCGCCGCCTAGAACCGATGCGCCCAGCCTGCGAAGACCTGGAAGTCGTCTGCTGAATCGGTGATCCCGAAATTCACCCCGGCATCGACCTGCGTGGTTTCCCCGATCAACAACGCCGCGCCAACGTCGAACGTGGCGGGCGTCTGCGTGTCGTGCTCAAGGCGGCTCGCCGCAACTTCCGCATAGCCCGACAGCCTCTCCGAGAACGCATGGTTGAGCTGCAGCGCCAGCGAGCCTTCGGCCTGATAATCCCCGCCATCCATGTTGCGCGCCGCCGCGCCCACGGTCCAGGCCGCGCCCCAGTCTTCGGCAAGGCCGAACGATCCCGTCAGGAACCCGCCGCCTTCCACGCGGCCCGCGCCCATGTCTTCGGTGGCAGAGGGCAGGGACACATACCCGATCACCGCCATCGCCGCGCCGTCGCCATTCTGCCCGGACAGGTTCTTGAGCACGCGCAACGTCACATCGCCAAATCCATCCGCGCTGTCTTCGATGCCGCCCACGGTGACTTCCGAACGCAGGAAAGGCTGCACCACCAGTTCCGCATCCCACCCATCGCCGAGGCCATACCGAAGCGTCGAAGCCGCAAGGCTATAACTGTCCGCCTCGAAACCGCTGTCGCGCGTGCGCGCATAACTCGCGACCTCTGTCTCCAGCTGCAGATAGCCGCCCGGTACAGCGATCGGCCCCTCCGTCGCGCCGGGCCGGCTGGCGACGAACGGATCGCTCTGCGCCAAGGCGCACGGCGCGGCCATCAAGGCCAGCAAGGCGACGACAACAATCCGCATTGCCCTACAGCTTCTGCTTCAGCCACTCGGCCGTCAGCTTCGCAGCCTCCGACGTCTGCGCCGCATCGAGCTTGGCGCCAGCCTTGGCAATCACCTTGACGTCGTTCGCGCCCTTCAGCTCCTTCGCCGCGGGCCGGGCGCTAGTGTCATTCTCGGCAATGATGAAGCGCACCGCCGCAGTCTGCGGAATGGCGTCGAGCCGCCAGAACGGCTTGTACTCGCCCCCCATCAGCCGGTTTTCCTGCTCGTTGCGCGCCTTCGTCGCCGACGCCGTGCGGGGCGGCGCGCCTTCGCGGGCGAGCTTGATCATCTCGGCTTGCGTCTTCGCATCCGGCACGAAGGATTTCTCCTCCTCACCCTGTCCCGGAATATCCGGCGTGATGGCGACACCCACCTTGGCCCGCGCATCCATCGCCATGACCGAAATCACATGCCCGCCGCCAAGTCCCAGCCCGGCGACGCCGATCTTCGCGCGGTCCACATTCGGCAGCGACTGCAGATAGGTGATCGCATTGCGCAAATCCTGCACCTGCTGCTCGGGATCGATCCGCCCGCGGCGATAGATGACGTCCGCCGTATGCTCGGAAAACCGCTGGGCATCATAGGTCGAGACTCGCTCGCCAAGATAGAGCTCGGCGCCCGACCGGCCCCAGCCGCGATAATCTACCGCCAGCGCGACAATGCCCTGCGCCGCAAGTTCGGCGGCGTAGGCGTCCAGCGTGTCAGCCGTCTCGCCATAGGCAGGCGCGAGCACGACAGCGGGCGCCTTTGCGCTGGCGCTAGCCGAGGCAGGCGTGAACAGCCGCCCCGAGAGCTTCACCTGCTCGGAATACCAGCCCGCTTCACTGAAGCTGACATTGGCCGGAAGCGATACAGGCGCGGCGACCGCAGCGCGCGGCGCATCGTTGGCCACGTTCGGTGTTGGCGCGGTTGAGCAGGCAGCGAAGGCCAGCCCGGCCAGGGCGAGAAGAGAATGGCTTTTCATGATCAACCTACTTCTTCCCGCCGAGGAATTTCGCGAACCAGTCCGCCGCCAGCGTCGATCCGACCTGGAAGCCCGTACCCGAATAGGGCTGGAAGTGCGTAAGCCCGGGGAAGGTGATCACCTGGCTGGTGACGCCATGCTCCGTGAGGAACGCCGAGCCTGCGAGCGCAGACCGGTTGCCCCCGATCAGCTCATCCTTCTCCGCCGGCAGGAACAGCACGTGTTCCGTCGGCCGCGTGCGCTCCAGCATCGCCGCCGACTGGATGTCTCGGCTGCGCGAGCGGTACCAGTTGTCGACATTGGTCTTGAACGAGAACCCGGCCTCGGTCTCCGCGCCCTGTCCGGTGGAGACGCGCACGATGGCGTCATCCAGCGCCGGCCCGTTGAGATCAAACGCCCGCAGCTGCCCCGGCGCCTGTCCCATTACATGGATCACCGTCGCCTTCAGCCTGCCATCCACGCCGATCAGCGCAGACGAAACCGTGCCGCCATTGGATGACGACCACGATCCGATCCGATCGGGATCCACCCCCGGCTCGCCCTGCAGGAAAGAGATCGCCGCGCGGAAAGCCTTCAGTTCTTCGACATTGTTGAGATTGGTGCGCTTGACCCGCACGGGCGCGCGCTTGATCGAGACAACGCTGGCGTCCGTCGTCGTGTCCGGCTCAAGCAGCAGGAGTTCGTCCGCCCCTGAATCCGAATAGCCATAGCTCTGATAATCGAACGCGATCGCCACCATGCCGCGCTCGGCAAACTTCGCCGCGTACTTCTCGATGCCGACCGCCAGCGCATTGATGCCGTGCGCGACGACGATGCCCGGATAGCTCGCCTTGGCATCGAACCCGTTCGGATAGAACATCTTGCCCTGCAGCCGCGTGCCGCCATCGACATAGAAGCTGACCTGCTTGGTGATGACGCCCGGCGCCAGCTTGTAGTTCCAGTCCTCGGGCAGGGTGGCCGAGCGCTTCCACTTCTCGCTGCTCGACTGCTCGGCAAAGCCCGCCGCGTTCTGAGCGACGATCGCATCCGGGATATGCTTCGGCCCGGTATATTCCCCGGACGTCACCGGCGACCTCCCGCCCGCGGGCGGCGCCGCCGGCGTCTGCGCCAGAGCGACGGCCGGAATGCCTACAAGTGCAGTAACTACCGCAAGCGTTCGCACGGCATGCCGCATCGATCTCTCCTGAACCCCGAATGTTGACGTTGAGACGTCTGATATTTGCGCCGAACCTATCTCTGCGCGGCGCTATCTCAAGCGGAAATCCGGCCCCTGAACATGATAGGCGCTGCAGGCAAAAACCCGATCACGCATTTTGTGATCGCAGGTGCAGCATAGGCCCCGACGGAGGCATTTGGCGTCTGCGTTCAAAAAACCGTCGAGGAAGGCGGTGAGCTGACCGCACACCGCTTTGACAGGAGACGGCCGCCTCCCCAAGGGCCCGGATCCTAACTTACGCGCGCGGAGAGCTAATGACTTCTCCAGTCCCCCGACGCGCGCCGAACAGCCGGCCCTGCACGTCAGGGCCGGCTCTTTCTTTTCTGGCAAAGCGTACCGAAGAGTAGGCCTGCCGTTGTCGGCAGTTGCCGCGCCCGTTAGGACTCGCGCCTGAACGGAGACACGCCATGGCCGAAGCAAAAGAGATGACAGGCGCCGAGGCGATCATCGGCACGCTCGCCGATTGCGGCGTGACGGCTTGCTTCGCCAATCCCGGCACATCCGAGATGCACCTTGTCACCGCTCTCGACCGCGAGCCGCGCATCCGCTCCGTGCTCTGCCTGTTCGAAGGCGTGGCCACCGGCGCAGCCGACGGCTTCGCACGCATGGCCGGTGTGCCGGCCCTCACGCTGCTGCACCTCGGCCCCGGCTATCTCAATGGCGGCGCCAACATCCACAATGCGCGGCGCGGCTATGTGCCGATGGTCAACCTCATCGGCGATCACGCCGTCACGCACCGAGACCTCGATGCCCCGCTGGCGTCCGACATTGCAGGCCTCGCCGGCCCCAATTCGCGCTGGCTGAAATCCGTCGACCGCGTCGCAGACGCAGGCGCGCTTGCAGCCGAGGCCTTCTCCGCAAGCTACGGTCCTCCGCCCGGCCCCGTCTCGCTGATCATGCCGGCTGACACGGCATGGACGAAAGGCGCATCGCGCGCAAAGGCAGGCTCGCGTCCCGGCCTGAAGGCGCCGGATGCTGCAGCGGTCGACGAAGCGGCCAAAGCCATCCGCAAAGCGAAGAAGCCAACACTTCTGGTCAACGGCACGGCGCTGCATCCTGGCGGCATGGATGTACTGGCGCGTATTTCAACTGCAGGCGTCAATGTGCTGACGGATACCTTCATGGCCCGCCATGGCCGCGGCGGCGGACAGTATGTGGCTCAACGACTGCCATACTTTGCGGAGATGGCGGTCGAAACGCTGGCAGGCACAGACCTGCTCCTGCTCGCGGGCGCGAAGCCGCCGGTCGCCTTCTTCGCCTATCCCAACACGCCGGGACGCTTCACGCCGGACGGCGCTGCAACCATCAGCCTTGGCGGACCGGAGACGGACAGCCACGCTGCCCTCGCCATGCTCGCCGACGCCCTTGGCGCCAAGCCTGCCGCCGCTTCAGGCTGGCGTAAACCGGACGCGGCTACAGGCGACAAGTTCAATCCGCACACCATCGGCCTGTCGCTGGCGCACTATCTCACGGAAGGTGCGCTTATCTCGGATGATGGCGTCACCTCCGGCCTGCCGATCTATCAGGCGATGGCGGATGCCGCGCTGCACGAATGGCTCGGCCACACCGGCGGCGCCATCGGGCAGGGGATGCCCGTTGCGGTCGGCGCAGCCGTCGCGCGGCCTGATGTGAAGACCGTCTGCCTGGCAGGCGACGGCGCAGGCATGTACACTGTGCAGTCCCTCTGGACGATGGCGCGCGAGAAGCTCGACGTCCTCACCATCGTCTTCGTCAATCACGCCTACCGCATCCTCAAGATCGAGCTCGCGAGAACCGGCGCCGGCAATCCCGGCCCCGCCGCCAACAGCATGCTCAGCCTCGGCGAACCCGAGATCGGCTGGGTGAAACTCTCCGAAGGCCTGGGCGTTGGCGCCGAAGCATGCTCGACACTGGCCCAGTTCAACGACGCCCTCGCCCGCGCAATGGCCACAAAGGGCCCGCGCCTCATCGCGTGCATGATCCCGTAGGGTGCATTAGGCCAAAGGCCGTAATGCACCTCTTCGTGGGCGTGGTGTGATCGCGCTTTCAACGCGCGTGTCGTGAGCGTGGCGCGATGGTGCATTACGGCCTTTGGCCTAATGCACCCTACGTCCGGTGAATCATGTCGAAAAAATCATCTAGGATGGTATTCCTATCTGCTTCGATCCGTGCTTCTATGCTCATGCCCTGACACGAGGGAGGTCTTGGGAGACGTCCGAAGCTTCAGGATGTCGGGGCGTTGGTCGGCGTGGTCGCTCGCCGCATCAGGACGGAGAGAGC
>DASYKO010000559.1:0-2120 GCA_035995285.1 Hyphomonadaceae bacterium | reverse complement strand
GCGAGGCGCTTCATCAGGGCGGGCGCCAGCTGGATCGCATGCGTGTCGATCCCGGCGATGCGGATGGTGCGCTCGACCTTGGCCGGGTCGAACCCCGGCGGCTGGAACACGGCTTTCACCTGATCCAGCGCGCCGGCAAGCTGGCTCGCGAGAGCCTCGGCGCGCGGGGAGAGTGCATAGCCGCCGCCCGGCGCGCGGATAAGGAGGACGTCCCCAAGAACCTCACGCAGGCGTGCAAGCGCACGGCTCATGGCGGGCTGGCTGAGGCCCACATCAGCGGCGGCTTGCGTGACGTTGCGCCTGCGCAGCAACGCTTCGAGCGCAGGCAGCAGGTTGAGGTCTACGGAGGCCAGATGCACATCGCGCATATCAGAAATACCAACTATGCATTTCTGATATGATGCGTCCGGCGCTATCTCCAAGTCAACAAGAGAAGGAGACGGCCCATGACCACGCAGCTCATAACGATCTTCGGATACGGCCCGACAGGCGAGGCGACCGCCAACGTCTTGCGGGCGCGCGGGACACCGGTGCGGGTCGCGCAGCGCCGCCGCCCGGCCAATCTGCCTGCGGACGTCGAGTTCATGTCGTGCGACGTGCTCGATGCGGGGCAGGTGATGCGCGCGATGCAGGACGCCACGCAGGCTGTCGTCACGATAGGCTTCGAATACAGCGGCAAGGTGTGGGAGAGCGCATGGCCCAAGGCGATGGCCAATCTTCTCGCCGCTGCGGAGAAGAACGCCACACGCGTCGTCCACATCGACAACATGTACATGTATGGGCCGCAGACCGCTCCGATCCGCGAAGACATGCCGCTGACCTCTTATGGCCGGAAGCCCCGTGCGCGAGCAAACGCCACGCGCATGTGGATGGAGGCCGCCAAGCAAGGTCGCGTGTGGTGGGCTGCTCTGCGGGCGCCGGACTTCTATGGAGCGGGCGTTGACCGCTCGCACATCGGCGAGACGGGGCTTGCGGCCGTAGCCCAGGGCAAGGCGGCGAACATGATCATGGCGCCGGATAACCTGCATGACTTTGCCTATGTGCCGGATATCGCGCGGGCTGCGGTCTCGCTGCTCGATGCGCCGGATGAGGATTTCAACCAGGTCTGGCACGTGCCCTGCGCGCCGACGCGTACGCCGCGGCAGCTGTTGAAAATGGGCGCCGATGCGGTGGGGCAGAAGCTGAAAGTGATCGCGATGCCGTCCTGGCTGTTGCCGGTGATCGGTCTGGCGGTTCCCTTCATCCGTGAAGTCGCGGAGATGCAGTTCACGTGGAACCGGCCCTACCATGTCGACGCCCAGAAATTCTCGCGCCGCTTCTGGTCGGATGCGACGCCCTTCGAGGTCGGCATTCCGGCGACCACGCGCGCCTTCCGAACCGCGACATTGGCAAAGACCGCACCGGCATCCGTTCCCAAGGCCTCGCAGAGGGCCCGCCAGAAGGCTGGAATGGTCGGGTAGGTTGTTCGCCTCCGCAGCGCTTGCCATTGCGGTGGGCGGGGCGGAGGCGGATACTCTCTTCCGGGGATTTGCCGGGAGGGCTTTATGGCGTTGTTCAAGTTCGACCATGTGTCGGAGCCGGTGGCGTCGCACGTGGCGTTTGTGGGCCGCATGTTCGTCAACATCATCGCGGCGGCGGTGCTCATAGGCGTCGCGCTGGGCGGCGGGATGTATGGCTATCATACGCTCGAGGGGCTGAGCTGGCTGGATTCCTTCCTGAACGCGGCAATGTTGCTGGGCGGGATGGGGCCGGTGGATGCGATGCATACGGATGCGGGCAAGATCTTTGCGGGCGCGTATGCGCTGGCGTGTGGGCTGTTGTTCGTGTTGGTTTCCGGCGTCGTGCTCGCGCCTGTGCTGCACCGGGTGCTGCACGCCCTGCACGTGGATGACGACGACAAGTAGAGCCCATTCCGAACGCTCAATTGTCGCGAGCACTCAGTGCTCGGAATGCTCTTCGGGAACGACCGGCTTGCTGAAGTCCTGGTTGCCGAGTTTGGCGAGGGCGTCCTTGGCCTTGTCGGAGCCGAGAGCGACGCCCTTTTCGTACCAGGTCTTCGCCTTCTCCGTGTCGTGCATGAAGGTGTCCTGCTCGTACATCAGGCCGACGGCGAGGATGGC
>DASYKO010000558.1:0-5629 GCA_035995285.1 Hyphomonadaceae bacterium | reverse complement strand
GATCCTGCTTGCCTCGACGCTGGCGCGCGAGAAGGTCTATGTGGTGAGCAAGGCGGCATGGAGCAAGCTGGCGCGGCTGGGGCTGGCATGTGCGGCGATGGGCGCCTTCATCACGGCGTGCGCCTGGAATTATGCCACGCTCAAGCACGTCCTGCTGTCGAAGGAGATCGCGACCGTTCTGGTCGCCGGGATCGGCTTTGCGATCTTCCTGGGCTGTGCTCTCCTGTTCAAGGCGGTGACGGTGGCGGAGATCAAGGGCTCGCTGCGCCGGGAGAAGGGTGCGCCGGGAGTAGTCATCCCGGGCGGCGAGGGCTGACAAGCCGTCGCTCTCCGACTAAAGAGCGCCTCATGACAGACGCCAAGCCAGTTGAGTATTCCGGCCCCAAGCGGGTGTTTTCGGGCGTGCAGCCTTCGGGCTCGCTGCACCTGGGGAACTATCTTGGCGCGCTGGTGAAGTTCGTGGCGATGCAGGATGAGTATCCGTGCATCTTCTGCGTGGTGGACCTGCACGCCATCACCGTACCGCAGGACCCGAAGCTGCTGGCGGCGCAGACGCGGGAGATTGCCTCGGCCTATCTGGCGGCTGGGGTCGATCCGAAAAAGTCGATCATCTTTGCGCAATCGTCCGTGCTGGCGCATTCGGAGCTGGGCTGGATCTTCAACTGCGTGGCGCGCATGGGCTGGGTCGAGCGCATGACGCAGTTCAAGGACAAATCCTCCGGCAAGGATGCGGAGAACATCTCGGTCGGGCTGTTCGACTATCCCGTGCTGCAGGCGGCGGACATTCTGGCCTACAAGGCGACGCACGTGCCGGTGGGCGAGGACCAGAAGCAGCATCTCGAGCTGTCGCGAGACATCGCCGGCAAGTTCAACCGCGACTTCAACGCGCCGGGTTTCTTCCCGCTGCCCGAGCCGATGTACCAGGGCCCGGGCGCGCGGATCATGTCGCTGAAGGACGGGACGAAGAAGATGTCGAAGTCGGATCCGTCCGACCAGAGCCGCATCAACCTGCTGGATAGCGCGGACGAAATCGCCAAGAAGATCAAGCGCGCGACGAGCGATTCCGCGATGCTGCCGGCCAGCGTGAAGGAGCTTGAAGGACGCAACGAGGCAGCGAACCTGGTCGGCATCTATGCGGTGCTGGCGGGAAAGTCCGAGCAGGCGGTGCTGGACGAGTTCGGCGGCAAGGGCTTTGGCGCGTTCAAACCGGCGCTGGCGGACCTGGCAGTCGCCAAGCTGGGGCCGGTGACGTCGGAGATGCAGCGGCTGATGGGCGATCCGGCGGAAGTGGATCGCGTGCTCAAGGCCGGCGGCGAGCGGGCGAATGAAATCGCGCAGCCAATTATGGACGAGGTTCGCCGCGTGGTGGGATTCTGGCGGCCCTAGGCCAGCGACGGAACGCCCTAGAGCTTTCTACTCCGGCGCTCGTATGTCTCTGGCGCGCTCCTATCTCTCTGGAGCAGGGGAGCTTCATGAAGCGACTTCTCATAATCTTTGGAGCGGCGCTTTCGCTCGCCGCGTGCGGGCCGCAGGCGCCGCTCGCGCCATTGTCGATCGATCACGCGGAATTTCGCCCGCCCCTGGGATCGACCGGAATCGGTGTGGCATATTTCACTATCCGCTCGGCTCAGGCCGACAGGATTGTTGCCGTCTCGTCATCCTTGGCGGACGCGGTGGAGATTCACGCTTCCGTGACGAAGGGCAACCAGACCTCGATGCAGCGCCTTGAAACGGTGGAGCTTCCTGCCGGCAGGGAAGTGAAGTTCGAGGCGGGCGGCATGCACCTGATGGTGTTTTCCCCCCATGGGGATGCTGCCGCGAAGGCCTTCCCGATCATAATTGAGCTGCAATCGGGAGCCAAGGAAACGGTCGCGTTCGAGATAGTGGAAGGCGGACCAAACCGTCCTAGTTAACCGAGCGTAAGGGAATGTTGGGTTGAGGTTAACCTCCGACGGCGTCAGTGTCGGGAACTTGAGACTGGGGCCTGGGCAATGTCCGTCTTGAAGCTGCGCCGCGACATGGTCGTGGTTGAGGAGGAGAAGGCTGTCGAAGCCGAAATCGACAAGCCGTTCCCGCTTCGCAAGATCGAACCTGACGAAATCGAGGCCGAGGCCACCGAGATCGAGCCCGACTTCGAAGAGCACGTCGCCAGGCCGCGCGGACGCCAATACGTGCGCCGCACATTCTTCGGCCATATCCGCTTCTGGCTCAACATCGCCGCAGCGATCGTCGTGGTCGCAGCCTACCCGACGATGATGGTGACGGGCAGCGATGTCGGCGACAGGAATGTCTCGAGCACAGTCGACCGCACGCGCTGGACCTCGCCTTGGGCCGGCGGCGTCGTCACGCTGATGGAACAGCACTTCAACAATCTCGGCTGGGCGAAGGACGCGGCCACATGGTCGCCGATGGGCCGCCTCACCGCCAAGCCTGCTTACCAAGCCGCCATGGCCGGCGCGCTGGGCGAGTTCGTGAAGCTGTCGAACACCCAGGACGGCGGGCAGGACCCGGACCTGACTGCCGCGGCCCGCCTGATCTCTGAAGATGCGACCGGCGCACAGCTGCACGCGGCGCGCGACGCGCTGATGAACTATGACCGCCGCCTGAAACGCCGCGCCGCGGCTGCGGCATCGACGCCGGCGCAGATCGGCGATCAGCTTGCGCTCATCGATTCATGGGCGGTGAAATACCAGGCCGAGGTCGGCAAGATGGCCGAGACCAACAATGGCCCGCTCGATCCCGAGGCTGCCCGCGCCGTCTATCGCGCCAAGGGTGCGGCGGTGGCGGCCTATTCCGTGCTCGACACGCTGCACTGGGCGGATGCGGCCAAGGTTGCAACGCAGCGCTCTGCAGCGCTGGCGGCCTGGAAAGAGGCTGCGGAATTCCATCCCATGTTCGTGCTCAACGGATCGCCCGACGGTTCCCTGTTCGGCAATCACGCAGCGTCCATGGGCTTCCTCTTGATGAAGGCGCAGAAGGCGACGGCGGACCTCGCCGATGCGGTGCGTACTGCGCAGCCGGTTGCGCCGATCATCGCCAACGCGATTGCCCCCGGGACCTTCAAGTAGGTTGGAAAATAGTGCGAGCGGCGCAGGCTTGACCGTAGCGCGTGCGCGGCGCCTCATGCCGGCATGACATCTGTGTCACGCAAATTCCTCGCCGTATCAGACGAGACGGAAGAGTGCGTCAGCGCCCTGTGCTTTGCCGGGATGCGGGCGAAGGCTGTCGGGGCCGGGCTGGTGATCCTGCGCTGCGCCAAGGCGCCGGGAACGGGCGGCTGGCTCGGGCTCGACAAGGATATCAGCCAGGATGCGATCGATGCGGCGCGCCTGATGGCGAACGCCCACGCAGACATTGTCGAGAAGCGGACGGGCGTGAAGGCCGAGGTGATCGTCGACGACGACGAGCCGATCGATGCGATCCGCAAGTTGGTGGATTCAGACGCCGCGATCAGGTCTCTTGTGCTGGCCGCGGGGGTGGGGCGCTCGCCCGGGCCGCTGGTCTCGCGCCTGGCCAAGGGCAAGCCGCTGGCCGGGCGGCCGATCGCGGTAACCGTGATCCCAGGCGATCTGAGCGACAAGGAACTGGACGAAATGGGCGGACTGGCCGGCTGATTTGCTGGCTAAACGTGCCGTTGAGGAGAGCGCGATTGCGCAAAGGGCCGGGCAGGGCCATCTAGCGGGTAGAGGTTCCCCATGTTCATCCAGACCCAGCCGACGCCCAATCCGGCCTCGCTCAAATTCCTGCCCGGACAAGACGTCTCTCCCACGACGCCCTACGAGTTCATCTCGGCGGACGAGGCCTCGGCCTCGCCCCTCGCTTCGGCGCTGTTCGCGCTGAACGGCGTCAAGAACGTGTTCCTCGGATCGGACTTCATCTCGCTCACCAAGTCGGACGAGGCGGACTGGTCGGTGCTGAAGCCGCAGGCGCTCGCCGCCATCATGGACCATTTCGTTTCCGGCGCGCCGGTGATTGCGGATGCGGCGAGGGCCGAAGCCCCGGCGCTGGAGGACGATGTCGTCTATGAAGGCGAGACCGCCGAGATCGTCGCCGAGATCAAGGAACTGATCGCCACGCGCGTTCGCCCGGCCGTGGCCAACGATGGCGGGGACATCATCTTCAAGCGCTTCGACGTGGACACAGGCATCGTGCACCTGTCCATGCGCGGCGCCTGCTCGGGCTGCCCGTCGTCGACGGCGACGCTGAAACAGGGCGTCGAGAACCTGCTGCGGCACTACGTGCCGGAGGTGACGGCGGTTGAGGCTGCGGCCTGATCATTTGCCGCCTGACCATTTGACGCTCTGCGGTTCCCGAGCGTAGGAGCCGCCCATGCTCATTCTCGGCATCAACACGGCGGGAGATACGTGCGAGGCGGCGCTGGTGCGCGGCGGCGCGGTGATTGGCGCGCGCTGGGAAGCGATGACCCAGGGCCATGATGCGCGGCTTGCGCCGGTGGTGGACGAGGTAATGCGCGAGGCGGGGGTCGTGTTCTCCGATCTCAATCGGATCGCCGTGGTGGTCGGGCCGGGCTCGTTCACCGGCGTGCGGGTCGGCGTGGCGTTCGCGCGGGGGCTGGCGCTGGCCCTCGATATTTCGGCGGTCGGCGTGAGCAGCCTCGAGGCGCTTGATGAGTTGCCAAAGCAGGGACGTGTGCTGGGCCTGCTGCCCGCCAAGCGGCGGCCGCCGGAGAAGACGTGGTGGGCGCAGGTGCTGGCGGATGGGCGCGGCGCAGCTGAGCCGTTCGAGGCATCAGAAGATCAGCTGGCGTCTCTGGCGCGTGATATGGAAGCCATGTGCGGCGGGCTGTCGGACGTTCCGGACCTTGGCGTGCGCCGTATTCATTCGAAACCGTCCGCTGTGGCGGCGGCGATGTTTGCGGGCAAGCTCACCGGAGAGCTTCCCCCGCCGCGGCCGATCTATGTGCGCGAGCCGGATGCTACGCCGATGAGCCTCAAGCCGATGAGCAGGCCGTGACGGAACTGCGGCTCGCAACGCCCGCGGACGCCGCCGCGATGTCGGCGCTACATTCAGCTGCGTTCGAGACGGGCTGGAGCGAACAGGACTTCGTTACATGGCTGTCGCGCAAGGAAGGCTTCGCGGTCATCGAGAGGCGAGAACGCGAAGCGGTTGCATTCGGGCTGGCACTCGAAGCAGGAGACGACGCCGAATTGCTGACCATTGCGGTTGCGGAAGCTGAGCGGCGGGCAGGGATCGGAAGGAAGATTTTCGAGGCGCTCGATGCCGAAGCGAACAAACGTTCGCTCAAACGCTGGGTGCTGGAGGTCCGGCACAACAATCTTGCGGCGCTCTCGCTCTATAAATCGCTCGGATTCGTGGAAATCTCCGTCCGGAAAGCCTATTATCGTACGAGAGAGGGACCGGCGGATGCGCTTGTCCTTGTGCGGGCGGTTGGGGTTGCGGGTAGACATATCGCCCCTTGAGACGCATATGTGCCGGGCTTTCCCACGTCCGGTTTTGCGGGTTCGGGGCAGCTCAACGGAGAAGGTCCGATGATCGAGGAAAGGTGCATCGAGAAAGGCCTGCGGATGACCGAGCAGCGCCGCGTGATCGCGCGCGTGCTCAGCCAGGCTGCCGACCATCCCGACGCCGAGGAACTGCACCGCAGGGC
>DASYKO010000557.1:0-3522 GCA_035995285.1 Hyphomonadaceae bacterium | reverse complement strand
GCTTGGTAGGCCAGCGCGAAACCGCCCGCGAGCAGGACGGCCGACGTTATCCATTTCCACGATAGCTTCATTCGTTCCCCCAAACGTCGCTCCTACCTCGACAGCATCACCACGGCCTGCGCCGCAATCCCTTCCTCGCGCCCGAGAAAGCCGAGCCTCTCGGTGGTCGTGGCTTTCACGCTCACGCAATCGAGCGGGATGCCCAGCGCCTCAGCCGTCTTCGTACGCATGGCCTCGCGGTGCGGCGAGATCTTGGGCTTCTCGCAGAGCAGTGTGATATCGGCGTTCACGACCCTGAAGCCACGCTCAGCCGCGAGCTTTGCGGCGTGCTGGAGGAAGACAAGCGAGTCCGCGCCCTTCCATTGCAGGTCGGACGGCGGGAAGTGGTCGCCGATATCGCCGAGCGCCGCTGCGCCAAGGATGGCGTCGGTCAGCGCATGCCAGCCGACATCGGCATCAGAATGCCCCTCGAGCGTCTTCGTGTGCGGGATGCGCACGCCGCAGATGGTGACGTGATCACCAGCGGTGAAGCCATGCACGTCGAAACCGGTTCCGACGCGCATGGTCTGCTGACTGGAGAGAAGCTTCTCGGCGATGGCGAGGTCCTCCGGATGGGTGATCTTCATAAGCTCCTGCCGGCCCGGCGTCAGCACGACCTTTGCGCCAGTGGCTTCGACCAGCGCGATGTCGTCCACGGCGCCGGTGGCGCTGGCGATGGCCCTGGAGATGACATCAAAGCGGAAGGCCTGCGGGGTCTGGATGCGGACGAGGCCCTCGCGGCTGACCGTGCGAACGCCGTTGCGGGTATCCTTGAGCGCGTCGGCGACGGGCAGGGCAGGGGCTGCTGCGTCGGCCCCGGCGAGGGCGGCGATGAGTTCATCGACCACGCAAGCGGACAGGCCCGGCCGGGCGGCGTCATGGATAAGCACGCTGTCGAGCCCTTTGCCTTCCAGCGCCCTGAGCCCGTTGCGGACGGAATCGGTGCGCTCAGCCCCGCCGTCGACGAGGCTGATCCGGCTATCCGAGGGGAGTAGTGCAGCCGTCCGGGCGCGCTCGGAGGGGGAGACAACGACCGCCAAGGCCCGAATTTTGTCGCAGCGCAGCAAAGCGTCCACGCTCCAGCGGAGCACGGGTTTGCCTCCCAGGGGCTGAAACTGCTTGGGAATTTCCCCGCCAAGGCGCTTTCCAGACCCGGCGGCGACAAGAACCGCCCCTGTGTTGCCCGGCTGAAACGCCTGATGATTGTGCATTCTTGACGCCTATGCGGGGTTGAGGTCTAAGTGTACAGTAGATTTTGCCTAAGAATTAGGCACAATCGGACGGGTAGCCGGAGTAGGTCGTGTTCAAAGTCGGGGACATAGAAATCGCTGCGCCAGTGTTCCTGGCCCCCATGTCCGGCGTCACGGATGCGCCTTTCCGCAAAGAGGTCGATCGGTTCGGCGCTCCCGCCGTGGTGACCGAAATGGTGGCTGGGGCAGAACTCGCCGCCGAAACGGAAGAATTTGTCCGCCGCGCTGCGCCGCACAATGGATTTGGTCCTTTCATCGTTCAGCTCGCCGGCCGCGAGCCGCGCTGGATGTTCGTAGGCGCTCAACTAGCAGAGGCGGCGGGCGCCGACATCATCGACATCAACATGGGCTGCCCAGCCAAGAAGGTGACGGGCGGCCAGGCGGGCTGCGCCCTGATGCGCGAGCCTGAGCTGGCGCGTCAGCTGATCGCCGCGACCGTGGCAGGCACGAAGCGGCCTGTGACGGTGAAGATGCGGCTGGGCTGGGATGAGGCGTCGCTCAATGCGCCGGAGCTGGCGCGCATCGCCGAGGGCGAAGGCGCCAGGATGATCACCGTGCACGGGCGCACGCGCCAGCAATTCTACACCGGGCATGCGACTTGGGAGCGGATCGCCGCGGTGATCCAGGCAACGCCGCTGCCGGTCATCGCCAATGGCGACATCGAGGATGAGACAAGCGCCCGTGCGGCCATGGCGAAGTCCGGCGCCGCCGGCGTAATGATCGGGCGCGGCGCCGAGGGCCGCCCCTGGCGCGTGGCGCAGATCGCCAATGCACTGTTCGGCACGCCATACGCGGAGCCGACGCGCGAACAGAAGCTCGCAGCGATCCAGGCGCAGATCGCTGGATCGGTCGCGCTCTATGGCGAGCGGCTGGGCGTGCGTGTGGTGCGCAAGCACATCGCCGCTTTTGTCGACGCCTGGTGCGAGGATTACGGCCTGCCGTCCAAGGCCGAGGAGCGTGTCGCGCTCTGCCGTATCGAGACTTCCAGTGTTCTGGCCGACCAGCTCGATGCTGTGCTCGGCGACAGGAGAGCCGCCGCGTGATTACTGCCGTCCAGGATCCCAGTGCGATCGCAGGCCGCATCCTCGATGCGATGTCCTTTGCGGTTGTCGGCCTGTCGCGCCGCGAGACGGTGACATTCGTAAACCCCGCCGCCGAGGCGCTCCTTGCGCGCTCGGCCCCTCTCCTGCGCGGACGGCCGCTGACGGATATCCTGCCGGAAGATTCCCAGCTGCTGGATTTCATCGCCCGTGTGCGACGCGAAGGCGGGGTGATGTCGGCGCGCGGCATACGGATGGCGAGCTCGAATATCTCGCCGATAGAACTCGACGTGACGGCGTCTCCGGATGGCGAGGATGGCGGCCTGGTTCTGACGCTGACGCCGGTGCGGCAGGAAGAGCAGAGCGGCGATGTCAACGCATTCGCCCAGGTGGCGCGGATGCTGGGCCACGAAGTGAAGAACCCGCTGGCTGGTATCGTCGGCGCCGCGCAGTTGCTCGCGCGCAAGGCCAAGGACGACCAGCAGGCGCTGCTCACCCTTATCCGGGAAGAGGGCGCGCGCATCCAGCGCATCGTCGACCGCTTCGTGGCGTTCGAGACGTTCTTCTCCCCGCGCACGCGGATGACCAACGTCCACATCGTGCTCGACAGCGTGATCGACCTCGCCAAGGCCAGCTTCGGCGCCACCACACGTTTCGAACTGGGCTTCGATCCTTCCCTGCCGGAGATCGATGTCGATCCAGACCATTTGCACGAAGCGACACTCAACCTGGTCAAGAACGCCGTCGAGGCCGCAAGCACAGGCTCGCGGCAGGCCCGTGTGTCTGTAGCGACGCGCTACCGCGCCGGCTTCCGCTTCGCCGGACGCGACGGTCCACGCGCCCGCGGGGCACTCGAAATTGCGGTGACGGACAACGGCCCAGGCGTGCCGGAAACGACGGTCGACCGGGTTTTCGAACCATTCTTCACGACGAAGGCAGGCGGGGCGGGCATCGGCCTCGCCGTCGTCGCCGAGATCATGCAGGCGCATGGCGGCTTCGTCGTTCTCGATAACAGCGCGACGGGCGCAACACTGCGCCTTCTCTTCCCCATAGCGCGCAAGAAGGGAGCAACCGCATGAGCGGCCCCACCATCCTCGTAGCTGACGACGACGCCAGCGTGCGTCTCGTGATCAGCCAGACGCTGGCGCAGGAGGGCTATCATGTCCGCGCCACCAACACGATGTCGGCGCTGT
>DASYKO010000556.1:0-8671 GCA_035995285.1 Hyphomonadaceae bacterium | reverse complement strand
AGGGGCGCCGAGTCGCTGACGATGAGCGCGCTGCGAGAGGGGCGCGTCATGGAACTACACGTCCCCGGGACAGGGTCCGGAAGTTGCCTTCGGCCAAGGTCGTCGGGGAGGCCTTTGGTCGACGGTCAGCGGCTCGGCATTCATGCGACCTTCTCCGTCTCCGTTTTCAGAGGCGGACGGGAGGCCAGCAGGCGCTCCACGCGGTCACGTATTTCTGGAGGAAGATGGTCGTCGGCGGCGGCAAGGTCCGTCAGGCGTCCCTCGAGCCATTCGATCGGATCACGTCCCTCGACCCAGCCGAGGTTCGGATGGTGCACCTGATACCCGATCATCCGCTGCAGGCGCCGGGGCAGGGTGCGCGCGACATCCTGCGGAATGGAGAGCAGCAGCTTTTCCGCCGGCGCGAGCCAGCCGAGGCTGTAGCTGATGATGAGGCCGCGGCGCGGGAGCATCGTCCGGTTCCCGCCGCCGCCATGGATGGTCGAGCCAAGCCAGATGATGGCCGACCCGGCAGGGGCTTCCGCCCCGATGCCTTCATGGTCCAGCCCGCGCCGGTCTTTCGGCCAGCGATGGCTGCCGGGGACGAGGCGCGTTGCGCCATTCGCGTCGGTGAAATCGTCCAGCGTCCACAGCACATTGACCATGGCCTCGCTGGCCAGGTGCGTCGGGAACATCGCCTCGTCGCGGTGCAGCGGTTGGGCCGGCTCGCCCGGATCAATCGCGATCGCCTGCGTGAGGTTGATCTGGATGGCCTCGTCCTTCAGCACCTTCTGCACGATGCCGAGGATGGTTGGGTTGATTGCCAGGTCCACCGTCCGCGGCGCGCGTGCGAACAAAGCGCTGAACCGCCGCGTGCGCCGCCCGAGGAATGGGCCGCGCCCTGCCAGCGCCTGGTCGAACCATGGCGTCAGCTGCGAATTGAGATCGGCGAGACCGGCGGGGCTCAACGCGCCGGGGATGACCGCGAAGCCACTTTCGTCCAGCCTCGCCGACACTGTCGAGGCCGTGTCCGCTTCGCGCAGGCGAGGCAGCCCGTCCCCCCAAATCGTCCTGGATGTTTCGGGGAAGTGCCCGGCCTCACCGAGGCCGGGCGGCCCATCTCCCCATCGAACTTTTTCAGCGGCGCCCATGTGTTCACCGTTGTGTTTCCCGTAGAACGCGCCTGCTCCCACAACGGAGCAGCGGCCCGTCCCCCCAGTTGTCCTTGTGCGGGGTGATGGGATGTGCCCGGCCTCCAGGAGGCCGGGCGGCCCATCTCCCCAATAGAAAGTGTCCAGCGACCATCACGCTATGGTCGTTGTATTTCAGCTGTCCGCTTGGCTCAGGCCGCGCGGACAAGTCCTCGAAGCGCCTCCTCGGCCTTGTTCAGGCTTTCCTGAGGAAGTCTCATCGCAAGTTCGATCGTGCGGCGCGCCATGGCGCCCTCCTCGGCCACCAGCCCGCGCGGCATCTCCACCACCAGCGCCGTACCGGTTCGCCCGAGGCGCGCGCGCAGCTTGTCGTTGTTGGCCGCATCGACATTCATCTTGAAGGCGTATCCGACGCCTTCGCCGTAATTCACCGGCATTCCGATCGGTTCGACCTTCCAGCCGAGATCGATCATCCGCGGCACGATCTGACAGTCGGCAATGCCGATGAAGGTCTCGATCCCGCGCGAGGCGGCAAACTCGTGCGCCGCGATGTTGAGCAGGAAGCGGGCCTGATGGTTGATGTCTTTCTCGAATGCCTTGTCGCCGGGAGCATGGCGCGTCCATTCCCATACGCTCGGGCCCGAAGGCGCATCGCCCGCGACATAGTCGGCAAAGAGGTTGCGCAGCATGTGCGGCCGCCAGGACGGGATCATCCGGCAGGAGCCGCGGACGACGCCTTCAGCGTCGATGGCGATGAGATAGGTGGCGTTGGGCGTGTCGAACTCGTCGATGTCGAGGCCGTCGGGCGAATCCAGCGCCTTCCATCCCATCTGTCCGACGAAGACACGATGGCGGTGCCGGTGCATCTGCTCGATCTCGTCGAGGTACTGCCGCCGGTTCGATGCATTGACGACGTGGACGTGCATGAAGCTCTCCCGCCTGTTGGAGGAGAGGCTAAACACCACGCATTTTCCGGCTACCCCCCAATTTTAGGGGTACTGGTTCGCGAACAAGTTTATAGGCTGATGAGCTTGCGGTTGATGGCCTCGATCACCGCCTGGGCTGTCGTGCGAACGCGCAGACGGCGGCGCGCCTCCTGCAGATGCTCGTTCACCGTGTACTCCTTGATGCCGAGCTTGTCGCCGACCGCGCCCGGCGTCAGGCCCTGGCGTATCCACTGCAGGCACTCGATCTGCCGTTCCGTGAGCACAGCATCATCCGGTGAAGGCGGCGGCGCGGGCGGCGACATGCCGAGCCGGTTCGCGGCGATGGAGTAGTAGATCGCAAGCAGGTGTAGCGCGCTCAGCATGCGCGGCTCGTTGTCCATCTTGTGCTGCACCATCATCGACACCCCGTACATCGATCCATCGGGCTGGAGCAGGGGCAGGTAGAATCCATCCTTCAATCCGAAGTCGCTCGCTTCGTTGAAGATCTTCTTCTGGCCCTTCGAGACTTTCTTCGTCGACTGGAATTGGCTCCACGTCGTCGGCAGGAGAGACTTCTTGCCGGACTTCATCAGATCATCGCGCGGCGCCATGTCCTCTTTGACGTAGTGCTTGCGCCAGTCGTCGTGCCGCTTGCCGCACAGCCGTGCGCCCGTCGGCGTCCCGCCCTTGTCGGTCGCCTGGTAGAGGACGAAGTGGTCGACGCCGAATGTGGAGAGGAGGAGCGTCAACTCCTTGTCGACCGTCTCCATGTCGTTTGCCCCCAGCGCCGTTGCGGCGAACTGGAACACAGGACTATCGACCATCGACGACCCAAGCTGGGCAGTCGCCGCAAGATCAGCGTGCTGGTTCATTGTAGCCTCCCGAATGTCGCGGATTACTTCCTGCGGGCCATGAAGCCGGCGACCAGAGCTTCCACGATCTCGGTCTCTTGTACCGGCTTGGCGAACACCTGGTCGACCCCTGCAACGTAGAGTTGCCGGTCAAACTGTGGTGACGCCTCATCGACCAGCACGCAGATTGCCGTGGAAGGCGCGCTTTTGCGCAAGTCCCGGATCGCCTCAACCGCTGCGACATCCCCGGATTCAACCGCCAGGATAGCCGCCCACGGCCCGGGCAGCAGGCTCGCCACCTCTTCGAGCGAGTCGGCCGATTTCACGCTCCAGTAGAGGCTGGCTAACGCCGCCTCCAGCACCGGACGGCAATCCGGATCCGGCTCGAAGATGATCCCATGCGTCACGCGCGACCCCTCCCCAGTGGCCGCCCCCTCAAGATCCCTTGCCGGCCAATGTGTCCCGCGCCGGAGGTTCGTGTCCCGTAGCCACTATTCAATAAGGTCTACGGGCAAACAAGTCTGTGCACGCACGAACTGCCTAGGCGCGGCGAGACGCCGCGACGGCCGCCTCAAGGCCCGCCCGGTGTTCCGGCGCTGCAATGGCGATAAGCGCTTTTGCCCTTGCGTCTGCAGACAGTCTGCGAAGATCCGCAACGCCGTGCTCCGTTACGATCGCGCCGGCCAGCGATGACGGAACCGAGGGTTTCCCCCCATTGCCCCCTGCTGGGCCTGTCAGGCGCGGGACAATGCGCGACGATCCCGAGCGGGTCGCCGACGGCAATCCGATGATCGACAGGCCGGAGGAAGAGGCCGCCGCCCCCGCCATGAAATCAGGGGCGCCCCCGACACTGCTCACGCGCCGCGCCCCGAGCCATTCGAGATTGATGGCGCCCTCAAGATCCACCTCCAGCGCCGAACCGAGCGACACGAAGTCCGGCAACGCCGCAATCTTCGCCCGGTCATGCGTCTCGCGGCAGGAGCGGAAGGCGATCAATCCCTGACCCAGCCAGTCATAGAAACCAGCATCGCCCCAGCCTATCCCCGTGAGGTGCGGAGCCGCCGCATCAAGCGCACCACATTCCGCCAGCTGCCGATACTCCGCACTCACCAACCCCGAATGCACGCGCAGCCGCCGATGATCCTTCAGCGCCGCAATCATCGCCCCCGGCGCCTCGCCAATGCCGGACTGGATCGTCGACCCGTCGCGCACAAGCTGCGCTGCGTTCCTGCCGATCGCTTCCAGAACGTTGGACCGCGCCCCCGGCGCCGCCGCTTCCAGCAAAGGGACATCGACGGGAACAACCAGATCAATCGCATCCAGCGCTATCCCATCGCCCGGCGTGTGCGGCATGCGCTCGTTGATGAAGGCAATGCTCTTCCTCGCCCGCGGCCAGACCAGGGGGCCAGCCTCCGCAGAGATGCCAAACGAACAAACGCCCTCCCGCGGCGGCGCGACGTGCAGAATCGCCAGGTCAAACTCCATGGCCGCCAGCGTCTCGCCGATCTCCGAATACGGCATCGCATCAATGAGCGTCCGCCCCGAAGCGATCGAGCCTTCAAGCGCAGGCGAGGCCATGAAGGTCACAAGATCAGGCCCGCCGGCCCCCACTTCACTGGTGAGCGCGCCATAATCAAACCGGTTGATCCCCGGCACGAGACACGACCACAGCTCCACGCCTTTCGCGGCTTCCGGATTGGCGGTCAGAAGCTCACTGAACACCGAACACTCGCCGGGCCCGCCCTGGAAGAACGCACGCTGTCCGGGTTTCAAACAGCCGAGAACATCTTCAGGCTTTCCCGCTTTCACTGCCCAGCCGAAACCAGCAACCGCCGCGCGCGTTCGACGACAGGCTGATCGATCATCTTCCCATTGTGCGAGACGACGCCGTCCGTCCGCGCCTCCCACGCGGCCACGATGGCCTTCGCTTCCTCGATCTCAGCCGCGCTTACGCCAAAGCACTCATTCAAGACGCCCACCTGATTGGGATGGATGCACATCGCCCCGGTCAGCCCCATCGCATGCGAGCGCTTGGCCTCCGCCGCAAACGCGCCAAGGTCCGTGAAATTCGCGATGCTGCTCGCCATCGCCAGCCCCATGATACCCCGCGCGGAGGCGGCATAGCCGATCGTCTGCGCTGCCAGCCCCAGCGACAGCGGGTTCGGCGCACGCCCCATCGACAGCGCAAAATCCTCGCTCCCCAGCGATATCCCGATCAGCCGCGGCGCATCCGCGATCTGCGCGATCCGCTCCAGCGCCCGCGGGCTCTCGATCACCGCCACCACCTTCATCGCCAGCCTGTCGAACCCGCGCTCGAACTCCAGCGCCTCCAGCTGGGTCGACAGCTGGTCCAGCTGGAGACGCTCCTCCACCTTCGGCATCACAATGGCCGTCAACCCGCGATGCACTACGGCGTCGAGATCTGCTTCCAGATGTTCGGGATCATTGTTCACTCGCACCGTCACCACCGCGCCGTTCGCCGCCAGCCTGGCGACCGCCCGCCCCGCCTCAACACGCGCCGCCGCTTTCGCCTCCGGCTGCGTGGAGTCTTCCAGATCAACAATGATCGCGTCCGCTCCGCGCGTATGCGCCTTTTCCCAGCGCTGGGGCGCATTGGCGGGAACGAAGAGAAGCGAGCGCCGGTTGTGCTGCAAACTTAGACTCCAACATGCCCCGACATGGCGACATACCCGTCGCTGTCGGCGGCCCACACATCCGCACCCCCATCTGCCGTTTCTTCCAGATTCACCGTGAAGGGCGCAAGGTCGAACACAGGCCGCTGGGCCCGGTATTCGAAGGTCTTCACTGCGGCATTTGGCTTGTGGCGCCGGAACAGGTCGACCAGCAGCGTCGCCAGCAACGGCCCATGTACCAGCAGCCCCGGATAGCCCTCCACCTTCGTTGCATAGTCGCGATCATAGTGGATTCGGTGCCCGTTATAGGTCAGCGCCGAGAACCGGAACAGCAGCGGCGACTGCGGATCGATCGTGCGCTTGATCTTGCCCTCGCGCTTGTCCCCCGGCGGCATCGGGCCGGCGTTTCCTGACTTCTCGCGGAATACCACGTCGAACTCCTCGGTGACGCACAGCGTCGACCCAGCGAACACCTGGTAGCGATAGGTGAGAAACGCCAGCGTGCCCGAGCGCCCTTGCTTCTCCACGATGTTCATGATCTTCGAGACGCGCTTCACGTCGGCCCCGAACGGGATCGGCTCATGAAACGTCAGCCGGCTCCCCGCCGCCATCCTCATCGGCAAGGGCAGGGGCGGGATCAGCCCACCGCGCTCGGGATGCCCATCCGGCCCCAGCTGCGCCTGCGTCGCCTCCGGAAGGAAGCACAGCCAGTGCCCCAGCGGCGGAAGACTCGCCCCCTTGGATTCATCCTCCCTGTCCAGCATCGCACCCAGCCGCTTGAACGGCCCGCGCGCCGTGTAGTCGGTGTGCGTCTCCTCGCGCCCAATCCAGTCCGCCACGTTCACTGCTTCACCCATTGTCGTCCCCCTCCAGAGATCTTTCGGCCTAAAAAGACTTGGGCATGCCCAGCACATGCGTCGCCACATGGCTGAGGATGAGATTGGTCGAGATCGGCGCCACCTGGTAAAGCCGCGCCTCCCGGAATTTCCGTTCGATGTCGTACTCCTCGGCGAACCCGAACCCGCCATGCGTCTGGATGCAAACATCCGCCGCAAACCACGACGCCTCCGACGCCACCAGCTTCGCCATGTTCGCTTCCGACCCGCACGGCTCCCCACGCTCGAACATCGCAGCCGCATGATCGACCATCAGCGAAGCGCTCGTTACACCCACATGCGCCCGCGCAATCGGAAACTGAACGCCCTGGTTCTCGCCAATCGCCCGCCCGAACACGCTCCTGTCCTTGGCGTAGGCCGACGCACGATCCACGAAGAACTTCCCGTCACCAATACATTCCGACGCAATGAGAATACGCTCCGCATTCATCCCATCGATAATGTACTTGAACCCCGACCCTTCCTTGCCGATGAGGTTCTCAACCGGCACTTCCATATTGTCGAAGAACAACTCCGTCGTCGCATGGTTCAGCATCGTGCGAACCGGCTTGATCGTCAGCCCGCGCCCCTTCACCTCGCGCATATCCACCAGCAGCACGCTCATCCCATCCGACGCCTTGCCCGCCTCGTCTCGCGGCGACGTTCGGCATAACAAGACCATCAGGTCCGAATGCTCCGCCCGGCTGATCCAGATCTTGGAGCCGTTCACGACATACTTATCGCCAACCTTTTTCGCGAACGTCTGTATGCGCGTCGTATCCGTCCCGCTCGTCGGCTCCGTCACGCCGAAGGCCTGCAGCCTCAACTCACCTGAAGCAATCTTCGGCAGGTAAGCCTGCTTCTGCGCCTCCGACCCATGCCGCAGCAGCGTGCCCATCGTATACATCTGCGCATGGCACGCCGCGCCATTGCCGCCCGAGCGATGGATCTCCTCCAGCACCGCACACGCCGCCGAAATCCCGAGCCCCGCGCCGCCATACTGCTCGGGGATAAGCACCGAGAGCCACCCGGCCTCGGTCAGCGCCTTCACGAACTCCGTAGGATAAGCCCGCTCCCGGTCCAGCGCCCGCCAGTACGCCCCCGGAAACCGCCCGCACAGCTTGGCGACAGCGTCACGGATTTCCGGATGAGACACGGCCTGGGTCATGGCCGCAGTCTGCAACGCTCCCACGCTTACGTCACGTCTTTGCTTGGCGGGGTTTCCGGCTCACAACAGGCTGACAAGGGGAGGCGAGAATGGACCAGTTCAACCTGCAGAATCCCGTGTTCACGACCTACGTGATCGCGGCCTGTATCATGATCCTCAAGGCGATCAGCATGTCGTGGCTGACCGTTGTGCGAATGATGCAGGTGAATGGCGGCTTCCGGAATCCGGAAGACCTCAAGAAGTCGCCGGCCAACCCGAAGCCCAATCCCGGTCAGACCGCGCCGAACGAGAAGGTCGAGCGCATCCGCCGCATCCACCAGAATGATCTCGAGAACCTGCCATTCTTCCTCGTCGCCGGCCTGCTTTTCACACTGACGGCCCCGCCGCTCTGGCTCGCGCAATGGCTGTTCTACGGCTATGTCGCGTCTCGCTTCGCCCACTTCCTCGCCTACCTGACGGCGCAGCTTCACGACGTCCGCGCGATCCTCTGGACGATCGGCTCGCTGATCCTGATCTACATGAGCGGCGCCACGCTGGTGAAAGCTCTCGGCTACTGATCGGGCAGGCCGGGTTGCCGTTGCGTGCGGCGACGCTATGGTGCCCGCGATTCAAGGAAACATGTTCATGACTCAGCTCCGCCGCGCCGCCATCGTCAGCCCGATCCGCACCGGCGTCGGCAAATTTCAGGGCGCGCTGTCGTCCATGCAGGCGGGAGACCTCGGCGCCATCGTGCTGAAGGAACTGGTCAAGCGCACCAAGATCGACCCGGGCAAGATCGATGATGTGATCTTCGCGCAGGGCTATCCCTCCGGCGAGGCGCCCTGTGTCGCCCGCTGGTCAGCGCTCGCGGCCGACTTGCCGATCACCGTGCCGGGCTATCAGCTCGATCGCCGCTGCGGCTCGGGCCTGCAGTCGATCGTCGACGCCGCCATGTTCGTGCAGACGGGCGCCGCCGCGCATGTCGTTGGTATAGTATTCGACGTTGGTCATGCTCTCGACGCCGCCGGCGACCACAACGTCCGCAGCTCCTGTTTGGACGAACATGGCGGCGTCGACGATCGACTGCAGGCCCGAGCCGCAGCGGCGGT
>DASYKO010000555.1:0-4196 GCA_035995285.1 Hyphomonadaceae bacterium | reverse complement strand
GCGCTGTCGATGGACGCCGTGGAGAAGGCGCAGAGCGGGCATTGCGGCCTGCCGCTGGGCTTTGCCGACGTCGCGACCCTGCTGTTCCAGGAATTCATCCGGTTTGACGCGGGTAAGCCTGACTGGGCCGACCGGGACCGCCTGATCCTGTCCGCCGGGCACGGATCGATGCTGCTCTACTCGCTGCTTTATCTGACCGGCTATCCGGAGATGACGATCGAGGAGATCAAGAACTTCCGCCAGCTGGGATCGAAGACGCCGGGCCATCCGGAGTTCGGGCATACGGTCGGCGTCGAGACCACGACGGGCCCGCTGGGCCAGGGCCTTGCCAATGCAGTGGGCATGGCGATCGCGGAGCGCCACCTCAATGCGCGGTTCGGCGATGATCTGGTCAACCACAAGACATACGTGATCGCAGGCGATGGCTGCCTGATGGAGGGGATCAGCCAGGAGGCGCTGACGCTCGCAGGGCATCTGCGGCTCAAGAACCTGATCGTGCTGTTCGACGATAACGCCGTCACCATCGATGGCTCGACCAACCTTTCGGACGACACCGATCAGATCAAGCGCTTCAAGGCCTCGGGCTGGAACGTGGCGCGCATCGACGGGCACAACATGGATGCGGTGCGCGGGGCGCTGCTGACCGCTCAGACGGCCGACCGGCCGAGCCTGATCGCGTGCCGGACCATCATCGGCTATGGCGCGAAGATCGCGGGCACGGGGCCGGCGCATGGCGGGCCTTATGGCGCAGACGAGATCGCGACGATCCGCAAGGCGCTGGAATGGACGCATGAACCGTTCGTGGTGCCGGACGACGTTCTCGCCGAGTGGCGCAAGATCGGCACGCGCAACGCCAAGCATCGCGAAGCGTGGGAGCAGCGGCTGAAGGCTTCGCCGAAGAAGACTGAGTTCGAAGCGGCGGTCTCGGGCAAGCTGCCGGATGGGATCAGGGCGGCCATTGGCGAGCACAAGAAGAAGATCGCTGAAGCTCCTAAAGCAGACGCGACCCGGAAGTGGTCGGGTGCGGCGCTGGAAGTGCTCACCGGGATGATCCCCGAGATGATCGGCGGGTCGGCGGATCTCACCGGCTCGAACAATACGCGCACCGCTGCTGCGAAGGCGCCGGTGACGCCGGAGAACTATGGCGGGCGCTACATGCACTGGGGCGTGCGTGAGCATGCCATGGCCTCGGCGATGAACGGCATGGCGCTGCATGGCGGCGTGATCCCGTATTCGGGGACGTTCCTGGTGTTCTCGGATTATTCGCGGCCTGCGATCCGGCTCGGCGCGCTGATGGGCCAGCGCGTGGTGCATGTGATGACGCATGACTCGATCGGCGTTGGTGAAGACGGGCCCACGCACCAGCCGGTGGAGCATGTCGCCTCCCTGCGCATGATCCCGAACCTGGCGGTGTTCCGCCCGTGCGATGGCGTCGAGACGGCGGAAGCGTGGGAGATCGCGGTGCAGAAGACCGATGGCCCCTCCCTGCTGGCGCTGACGCGGCAGAATGTGGCGCAGGCGCGCAAGACGCATGTAGCTGAGAACCTGGTCGCCAAGGGCGGCTATGTGATCTCGCCTGCTTCGAAGCCTGAGAAGGTCGTTCTGATTGCGACGGGATCGGAAGTCGAGATCGCGCTCGAGGCTCAGAAGGCGCTCGAGGCCGAGGGCATCGGCGCCCGCGTGGTCTCCCTGCCCTGCTTCTCGCTATTTGCGGCGCAACCGGCAAAATACCAGGCCGACACGCTGGGCGGGAAACTGCCGAAGGTCGCCGTCGAAGCTGGCGTGCGCGACGGCTGGGACCGCTGGATCGGCCCGGAAGGCGCCTTCGTCGGCATGACGGGCTTCGGCGCCTCTGCCCCGGCCAAGACGCTGTTCAAGCACTTCGGCATCACCGCCGAGGGCGTGGTGAAGGCCGCGAAGGGGCTGCTTTAACCAAGGCGGGCCGTTTGACGCTGACCTGAGAGGCCGGTTTTCGGGGCCTTTCGCGCTGCTCACGCCACGTTGCGGGGCGTTGCATCAATTTCACCGCACTCGACTCTCGAATTATCAGCAAAATCTTGTATGAGCAGCGCCAGCGAAGGCCCCCTTGAGCGGCTCGGGGGCGCCGGGCGTTTCCGCATGGTTTTTGCAGACCTGCGCGGGAATCTCGGGAACGGACATAAAGGGTTACGGACATGGCAGTGCGTGTAGCGATCAACGGGTTTGGCCGGATCGGTCGGTTGGTTCTTCGCTCCATTCTGGAACATGGCCGGAAAGACATCGAAGTCGTCGCCGTGAACGATCTTGGACCGGTGGAAACCAACGTCCACCTGCTGAAGTACGACTCGGTGCACGGCCCCCTGAACATGGAAGTTAAGGTCGAGGGCGACACGGTCTCCGTCGGCAACCAGAAGTTCAAGGTGACGGCGATCAAGAACCCCGCCGAACTGCCGCACAAGGACATGAACGTCGACATCGCGTTCGAGTGCACCGGCATCTTCACCGCGAAAGACAAGGCCGCCCTCCACCTCCAGGCCGGCGCCAAGCGCGTGCTGATCTCGGCCCCGGGCGAGAACTCCGACCTCACCGTCGTCTACGGCGTGAACCATCAGAAGCTCACCAAGGAGCACATGATCGTCTCCAACGCCTCGTGCACCACCAACTGCCTCGTGCCGGTGGTGAGCGTTCTTCACGAAGCCATCGGCATCGAGAAGGGCATGATGACGACCATCCACTCCTACACCGGCGACCAGCCGACGCTGGATACGATGCACAAGGACCTGTATCGCGGCCGCGCTGCGGCTTTGTCGATGATCCCGACCTCGACCGGCGCGGCGAAGGCCGTCGGCCTGGTGATGCCGGATCTCAACGGCAAGCTGGACGGCATCTCGGTGCGCGTGCCGACGCCGAACGTCTCGCTGGTGGACCTGAAGTTCATCGCCAAGCGCGCGACGACGGCGAAAGAGATCAACGATCTCATCCGTGAAGCGGCCAACGGCAAGCTGAAGGGCATTCTCGGCTACACCGACGAGAAGCTCGTCTCCTCCGACTTCAACCACAACCCCCACTCGTCGATCTTCCACACCGACCAGACCAAGGTGATGGACGGCACGTTTGTGTCGATCCTCTCCTGGTACGACAATGAATGGGGCTTCTCGACCCGCATGAGCGATACGGCTGTGGCCTGGGCTAAGCTGATCTAGCGGTGGCTGCGGAACCGATACCTAGCCAAGGCGCGGGTATCGATCCGTACCATTGGTATGAAGTGTGGGCGGAGGACGTGTCTGTGCCTCCTGGCCTTGCGGTGCTGTTCGGCAACCGCGAGGGAACGCATTTCCAGATCTTTTCAGTCATCGACAACAAGATCTGGTGGAAGTGCTCATCCTACGAGGACGCTTGCACCGAACTTCTGGAAGATGAATACCACCGCGTGACAGGCCGTATGGAAATCATCGACTGATGGCAGCTCGCCCGCCGAAAGACACCAAGCGCAAAAGCAAGGCGGCGGCCCCGAAGGCCGCCGGTTCCGTTCCTGCCAAGACGAAAAAGGTCGAGGTCAAAGAGGGCGTCGTCGTCGACGGCGCCGTCGACAAGCCGTTCGATCCGGCCGCCTGGATGCACCAGCGCATCGTTCACCAGATCATGGAGTTCGAGAAGAATCTCGGACCCGACCATGAGATCGGCGGCCGCTTCGTCGAGGGGCCGAACAATGAGAGCCTTCACATCACCAACGTGGCGAGCTGGGGCCCGGACATGATCATGTTCATGGGCGAATGGTCCGACGGGCGAAAGTTCGAGCTGATCCAGCATTATTCTCAAGTCAGCATGCTGCTGGTCGCGGTGAAGAAGCAGAGCGACGAGCCGCGGCGCATCGGCTTCGACATGCTGAAGACGGTGAAGGAACAGGATGTTCCGTGGGAAGACCCGGTGAGCTAGGCGCAAACCCTGCAGCGCTGGCCTGCCACCTTTCCTCTGCCAGACTCGAATTTGTTGGAAAACGGGACGAAAGACGATGACCTTCCGCACGCTTCAGGGCGCCGACCTCAAGGGCAAGACGGCGCTTGTGCGCGTCGACTTCAACGTGCCGATGGAAAACGGCCAGATCACCGACGACACGCGCCTGCGCGCGGCGCTGCCGACGATCGAACTGCTGTCCAAAGCCGGCGCCAAAGTCGTGCTGCTCGCTCACTTCGACCGGCCCAAGGGCAAGCGCGTGG
>DASYKO010000554.1:0-14364 GCA_035995285.1 Hyphomonadaceae bacterium | reverse complement strand
CCCGCGCTTCTTAAGGAACTAAGGGGCGTGACCCGTGTCCACCAAGCGCACTTTCCAACCGAGCAACCTGAAGCGCAAGCGGCGCCACGGGTTCCGTTCGCGCATGGCGACCAAGAACGGCCAGAAGGTGCTGCAGCGCCGGCGCGCCAAGGGCCGCAAGAAGCTCAGCGCCTAAACTCGTCTGCCTCCAAAGGCTTAGACGCGTCTATCGACAAAAATAAAGCGCCTATCAAGGTCGAGCGCCTGCGCGTGCGGCGCGAATTCCTATATGTCGCCGATGGCGCTGCCGAACGCAAAAAGACCTTGGTCGTCCAGGCCCGCCGCCGGCCGGAAGCTCGCCCCGCCGCTGGGGCAGGGTTCACCGCCACAAAAAAGGTTGGGGGTTCCGTGATCCGAAACCGGGCCCGGCGACGTCTCAGGGAGGCTATGCGAATGACACTTCCCATAACCGGCCTTCCGGGAGTGGATTATGTCTTCATCGCGCGCCAGGACACGCCCGACTGCCCCTTCCCCCGTTTGCTTGACGATATGGAAACCGCGTTGGTAAGCCTCCGCCGCCGTATCTCGGCAGAGACGCCCGCCTCGCCGGCGCGTACCCCCTCTCCTCCGTCCAAGGGCTGAGCCATGGAACCTGCCGAGCAGAGAAACATCCTGCTGGCGCTCGTCCTGTTCGCCGTAATGATGGTGGCCTACGAGTTCCTGTTTGCCGCTCCCGCCCGAGACCGCGCGAAGGCAGCGCAGCCCCGCACCACGACGGCCCAGCAGCCAACCAGCGGCCAGACCAACGCTCCGCTCACCTTCCAGCTGCGCGACGACATCGTGAAGGCGGACATCGCCGCCGGAAAGCGCGTGCTGGTGGAAGGCCCCGCACTCGACGGCTCGATCTCGCTCGAAGGCGCGCGCATCGACGACATCTCGCTCAAGGGCTTCTACGACACCATTGACGCCAAGCTGAAACAGGACCGCACGCAGGAGGTCCAGCTCCTCTCCCCGCTGGGCACCGACCGTCCGTTCTACGCCGTCGTCGCGTGGACCAGCGAAGGCGGCTTCTCGACCAACGACGCCACGTGGACGCAGACCAACCAGGGCCAGCTCACGCCGGAAAATCCGCTGCACCTCACCTACACCGGCGCCGCCGCACGCATCGACCGCATCATCACGATCGACGCCAACTACATGTTCACGGTCTCCGACACGCTCACCAATACCGGATCGTCGCCCGTCACGCTGACCCCCATGGTCGAGATGCGTCAGCGCGCGCTCGCATCGCACATGGTTGCCGACAGGCTCGAGCAAGGCGCCTTCCGGGGCGTGGTCGGCACCTATGGTTCGGAGAAGAACCAGATGCGCGGCTATTCCGACCTCGCCAAGTCGGACACCGACAAGAGCAAGGGCGTGCTCACCGAAGTGAGCGGCGGCTGGATCGCACTCACCACCAAATACTGGATGGCGGCCGCCATCCCGCCGCAAGGCGAGCCCGTCACGATGAGGGCGGGCGTCGCCAAGGCCAACGGCCAGTCGGTCTTCAACGCCGGCTTCTCGGCCTCTGCCTACACCGTCCAGCCCGGCCAGTCCGTCACCAAGTCCTCGCGCGTCTTCGCCGGCGCCAAGCGCGTCGCGGTGCTCGACAATTATGAGCACGATACCTCGGCCCCCGTCCCCTCCTTCTCGGATGCGGTCGACTGGAGCTGGCTGTTCTTCATCACCAAGCCGTTCTTCTACCTGCTGCAGACCTTCTCCGGCTGGTTCGGCTCGTTCGCCGCCGCGATCCTTGCCCTCACCGTCGTCGTGAAGACGGTGTTCTACCCCCTTCTCTACCTGTCGTCGAAATCGATGGCGAAGATGCGCAAGGTGCAGCCGGAGATGAAGATCCTGCAGGAACGCTTCGCCGCCGATCCCCAGCGCATGCGCCTCGAACAGGCCAACCTCTTCAAGCGAGAGAAGGTGAACCCGGCCGCAGGCTGCCTGCCCATGCTGCCCACGGTCTTCGTCTTCTGGGCGCTCTATCACACCCTGATCGTCACGCTCGAAATGCGCCACACGCCGTTCTTCGGCACGTGGATCCAGGACATGTCGGCGGTTGATCCGGTCTCGATCTTCAACGGCTTCGGTCTCCTGCAGCAGGACGGCCACCCGATGAACCTGTCGCATATCCCGGTGATCGGCGGCTTCCTGATGGTCGGCCCGTGGGCGCTGCTCTATGGCTGCACGATGGTGGCGCTGCAGAGCCTCTCTGCCCCGCCGACCGACCCGATGCAGAAGCAGATCATGCGCTTCCTGCCGCTGGTTTTCATGATCCTGTTCGGCGGGTTCGCTGCCGGCCTGGTCATCTACTACGTCTGGTCGAACTTCATCACGGTCATCCAGCAATACCTCGTCATGCGCCACACCGGCGTCGAGACCGAGATCGACAAGTTCCTCAAGAAGCGCTTCGGCAAGAAACCGCCTACGGATGGACCAGCGGCCAACGTGGCGAGCTGATCGCGGTCAACAACAAACACTGCGCGAGGCCAACGACCCCCCACCTGTCCTCCCCCCTTCGGGCGGGAGGGACCCTGTTGCTCTAGCTTGCCCCGATCGTTCGTTGTTCAATTCTCACCACGCGGTCCCTCCCGCCCGAAGGGGGGAGGACAGGTGGGGGGTGGTTCAGCTTGCCGAGGCGGAAGAGATCATCTCAGCTGACAACTACCTCCCTTTGCCCGATACCCAACCCATGACGTTCACCCCCGACCAACTCGAAGCCGGCCGCAAACTCTTCGCGGGCTCGGCGATTTTCGTGAAAGGCGCCGTCGCCGTCGACGGCCTGCCGCCGGGCGATCGCCCCGAAGTCGCCTTCGCCGGACGCTCGAACGTCGGCAAGTCATCGCTCATCAACGCGCTGCTTACCCGCAAGAACATCGCCCGCGCCTCCAACACGCCAGGCCGCACGCAGGAGATCAACTTCTTCGACATCGCCGAAGGCCGCTTCTTCCTCGTCGACCTGCCCGGCTATGGCTTCGCCGACGCGCCCAAGGCCCATGTCGACAACTGGCGCCGCTTCACGCTCGCCTACCTGCGCAGCCGCTCCAAGCTCAAACGCACCTTCGTCCTGATCGACAGCCGCCGCGGCGTCGGCGACGTCGACCGCGAATTCTTCGACGCCCTCGACAGCGCCGCCGTCGGCTACCAGATCGTGCTCACCAAGACCGACAAGCTGAAAAAGTCCGAGATCGCGCCGGTGATGGAAGCAGCCTCCGCGGCGCTGAAGAAGCACCCCGCCGCCCATCCGCACGTGATCGCAACGTCAAGCGAGAAGGGCCTGGGCCTGCCCGAGCTTCGCGCGGAAGTTAACTCGCTGGTCTGACGAAATTTTCCACATCGGAATGTCTGCCCGGGCGATCTTCGATCGTCCTACTGGACACTCACGCCCCAAGGCCCCACATGGCCTCAAGGCAAAAGAACAAAACAAGAGCCAATACGGGGGCCTGCTGACATATGCCGCCAGTGCTATCGATCCGCGGACTTTCCAAATCCTACAAGGGCGGCCTGCAGGCCCTGAAGACCGTCGATCTCGACATCGACAAGGGCGAGATCTTCGCCCTGCTCGGCCCCAACGGCGCGGGCAAGACCACGCTGATCAATGCGGTCTGCGGCATCGTCACCCCCACCACCGGCACGATCACAGCCGCGGGCTACGACGTCCTCAAGCAATACCGCCACGCCCGCTCCCTCATCGGCCTGGTGCCTCAAGAGATGCACATCGACATCTTCGAGACGGTGTGGGCGGTGACCACCTATTCCCGCGGCCTCTTCGGCCTGCCCCCCAACGACGCCTATGTCGAAAAAGTGCTGAAGGACTTGTCCTTGTGGGACAAGAAGGACGAAAAGCTCATGGCGCTCTCCGGCGGCATGAAGCGCCGCGTGTTGATCGCCAAGGCGCTGGTGCACGAGCCTGAAATCCTCTTCCTCGACGAGCCCACCGCGGGCGTCGACGTCGAACTCCGCCGTGACATGTGGGGCCTTGTGCGCAAGCTGCGCGACAATGGCTGCACCATCATACTCACCACTCACTACATCGAGGAAGCGGAGGAAATGGCCGACCGCGTCGGCGTCATCTCCAAGGGCGAGCTCGTCGTCGTCGAGGAGAAAAAGGCGCTGATGA
Organism: Hyphomonadaceae bacterium; assembly: GCA_035995285.1. Taxonomy (GTDB): domain Bacteria; phylum Pseudomonadota; class Alphaproteobacteria; order Caulobacterales; family Hyphomonadaceae; genus UBA7672. Next base: position 10,223 of record DASYKO010000554.1, on the reverse strand, counting down.
AAAAGCTCGGCAAGAAGTCCGTCAGCTTCCACCTCAACGAACCGCTGGGCGAAATCCCCGCCGGCCTCGGCGAATGGCAGCTCTCGCTGAAGGACAAGGGCCACTCGCTCGAATACACCTTCGACACACAGGCCGAGCGCACCGGCGTCACCTCGCTGATCCGCAAGATGGCCGAGATGGGCGTCACCTTCCGCGACCTCGACACCAAGTCGTCCTCCCTCGAAGACATCTTCGTCAGCCTCGTCCATTCGAAGGACGAAGCCCCCGCCAAAGCAACGCAGAAAGCCGGATAACCCCCATGGCCGATGCAGCAACCGCCGCCACCTCCGCGCCCGCAGCCACCGCGCCGCGCCACGTTCCCGCCTTCAACACCAACAGCATCTGGGCGATGTACCGCTTCCAGATGGTGCGCTTCTTCCGCACGCTGGGCGAAAGCCTTGCGACACCGGTGATCACCACCGCGCTCTATTTCGTGGTCTTCGGCTCCGCCATCGGCAGCCGCATGCAGCCCGTGATCCCGGGCCTGGAGTTCGGCTCCTTCATCGTGCCGGGCCTGATCATGCTGTCGATCTTCACCAACTCGATCTTCAACGCGAGCTTCGGCATCTACTTCCCGAAATTCACCGGCACGATCTACGAACTGCTCTCGGCGCCGGTCTCCTACCTCGAGATCGTCATCGCCTTCGTCGGCGCCGCGGCTTCCAAGTCGGTGATCCTCGGCCTTGTCATCCTCGCCACCGCCTATTTCTTCGTGCCGGTGAAGATCCTGCACCCGGTCGAAATGGTACTGATGCTGATCGTCGTGTCCTTCACCTTCTCCCTCTTCGGCTTCATCATCGGCATCTGGGCGCAGAGCTTCGAACAGCTCAACTTCATCCCCATGCTCATCGTGACGCCGCTGACATTCCTTGGCGGCGCCTTCTTCACGATCGAGATGCTGCCCCCGGCCTGGCAGGGCGTCGCCGCCATGAACCCGGTCTACCACCTGATCGCCGGCTTCCGCTGGACGTTCTTCGGCCTCGATGGAGACAATGTCGCCCTCAGCCTTGGCGTGGCCGTGGTTTTCCTTGTCGCCCTGCTCGGCGTCGTCGGCTGGATCTTCAAGACCGGCTACCGGCTGAAGAACTGATGCGCTAAGGAGAGGCCTCTCCTTCATGAGGCCTCTCCCATGACGCGAAATTTCCTCCGCACATTCTCCTTCGTATCTGGCGCTCTGACCGCCGGCGTCCTCGCCGCGCTCGGCGCGTCCGCCATCGCCCAGACCAAACCGAAGATCGAGGCCAAGCCTCCCGCCGTCACGCCCATGACGCCGGAGATGAACCCGGCCTACAGCTTCACCCGTCCCGAGGCCGATTTCGTCCGCAAGGAAGTCATGATCCCGATGCGCGACGGGGCCAAACTCTTCACCGTCATCGCGATGAAGAAGGGCGCCAGCAACGCCCCTATCCTCCTCACCCGCACGCCCTACAATGCCGGCCGCACCACGGCGCGCATGCCGTCCCAGCGCCTGGTCGACATCCTGCCCGTGATGGACGCCGAGTTCGTCAACGACGGCTATATCCGCGTCTACCAGGACGTGCGCGGCCGCAACAAATCCGAAGGCGAGTTCGTGATGAACCGCCCGATCATCGGCAAGCTCAACAAGACCACCGTCGATGAATCAACCGACGCCTGGGACACGATTGACTGGCTGGTCAAGAACGTGCCCGAAACCAATGGCCGCGTCGGCATCACTGGCTCGTCCTATGTCGGCTTTACTGCGCTGGTCGCCACCATCAACCCGCACCCCGCCCTCAAGGCCTCGGTCCCGCAGAGCCCGATGGTCGATGGCTGGATGGGCGATGACTGGTTCCACAACGGCGCCTTCCGCATGCCGAACTTTGACTACATCACCAACATGACGGTCGACGCCGGCGACAATGACGACGTGCCCAACGGCACGGGCGATGACTACACCACCTTCCTCAAGGCAGGCTCCGCCGGCGACTATGCGAAAGCATGGGGCCTCGACGCCTTTCCCTTCGTCCAGAAATGGTTCCAGCATCCGGCGTACGATTCATTCTGGTCCGACCAGGCCGTCGACACCTGGTTCAAGGACAAGCCCCTCACCGTACCGACCATGCTGGTCGTGGGACAGTGGGACCAGGAAGACTCGTACGGCGCGCCGAAAGTCTACCACGCGCTGGAGCCCAAGGACGGCGCCAACGACAAGCTCCACCTCGTCATCGGCCCGTGGCGCCACTCGGGCGTCAACTATGAAGCCTCATCCCTCGGCCCCTACAAGCTTCCCGGCGATACCGGCCTCGACTTTCGCACCCGCTATATGAAGCCGTTCCTGGATCGCTACCTGAAGAACGGTCCCAACCCGAACACGCCGCCCGTGCTCACCTACAGGACGGGCACGAACAAGTGGGACGAGTCGCAATCCTGGCCCGTAGGCAAGCCGAAGGCGCTCTACCTCCAGCCCAACTTCCAGCTCGGCTGGACCAAGCCCACGGCCGCCTCAGCATCGGACGACTACGTCTCCGATCCCGCCAAGCCCGTGCCCTTCGTGCCCCGCCCGGTCCACATGCGTGATGCAAACGTCTGGCGCCCCTGGCTGATCAACGACCAGCGTTTCGTCTCCGGCCGCCCCGATGTTCTGGAATATGAAACGCCTGTACTCGAACAGGATGTCCACATCATGGGCGCCCCGCAGGTCGATCTCTACGCCGCCACCTCAGGCACGGATTCCGATTACGTCGTAAAGCTGATCGACGTCTATCCCGACGAAGACACCTACCATCCCGAAACCGCAGGCCTGCAGATGGGCATCGGCACCGAGATCTTCCGCGGCCGCTATGTCGACAGTTTCGCCAAGCCCCGCGCGCTTCAATCCGGCAAGGCCGAACACTTCAAGTTTGGCCTGCCCAATGTCGACCATGTGTTCCTCAAAGGCCACAAGATCATGGTCCAGGTGCAATCGACGCTCTTCCCCCTTTACGACCGCAACCCGCAAACCTACGTGCCGAATATCTTCTTCGCGAAGCCGGGCGACTACAAGAAAGCCACGCAGAGCATCCAACGCTCCGCCAAGGCCCCTAGCTCCGTGATCCTCCCGGTCGTTGATTAAGGCGCTACAAGAATGTCCAATCCGAATACCGCACTGGGCCGCATCCGCGGCCTGGATTACACCGTCATACGCACGCGCGACATGCCCGCGATGCGGCGCTTCTACGAAACCATCATGCACTTCCCGCTCGAGCGCGAACTCGGTCCCGGCTGGATCGAGTACCGCATCGGCTCGAACATCCTCGCCCTCGCCCAGTCACCGATGATGGAGAGCGATCCGCCCGTGCCCACAGGCGCCGCCTCGCTTCAGCTCGCCTTCCGCGTCGCCCCGCCGGACGTCAGCCGCTGCGAGGACGAACTGCGCGCCGCGGGCGTCGCCATCACCAACCCCGCCACCGACCAGCCCTGGGCCCACCGCACGCTCTTCTTCCGCGACCCGGACGGGAACGTGCTGGAAATCTACGCGGACATCTGAGGGGCCGCAGCCTCAAAAGCGCGGCGCCCGTCGCAATCTGAGACATTAACGGCGCGGCGGGATCAGCGCACTGCAGCCCGGTTCGCGCCAGATACCGTACAGATCTGCGCGATAAGGCCCGCCGGACAGCTATATCCGCGGCCGACGGAACAGTTAGGCGCCCCAGCGCGCTATGCCTGCGCTCGCCGCTCCATCTGGGGCAGCCTTGGAGGCATCCCAAATGAAATCGCTACTTGTCGCGGCGCTGTTCGGCAGCGCCCTTATCGCCGTGCCCGCCGCATCCGCCGACCAGAAAGCGCGCGACAACATCCTGCGCGCCGAAACTCAGATTGCAGCGCTTAATCCCGCCGACGCATCAAGCGCGTCCGGCACGCACTACCAGACTGCGCAACTGCGCCTCACCGAGGCGAAGACCGCCGAAGACAAGGGCAAGAACCAGGCATCGCTCTGGCGTTCAGAGGAAGCCTCGGTCTCCGCCGACATCGTGCAGGAAGACATCAAGCTTCGCGGCCTCCAGCGCACCGTCTCGGAAATCGAGAGCGGCATCGCCACGCTTCGCCGCGAAATCAACTGACAGGAACCGATCACATGAAGAACGCTCTCAAGACGACCGCCGCGATAGCGGCGCTCACCTTCACCCTGGCCGGATGCATGTCCACGCCGGCCCCTGATCCGAGACTGGCCGCGGCCGAAATGTCGCTGTCGCAGGCCAAATCCGATCCCGCCACCTTCGAGGCCGGCCGCGCCGTCCTGGGCAAGGCCGACGTCTCGCTAGCAGAGGCTCGCGGCTTCTACGCGAAAGGCAAGACCGACGACTACACCCACGCCATCCGCATGACCGAAAGCTATGTCGCGCTCGCAACTGCCCGCGGCGATCAGGTCGACGCCAATCGCAAGATCGAAACCCTCAACAAGGACCGTGCTGACTTCGTCGCCCAGTCGCGCACGCGCCAGCTCACAGCCGCCAAGGCTGAAACTGCCGACGCCAAAGCCGACGCCGCACAGGCCAATGCCTCCGCAGACCAGGCGCAAGTGAGCGCAGACCAGGCAAGGGTCGTCGCTGCGAACGCCGTCGCCGACAGCGCTGCAGCCGATACGGCCCGCCTCGCCGCTGAAGCACGCGCGACTGCCTTGCTGGCGACGCTCGCAAGCTACGAACAGAAGAAGACGGACATGGGCACCATGCTCATCCTCCGCGATCTCCAGTTCGCATCGAGCTCGTCCGTACTCGGCAATGGCGCACAGGGCCGCCTCGCCCCGCTCGCCGACTTCCTCGCCAAGCAGCCCGAAGCCAAGATCCAGATCGCAGGCCACACGGACTCGCAAGGGTCCGACGACTTCAACATGGATCTCTCGGCGCGCCGGGCCCAGTCCGTCGGCGCCTACCTGATCTCCACCGGCATCAACCCCAACCGCATCTCGTCGGTCGGCAGGGGCGAGACCGCCCCCACCGCCACCAACGACACAGCAGCCGGCCGCGCGATCAACCGCCGAGTCGAAGTGACCATCCTCAACTAAGCCGACACCGGCCGGACGAAAGATTCCGGCCAATGAGCGAGGCCATTCCCGCCGACACGGGGATGGCCTCGTCAGTTTCACGTCTGGATTTTTCGCGTCATATCTGTTATGAACAGTTATGATCGGAGTCTTTCAGTGAGACGCAAGACAATCTCTCTCCCGGACGAAATGGATGACTTCATCGACTCGACAGTGAAGGCAGGGGAGTATGGAAACGACAGCGAGTTCATTCGCGATCTCGTTCGCGGCGAGCAGCGTCGCCGCGCAGCCGTCGCTCGTTTCCAGAAACTGATCGATGAAGGCATTGCCTCAGGCATCAGCGACCGGTCGGTCGAAGACATCTGGAAAGAAGCTCTACGCCGCCATACCGCCAAGTCGGAAAAGAAACGCGCTGCCCCGGCAAAGAAAAAATGACCGGCTGGAGGCTGACGCAGGCCGCAAGCAAAGACCTCGTCGAGGCATTTCTTTATGGCCTGGACACGTTTGGGCGGCCGCAGGCCGAGAAGTACCGCGACAGCCTCCTGTCGCGCCTTAGAAAATCTGGCCCGATTTCCCAAGATGGTAAGGGAGCGTTCCGAATTCACACCGCCTCTTCGTGTCCACCATCACGGACGCCATTACATTGCCTACACCATCGAAGGCGGGTCGGTTTTGATTTTACGTATTGTCCGAGATGAGGCGGATCTGGATTACCTGTTCGGCTCGTAGACCACCAATCTGGCGCCCCCTTCTACCCCGCGCCAAAACCCTGTATGCCGCCCGCCATGACGAACCTCGAAATCGCCGCGATGAACGCCCTGCAGGCCAGCGACGCCTTCGCGACAGCGCGCACGCTGTCCGAAGCGCTGCCCTACATCCAGCGCTACGACAACAAGACCATCGTCATCAAATACGGCGGTCACGCGATGGAGAACGAGGAGCTGGCGAAGATGTTCGCCAAGGACGTCGTCCTCCTCAAGCTCCTCGGCCTCAACCCGGTCGTCGTCCACGGCGGCGGTCCGCAGATCGGCCGCATGCTCGACAAGCTGGGCATCAAGTCGACCTTCGAGGATGGCCTGCGCGTGACCGACGCCGCCTCGATGGAGATCGTCGAGATGGTCCTGGCAGGCGGCATCAACAAATCCATCGTCCGCGCCATCAACGCGGCGGGCGGCAAGGCCGTCGGCCTCTCCGGCTCCGACGCCAACCTGATCACCGCCGTGAAAGCCACCCGCACCAAAAAGGACCCTGATTCGAATATCGAGCGGGTGGTCGACCTCGGCTTCGTCGGCGAACCGGATAAAGTGGACCCCTCCGTCCTGCGCGCCCTTGCCGCACAGCAGGAGGATGACTTCATCCCCGTCGTCGCCCCCGTTGGCGTCGGCGCCGACGGAAACAGCTTCAACATCAACGCAGACACTGCCGCAGGGGCCGTCGCCGGGGCGCTAAAGGCCAGCCGGGTGCTTTTCCTCACGGATGTGGTCGGCGTCCTCGATAAGTCAGGCAATCTGATCAAACAGCTGACAGTTGCCGAGGCGAAAGGACTCATTGCCGATGGCACGGCAAAAGGGGGTATGATTCCCAAGCTTGAAACCGCTATGCAGGCGGTGGAAAAGGGCGTCGAAGCAGCGGTCATCCTCGATGGCCGGAAACCCCACGCGCTCTTGATGGAGCTGTTCACCGAACATGGCGCCGGCACGCTGGTCCGCTAAGGCTGCATCCAAGGGCGCGCTCAAGCGCGCGCTCGGAGGCCTCGCTGCGCTCTTCGCTGCGTTCGTTGCCGCGCCCGCCGCCCCGCAGGACGCCGGCGGCGGCTGGGAGCTCTGTAACCAGACCAGCTTCGTCCTCGAAGCCGCCACCGGCCGGCCCGAAGGCAAGGGCGTCGTCGTCGAGGGCTGGACGCGCCTTCGCCCCGGCGAATGCCGCATCGCGCTCGGCGGCCCGATCAAGCCCGGCGTCTACTTCACCTTCGCCCGCTCCTCCTCGGCGCACCGCGGCGGCCAGCGCACCTGGAACGGAGACGTGCCGCTGTGCGTCGATCCCAACGGCTCCTTCTCGGTCGAAAGCCCGTCCTCCTGCACCGCCATGGGCCTCGAACAGCGCGGCTTCCAGGCCGTGCGCATCGACAAGCCGCGCGGCGGCTCGATGACGTTCCGCGAGACCGACAATTATCGCCAGGGCGGCCAGTCCGCCGCCAACGCCGGCATCCAGCGGCTCCTCGATGACGCCGGTGTTCTCCCCGACATCCCGGATGGCTATCTCAGTCGCGAAACCCGCAACGCCATCACCACCTTCCTCGCCGAGCGCAAACTGCCCGCCACGCTTGCGGCCAAGCCCGCCGAACTGATCGACATTCTTGAAGATGTCGCCCGCAACCGCTCGCTCGAAGTCGGCATGATGCTGTGCAACCGCACCGACAAGAAGATCACCGCCGCCATCGGCCGTCCGAACGCCGAAGGCTGGCAATCGCGCGGCTGGTGGTTCCTCGATCCGGGCCTGTGCGTACGCGCGGTCGATGAAAGCCTGATCACCACCCCGCACTTCGTCTATGCCGAGATGGAAACGCCCCAGGGCCTGCGCCACCTCGCAAGCGGCGAGACCGAAACCTTCTGCACCTCGCGCTCGAAATTCGCTATCCTCGGCCGCGAGAACTGCGAGGCGCGCCGCTACCGCCAGGCCAACTTCACGCAGACGCCCGTGCCCGAAGACGGCAAGCTGGTCTACGAATTCTTCGACCGCGGTTTTGGCACGCCTGAGCGCAAGAAGCCTTGAGCGTTGCAGCCAGCCCGGCGCCCGACTTCTCGCATGTCGATCACTGGGTGTTCGATCTCGACAACACGCTCTATCCGTCGGCCTGCGATCTCTTCGCCCAGGTCGACCAGCGCATCACCGATTTCGTCTCGCGCACGCTCGCCCTTCCGCCCACCGAGGCGCGCCTGGTGCAGAAGCGCTACTACGCCGAGCACGGCACCACGCTCAACGGCCTGATGCGCCTGCACGGGCTGCACCCTGATGAATTCCTCCACTACGTCCACGACATCGACCTTTCCGCCCTCGATGGCGCGCCCAGCCTCCATGCCGCGCTCGAAGCCCTGCCCGGCAAGCGCTACATCTTCACCAACGGCTCGCGCCGCCACGCCGAGAACGTCACGCGCAGGCTCGGCATCGACCATCTCTTCCACGACATGTTCGACATCATCGCATCCGGCTACGCACCCAAGCCCGACCACGCCGCCTTCGACCGCTTCTTCAGCCACACCGGCGCCGATCCCGCCCGCGCCGCCATGTTCGAAGACCTTGCCCGCAACCTCGCCCCCGCCCACCAGCGCGGCATGACCACCGTCCTCGTCCGCTCCGGCAAGGACTGGGGGCCCATCGCCGGCGAGTCCGACGGCTAGCCCGCCCACGTCCACCACATCGCCGACGATCTCGGGGTTTTCCTCGGCGCACTGGTACTGGCGCAACCAAAGCGCGCCTGACCCTGTTGCCAGACGGGCCTTCACCTGCTTGCCTGTGTCATCGATTTCGAGTGCGGGGGAGGCTGGAATGGGCGCGCATCCATACTGCTATTTCACGAGCTACAATCCGGACATCGCCGCCGCGCTGGATGAGTTGCGCGAGCAGGAGTTCAGGGCCGGGCGCTATGATCCCGCCCTGCAGGCCGCCAATCCTCCCACCTTCACCTTCGAGCAGACCTTCCCGCCGGGCCCGGAGTTTCCCTCGCCCGGCGCGCAGCATGCCTCGATGATGGAGGCATTCGAAGAATCCGAGCCGGACGGCACGGGCTCGATCCTCGATCTGTTCGGCATCGCCCTTGAACCGGAATTCGTCCACTGCAGCCCCGTGCCGGATGCCGATCTCATCTCGATCTTCGGCTCTGCTCAGCCAATGCGCGCGGACATCGAAACCATCCTCCCTAAGCGCGGCCCTATCTCGCCCGACGCGCTGCAAAGATTCGGAACGTTCTGGGACTCCATCGGCCGCGGCGAAGGCCGCTACATTGTCGTTCATGGCGCCTCCGGCCCCGAAGCGCTGTTCTTCGCGGGCTACAGCCTCGATTAGTGCGCCGCGCCCGCGCGCCATTGCCCCCGCCGCGCCGCCGCGCTAATGCCCTTCCGCCTTCAACGGAGCCGCGCCCCATGTCTTCCCCCACAGCGTCCGACCTCGCCGCCACCATCGACGCCGCCTGGGAAGATCGCGCCTCCCTCAACGCGCAGACCAAGGGCGCCGTCCGCGACGCCGTCGAGTCTGCCCTCAACGCCCTGGACTCTGGCAAGCAGCGCGTGGCCGAGCGCGATGCATCGGGCAAATGGAACGTGAACCAGTGGCTCAAGAAAGCCGTGCTTCTCTCCTTCCGCCTCAACCCCAACCGCGTCATGGGCCAGGGCCCGGATGTGCCGCTCACGGGATACGCATACGACAAGGCGCAGCCCGGCCCCTACTGGGACAAGGTGCCGACCAAGTTCGAAGGCTGGGGCGCGATCCAGTTCGGCGAAGCCGGCTTCCGCGCCGTCCCCGGCGCCGTCGTCCGCCGCGGCGCCTATGTCGCGAAAGACGCCGTCCTGATGCCGAGCTTCACCAATATCGGCGCCTATGTCGGCGAAGGCACGATGGTCGACACCTGGACCACGGTCGGCTCGTGCGCCCAGATCGGCAAGCACTGCCACCTTAGCGGCGGCGTTGGCATCGGCGGCGTGCTCGAGCCGCTGCAGGCCAACCCGGTCATCATCGAAGACAACTGCTTCATCGGCGCCCGCTCGGAAGTCGCCGAAGGCGTGATCGTGCGCGAAGGCTCGGTGCTCGGCATGGGCGTCTATCTCGGCCAGTCCACGCCGATCATCAACCGCGAGACCGGCGAGACGATCTACGGCGAAGTCCCGCCCTATTCGGTCATCGTCTCCGGCGGCCGCCCCGGCAAGCCCATCCCCGGCCGCAACGAAGGCTACACCATGTACGCCGCCATCCTCGTCAAACAGGTCGACGCCGGCACGCGTTCGAAGACTAGCGTGAACGAACTTCTGCGGATGTAGGCTTCGGCCGCGTCTAATCTTTCAAGCCGGAAAGAGTGTCCCACACCCCCCACCTGTCCGCCCCCCTTCGGGCGGGCGGGACCGCGTGGTTGGAATTGGACATAGAACGATTGAGGTAAGCTGGGGCAACAGGGCCCCGCCCGCCCGAAGGGGGGCGGACAGGTGGGGGT
>DASYKO010000553.1:0-5630 GCA_035995285.1 Hyphomonadaceae bacterium | reverse complement strand
AATGCCGAGCCGCTGACCGTCGACCAAAGGCCTCCCCGACGACCTTGGCCGAAGGCAACTTCCGGACCCTGTCCCGGGGACGTGTAGTTCCATGACGCGCCCCTCTCGCAGCGCGCTCATCGTCAGCGACTCGGCGCCCCTACGACGCTACGCAGCCGCCTCCCTCGAAACGGCGGGCTTCTCGTGCACCGAGGCGGCAAGCGGCTATCTGGCCATCGACCGGCTGTCGGAGCGGCTGTTCGCCCTCTACGTGGTCGACCTCGACATGCCGCAGTCGGATGGGATTTCGATCTTCGCCATCGCCATGCAGGGCCGCGATCCCTCGCCGATCGCGATCGGCTTTTCCCGGCGGCCGGAGGCCGAGGCGCGTACGGGCGCGTGGAGTTCGACGCTGTTTTCCGAGGTGCTTTCCCTGCCCTTCGCGCCCGACGTGCTGGCGGGAGCCGCGCAGGCTGCACTCGCCGGAAAAGTGTAGGGCTGACCGATTCACCACGAAGTCAGAACGCGGCCCGGCGAAATGAGCTGTTTTTGTAACGAAAAAGACTCTCCGGGGTAACCTCAACCTCAGCCCGGAACTCGACTTCACCCTCTCCGGCGGCTAGCGTGGGCGGGCTTATCCACACGGGGATGGCGTATGCACGGACGCAATTCGCTGCCGACGCGACTCGCGCTTTCCGGCGCGGTGGCGGGGCTGTGCGTCCTCGGCATGATCCCCCAGGCTTTCGCTCAGGTCATCGAGATCGGTCCCGCCGGCGCCACGACCTTTGCCGGCCCCACCGCCTTCACGGCTGAAGGCGCACAGCGCATCGAAAAGCCAACGCCGCCAAAGGCCAAGGCCCACGCGGAAGCCGGCCTGTTGTTCGAGAAAGCCGGCGGCGAAGTGGAACTGTCGCCGCGGCTGCTGGAGGCGGTCGCGTACGTGGAATCGCGGTTCAACTCCAAGGCGGTCTCGCCCAAGGGCGCGCAGGGCATGATGCAGCTGATGCCCGCAACCGCGGCCGAGCTCGGGGTAGATGCTAACAACCCTGAAGAGAATGTCAGGGGCGGGGCCGACTACCTTCGCAGACTCGTCATAATGTTCGGCAATAACATCCAGCTCGCACTCGCTGCGTATAACGCTGGTCCATCCGCCGTGCTCAGGTATGGCGGCGTTCCGCCTTATGCGGAGACGCAGGCCTATGTGGCTGCGGTGATGGATTATCTTGCTACGACCAGCATACCGGAGACTGATTGATGGCGCTCGCCCACTTTAACCGCCCCAGCCTAAGCAGACTGAGTATTGCAGCAGGTTTATATTGCGCCTTCGCCGCGCTTACTGCGCAGCAAGCCCTCGCGCAGGTGGGCTCGCCCCAGGGCTCGGGACCGTTTGCCGCAGCCGTGAATTGGGTGCTGGGCATCATGACCGGACCGATAGCGATCTCGGTTGGCGTCATAGCAGTCGCTTTCGTCGGTTTCATGATGCTGACCGGGCGACTGAACTGGAAGCATGGCCTTACCACGCTGGTAGGCCTATTCATCATCTTTGGGGCACCCGCGATCGTCGCGGGCATCCGGGGCGCAGCCAACGTCGGAGGCTAGCGGCCCATGGCCGGCCTTGAACGCGACATAGTCTTCGCAGGAATGACGCGGCCGCAGATGTTTGCGGGCGTGAGCTACTCGTTCTTTGTGCTCAACCTCGTGGTGACGACGGAGATCTTTCTCATCACCAAGTCGTTCTGGGCGATCGTCACGGCGCTGATCCTCCACGCGATCGGCTACTTCCTGTGCCTCAGCGAGCCGCGCTGGCTCGACATCTGGATACAGAAGGTCAGCCGGTGCCCGCGCGTGCCGAACCATGACTACTGGAAGTGTAACTCCTACTCGCCATGAAGCAGCCGCCCCGCACTCAGGCCCAAGCCAAGGCCAAGGCGATGAGCCGGCGCCTCGCCCGGAAGGAACGGCGCGCGCATGACATGCTGCCGTATGCGCGGCACATCGATGCGACGACGCTGGCGACGCGTGACGGGCAGCAGGTGCAGGTGATCCACGTCGCGGGCTTTGCCTTCGAGACGGCGGATACGCAGGAGCTGAACTACCGCAAGAATGTGCGCGACACCCTGCTGCGCGGGATTGCGACGTCTCGCCTGTCGGTCGGCGCCTATGTGATCCGGCATATGGTGCGCCCGGGACTTGAGGGAGACTTCCCGAACGTCTTCTCGCGCAACCTCGACGACATGTGGCGCGCGCGGCTTTCGGGCCAGCGGCTGTTCGTCAACGACCTCTTCATTACGCTGACGCGCAAGCCGGCCATGGGACGCGCGGGCGTGTTCGGCGCGAAGAAGCAGTGGGATGCGGTGAGCCGCGTGCGCGACCGGCGGGAGCTGGATGCGGCTGCCGACAGCCTGCTTGCGGCGCTGGCGCCTTACGGCCCTCGCCTGCTTGGCACGTATGAGACTGCGGCGGGCATGTTCTCCGAGCCGCTGGAATTCCTCGCCTTCCTATTCGATGGCGAACTGCGGCCTGTTCCTCTGGAAGGATCGAGCACGAACTTCGTCGACCGGCGCGTGAGCTTCGGGCGGGATGCGCTGGAGTTCTCGGGCAACTCGCGCAGCCCACGCACGCTCGGCGCTTTTCTGGGCATGAAGGAATATCCGCCCCACACCTCGGCGGGCCAGCTCGATGCGCTGCTGCGCGTGCCGCATGAGATGGTGATCTCGCAGAGCTTCTCCTTCGTCGACCGCCAGCCTGCGCTCAACCGGATGAACCTCACCCTGCGCCGCATGCGGGCGTCGGATGACGAGGCGCTGTCGCTGCGCCGAGATCTTGTGCAGGCGAAGGACGATGTCGCCGCCGGGCGGGCCGTGTTCGGCGAACACCACTTTACGATTATGGTCCGCAGCCAGGAATTCGAGTCGCTCGATAATGCGGTGGCGGATGTGCAGGCATCGCTGACCGAGATCGGCGTCATCGGCGTGCGCGAGGAGGCGGCGCTCGAGCCGAGCTTCTGGGGCCAGTTCCCGGGCAACTCGCAATACATTCCGCGCAAAGCGCTGGTCTCCTCGGCCAACTTCGCAAGCCTTGCGAGCTTCCACTCTCACCCCGTGGGCCGCGCGAGCGGCAATCATTGGGGGCCGGCGGTTACGCTGCTGGAGACGACGGCGGCCTCGCCTTACTATTTCAATTTCCACAAAGGCGACCTCGGCAACTTCCTGGTCATCGGGCCTTCGGGCGCGGGCAAGACGGTGGTGCTCAACTTCCTGATCTCGCAGTCCGAGCGCTTCCAGCCGCGCGTGGTGTTCTTCGACAAGGACCGCGGCGGGGAAATCTTCCTCCGGGCCATGGGCGGACGGTATGACCTGATCCGGCCCGGTGTCCGAACGGGGTTCAACCCGCTGCAGCTGCCCGACACGCCGGGCAATCGCCGCTTCCTGCAGCAATGGGCGGCGAAGCTGGTGACGTCGAATGGCGAAATTCTCTCGGCCGAGGATAACGCCACGATCTCCTCCGCCGTGTCCGCCAATTTCGACCAGACGGCGAACTTCCGCCGCCTGCGCTATTTCCGCGAGCTGTTCCTCGGCGGCCGCAGGCCTACGCCGGGCGATCTGGCCTCGCGGCTCAATCCGTGGATCGGCGACGGCGACAAGGCCTGGCTGTTCGACAACGAGCACGACCATCTTGACATGGAGAGCCGCATTGTTGGTTTCGACATGACGCACCTGCTCGAAGACCCGGTCGTGCGTACGCCCACCATGATGTACCTGTTCCATCGCGTGGAAGAGCGGTTGAACGGCCAGCCTTCAATCATCGTGGTGGATGAGGGCTGGAAGGCGCTGGACGATGAGGTGTTCGTCACCCGCATCCGCGACTGGGAAAAGACCATCCGGAAGCGCAACGGGATCGTCGGCTTTGCGACGCAGTCGACTGCGGACGCGCTGGAGAGCCGCATTGCATCCGCCGTTATCGAGCAGTCGGCGACGCAGATCTTCATGCCCAACCCGAAGGCGCAGCATGCGGAATACTGCAAGGGCTTCGGCCTGTCGGACCATGAGTTCGACCTGATCCGCACCCTGCCCGACACCTCGCGCTGCTTCCTCATCAAGCACGGCGCGGAGAGCGTGGTGGCGCGGCTCAATCTCAACGGGCAGAAGGACTTGCTTACCGTGCTGTCGGGCCGCGAGAGCACGGTGCGCATGCTGGATAATCTGCGCGCCGAGGTGGGCGACGATCCTTCGGCCTGGATGCCCCGGCTTGTGGCGGGGGCGCGCTGATGGCCTTTTGCCCCGCCCTTCCCGAAAAAGGCATGGTCGGCAGTGTCATCGACACGGTGGACTGCCATATCCGCGAGCTGGTGCATCACAGCTACAGCCAGCTGGTCGGGCCGGACACGTGGTTTGCTTCCGCGCTGACGGGGGCGCTTACGATCTACATCGCGCTCATCGGCTATCAGCTTCTCTTCGGCCGCGGCGGGATGCGGGTGACGGAGCTGCCGGTTGTCGGCCTCAAGATCGGGCTGATCCTCGCCTTCATGACATCGTGGGCCGCCTATCAGACCGTGATCTTCAACCTGCTGTTCGACGGCCCCGCCGAGATCATGAAGACGATGCTGGCGCCGCTGGCGGCGCAGGGCTCGGGCTTCGATGGCGATGTCATGGGCGGGGTGCAGAAGACGTTCGAGGATATGAGCGGCGCGGCGGGCGTCTATGGCGGCATGGCGGGGGCGAACGCCAACCTGCTTCAGGGCGGGCCGATGCTGGGCTCGGGCCTGTTGTGGTTTGGCGGCATGGCGCTGTTGCTGGTTACGCTCGGCCTCATCATTGCGGCCAAGATCGTGCTGGCTTTCCTGCTGGCCGTGGGGCCGATCTTCATCGGCATGCTGCTGTTCGATGCGACGCGCGGGATGTTCGAGGGGTGGCTGAGGGCCACGATCTCGTTCGCGATCATGCCGCTGGCGGTGAACGTGTTCGGGGCGGTGATGGTGATGATCCTCGCGCCGTTCACCGAGATCCTGGTCGGCAATGCCGGCAAGAAGCTGTTCGACATGGGGCCGGTAATCACCATCTCGCTGATCATCGCCGTGTTCGCCATCGTGATGACGTTCGGGATTGGGGCCGTCGCCTCTATCGGCAAGGGCTTCAGCCTTGGCCGCAGCAGCAAGGAAGAACATGGACAGGCGCGCCTGCCAGCGCCTGAACGCGCCACCTCGTCGGGACCGGGCGAGCGGGCGGAACAGATCGCGGCGCGTATTGCGACGATCGACCGGCAGATGGCCGGCGCAGGCGCGTATTCTTCGCGCGAAGTATTCTCGCGGCGGACGGGCGAGATCGCGGATGCGGTCGGCTCGCAGCCGATGGTGGCGGGAGACCGGCTGGGGCAGGCCTATAACCGCGCGCCTCGTCCCAACGTGCGACGCGGGGAGGAAAGCTGATGGCGGACATCGAGCCCCTTTTCCCCAACATGCCGATAACGCGGCCCGAGCATCGCGATACGCTGACGCTGCGCCGGGAAAACCAGGTCGATCACTGGATCGAGCACAATATCGAGCAGGAGCGCCGCGGGCGGAACACGGCGTGGTTCGTGGCGATCATCCTGATCGTCGTCTGCGCGGCGCAGGCTGCGGCGATCGCGATCATGCTGCCGCTGAAAGAGGTCGT
>DASYKO010000552.1:0-4296 GCA_035995285.1 Hyphomonadaceae bacterium | reverse complement strand
GCGTCGTTGCCGAAATTCTTGATCTGGGCCTTCAGGATATCGGAGATTTCTGCGGCGCGAATGTCCATGGGCTCAGGCCCCCTTCATAAGGTTCGTCAGTGAATTCAGCTTGGTGCGGACCGAGGCGTCGACGAGCCGCGATCCGATCTTGATCTGCAGTCCGCCGATCAGGGCGGGGTCGATCTCGACATCGACCTGCACGGTGCGGCCGAGCGATTTGGAAACCGCGGATTCCAGTTGCAGCGTCTGCTCCTGCGTGATCGGGCGCGCAACACGGGCGACAACACGTGTCGAGCCGCGATGCTTGGCGGCCTTCTCGGCGAACGCCTTCGCCATCGACGGAATATCCCCTGCACGGCGGTTGAGCGCGGCGACGCCGATGAACCGGCGCGTCAGCTGCGACAGGCCCAGCTTGTCTGCGATCGCGGCGAGCACGGCCGCTTTTTCTTCCGACTTGTGCAGCGGCGACTTCATCGCCAGCGCGAGAGCCTTGTCGCCCTCGATCAGTTTGGAAAGCTGGGTGAGACCCTTGTCGACCGCGTCGACCTCGCCGGAATCGAGCGCCAGGTCGAACACGGCCGCCGCATAGCGGTGGGCGCCTTCGCTGATCGCGCCTGTCGATGAACCGGCCAAATCCGAGCCCCAGAAAACTAGCGGGCAGCTAACCCGCGAGCCCCGAATCCGCCGTACCCGGTTCGGGACAAAAATGGTGTGAAATCAGCTACATGGATACGGGTAGCCGCCGCGCCGTCCGTCGCGCGGGTTGCTAACACGCGCAAAGCCTTCGTGACAACACGCGGCAATCCGGAAAATCATCGGTGTTTCCGGACGTTTCGTCGCGGCAGAGCATCCCCGGAAACAGGCCGCCCAACCCGCCAACAGGTTTCGCGCGGCCTCGCGCCGGATTACCAGCATTCATGGCCCAAAAGCCCATGGAAAACGCCCGCGCCTTCATCCGCGCCAATCTCCGGCTCGAGCCCGCGCCAGCCGTCCCGGAGATCCGCCTCTACCGCCCCCACCCGGCCAGCGGCCTCGGCCGCTTCGTGGGAGACGACGCCCCTCCCTATTGGGCCCACACCTGGGCCGGCGGCACAGTCCTCGCCCGCCACATCCTCGACCACCCCGACACTGTAAGAGGTCGCCACATTCTCGACCTCGGATGCGGCTCGGGCATCGTCGCCATCGCAGCCGCCCTCTCTGGCGCCGCCTCCGTCACCGCCGCCGACATCGACCCCAACGCCATCGCCGCGAGCGAACTCAACGCGCAGGCCAATGGCGCAACCCTCGCCACCCTCCACGCCGACCTCCTCGACGGCCCAGCGCCCGCGTGCGACCTCATCCTCGCCGGCGACACCTTCTACGACCCCGCCCTCGCCCAGCGTGTCACAACCGCCCTCGACCGCTGGAACATCCCCGCCCTCGTCGGCGACATGGGCCGAACCCCGTTACCCGTCGACCGGCTTGAACCGATCGCCAGCTACAACGTCCCCGATTTCGGCCAGCCCGCGCCAATTCCAGCCACCATTTTCCGCTTCCGGCCCCTGGACTAGGCTTCCCGCACAAACCCGACCCCGTGCACGGATGCCTTCGTGTCTTTGTGTTGGAGTCTTTTTCCCCGCACCCGCTGATCGAAGTTTTCAACACGAAGGCACAAAGGTCACACAAAGACACGAAGGGGCCGGCGGCCGAAATCCGATCAAGCCTAAACCGACACCGCAAACGTGCCGCCTTGCCCCCAAGCCCCTCCTCGCGTTGAGGTGGGCGCGACCAAGACCCAAGGACCCGCCCACATGACCGACCTGTTCTCCCCCATGACCCTCACCCGAGGCCCCACATGGAAGAACCGCTTCATGCTGGCGCCTCTCACCAACACGCAGAGCCATCCCGACGGCGTCCTGTCGGACGAGGAATTCCACTGGCTCACCAAGCGCGCCGACGGCGGCTTTGCGCTCACCATGACCTGCGCCGCGCACGTCGAAGCCCGCGGCCAGGGCTTTCCCGGCCAGCTCGGCATCTTCGGCGATGAACACCTCGAAGGCCTCACGCGCCTCAGCACAGCCATCAAGGCCAAGGGCGCCGTCTCCTCGCTCCAGCTGCACCACGCCGGCAGCCGCTCGCCGAAGGACCTCGTCGGCCAGCCCGTCTGCCCCAGCGATGAGCCCAAGTCCGGCTCGCGCGCTCTGCTGCCCGCCGAAGTCGAAGCCCTGCGCGACAACTTCATCGCCGCCGCCAAGCGCTCTGAGCGCGCCGGCTTCGATGGCGTCGAGATCCACGGCGCCCACGGCTATATCCTCGCGCAGTTCCTCTCGCCCGAGATCAACAAGCGCGACGACAAATGGGGCGGCAGTCTCGAGAACCGCGCGCGCCTCATCTTCGAGATCATCGACGGCATCCGCCGCGAATGCCGCCGCGACTTCCAGCTCGGCCTGCGCCTCTCGCCCGAACGCTTCGGCCTCAAGCTCCCTGAAATCCGCGACGTCGCCACCGAACTCCTGCGCCAGGAGAAGATCGACTTCCTCGACATGTCGCTCTGGGACTACGCCAAGGAGCCGAACGACGAGCCCTACAAGGGCCGCACCCTCATGAGCTATTTTACGGATATCCCGCGCGGCAATGTCCGCCTCGGCGCCGCCGGAAAAGTCATGAGCGCGAAGGACGCGCGATCCGTTCTCGAAGCCGGCTGCGACTACGTCGTCATCGGCCGCGCCGCCATCCTCCGCCACGACATCGTCAACCGCATCCACCGCGACCCGGCCTACACCTCGCCCCAAACGCCGGTCACGATCCAGCACCTCAAAGACGAAGGCCTCTCCCCGCGCTTCATCCAGTACATGCGCCAATGGCCCGCCTTCGTGGAGGACGAACCCGCGGCGGCGTGAGCTCAAAACAAACCGGCCGGACTCTTGCGAGCCCGGCCGGCGTTTAGTCTCTAGCTAGCAGCAGCGCTACTTCAGCCGCTCGCCACGCGCCTGAGCCGCACGTGCAGCCTGCTCGCGCTTGGCCATTTCCTGCATTGCCGCGCCGAGCTCCTGGCCGGATAGAGCGCCGGATTTGTCGGCGTCGATCTGGGCGAAGTTCGCCTTGAAGTCCTTGAACATGTCGGACTTCAGTTCGGCTTCCTGCAGCTGGCCGTCGCGGTTGTCGTCAGCGACCGTGATCAGCTGCGCGTCTTCCAGTTGCTTCTGCAGGTCGTCGCGGCGGTTCTTGGCGGTTTCATCCTTCCAGCGGAACTGGACGCCCGTGAACAGCATCTCGTCGAACGATTGCTCGCCCCACGGAACCGTCTTGGTCGGGTTGGTCAGCGACTTGGCGTTCGGCAGGTCGAGCGCCTTGTTGTTCACCGAGTTGTCGTACCAGTAGTCGGCGACGAGCTTGGTGCCGGCCGGCAGGTCGATCAGCTGCTTGAAGACGTACTCGCGCTGCCAGTTGAAGTCGTAGTGCGGCATGTTGAGAAGGATCTCTTCCTTGCCGTCCGGATAGATCGCCGTGAGCTTGGAAGCATAGCCGCGATAGTGCGCGTGAACCTGCGCTGCGTAGATCTGCACCGGCGCCGGGAATTGCACATAGGCCGTCTCATGCCAGCGCGCCTCGTTCGGCGCGATGGTGATCGAGGGGTCGGCGATGATGATCTGGCGCTTCACCAGCTCGGGATCTTCCTTCGCCCAGTAGAAGCCGAGCTTGGAGTTGTCGACGAACTCCTTCCCGATCGGCGTGTAGTGCATCTGGAACGAGATCGCGCCGCCGGCGGGGATCCAGGTCGCCCACTTGTCCGGCGCCATGTTGGATTCCGAACCGACAGCATAGCCGCCCATCGACACGTTCCAGTCGAAGCCGCGTCCGCCCTTCGGCATCTCCTTCATCCACCCCGCGAGGATGTGGTGCACGCCCTGGCGGTTGCCCGCCTTGAACGTCGTGGCCTTCAGCCACTTGCCTTCCTTCATCGGGTTCGCAACCACCGGCAGCTGGTAGTCGACGATGCCCTGCGCCGGAACGGTGTAGGCCGGGATGTCGACGATCAGGTCCGGCTTGCCCAGCGGCCATTCGGCCCGCTCGGTGACGCCCGCGATCAGCGGATCGGCGTTGGCTTCCGAAATGTCGCTCGGCGCGCCGGCCTCGATCCAGTGGATCAGCGTCTTGGTCTCGGCCTCGGTGAGGTTCTCGTCGCTGTCGAAGGCGCCGTAGTGGCGGTCAACATCATAGGGAGGCATGCGGTCCGTGCGGATCGCTTCCCGGATCATCGGGGCAAAGCCCTTCACGATGGCGTAGTTCGACATCTGCCACGGCGCGATCCCGCCC
>DASYKO010000551.1:0-4700 GCA_035995285.1 Hyphomonadaceae bacterium | reverse complement strand
AGCGTTCCAACGGCGTCGTGTGGTTGCGGGGACGGAACGCGGCAACGGCGCCACAGCTACGCGCTGGTAGCGGGCAACAGGCATGCGACCGCGTTCCCAGAAGCGCGAGCTCTGAGCCGGTAGCTGGCATTTTTTTGTTTTGTCGTCTTCAAGGCGGCGCGCGGACGCGCAGGCCGGCCCGAACGGATAGAATCCCCGCGGGGCTTCCCGCCTTCAAGGCGCCTTGGCGCAGCACGCCGCCCAAGCAGTGGCTTGACGACTGAGGGAGGCGAATGCCGCGTTCAATAGAATTGATGATGTCTCCGCGCAGGTCGCACAGTGGGTCCCTCGCCTTGCGTTCGGTCTCGCGCCTCCAGCGCCAGGCCATGCGGATTGCTAGGCGGCGGGCGTGCTGGAGCTTGTAGGCGCAGTTGAGATAGAGCGAGCGGATGTGGCGGACTGATTTCAGCTTCGGCCGGTAGAAGGCCTCGATGGGGCATGGGATGCGCGGCAGGCCTGCCAGCCTGCGGGCGGTCTTGTAGATCGCACGGGTGATGTGGGCGTCAGCCTGGAAGAGGTCGCGCTCGACGGCGTCGACGTCTTCCCTTGTCTGCAGGCGCTTCGGATCGAGGGCGGGCAGCGCGACGAGCAGCAGGAAGAACCGCGCCCACAGCTCCGCCACCCGCTCGAGAATGGCGAGGACTTTCTCTCTGAAGCTGTGATGGCGAGTGCGCATCGAGGTCCTTTCGCGGCGAGTGTCTCACGGGTTTGGAGACCGACAGTTCCAGAACGCGAAGATTCTTCATTTTGTGGAAAATGCTGAAGGAATGGCGGGGGTGGAGTCGCCATAACGGTGGTGAGTTTTCGGAAAGTCACCACCAGTATGGGCCTGGCGCGCTGACTTGGTGTGCTTGGTGAGAACGCCTAGGCTGGCGGGCTGGGTTGGAAAGTTTTCAACACGAAGACACCAAGGATGCACCAAGGACACCAAGTTCTTCCCGGTATTGAGGGTTGAGGTTGGCGGGGGGCTGGCGATGGAGCGGTGGCTGCCCTGCCGGGCGTTCGCGCCTTCGGCGCTGTCGCGCACGGTTCCAGGTCTTCGCTGCGCTACGCCCGGAATGACATGGATGGGTGGGCGCCGTATTTCTGTCTTGTTCGTCGGCATCATCCTCGGCGATTGGGAGGATGGATCATGAAAATCTCAGGACTTGTGACAGCGGGATTCCTGGCCGTGGCGATGGCGGCGGGTGTTCCGGCGCTGGCGCAGCAGAAGCCGGCTCCGGCAACGCCCAGCGCAAAGGCGACGCGGCCGACCGAAGCGCCGTTGCGCAAATTCATCGCGGATATCGCCAAGGGCGCGCCGGACTACACCACGATGGCGCAGGGTCTGGCCGACGCCGTGCGCGGCACGCCGCAGGCGGCGGATCGTATCAAGGCCCTCGGCGCCTTGAAGACGCTCGCCTACACCGAGACGGGGCCGGGCGGCATGGATATCTACAACGCGACCTTCGAGAAGGGCTCTCTGATTTTCCGGATCGCGATGAATGCCGAAGGGAAGATCGGCGGGCTGTTGATGCAGCCGGCGCCGGCGCCGGCGCAGTGATGCGCTGAACCATACACGAGTCATTCTCGGGCTTGACCCGAGAATCTTTGGGCGGCGAGAGCTGAGCTAGCGGTTGTGCATGCGGCCCAGAGATTCTCGGGTCGCGCTTCGCTTGCCCGAGAATGACTCCATAACAGTGCGGGGGTTGGAGATCGCCGCCTTGCGGCGGCGCTGCCGGGCAGGCGCCCGGCGGTGCCAGATACGAAAAGGCCGGAGGTTTCCCTCCGGCCTTTGTGTTTTGGCTTCTGACTTCGACTAGAGGTCGATGTCCTGATCGCGGGGGGCGCCACGGCCGCCGCGGGACGAGCGGTCGACGTTGCCGGCGGCGAGTTCTTTCTTGTCGAGGGCGCCGTCCTTGTTGAGGTCGAGCTCGGTGAAGCGCGCCTTCAGCGAGGCCATCGGACCGCGCAGTTCGGAGATTTCCACCTTGTCGTCGGCGTTGTCGTCGATGCCGCCGATCGTGCGTGATTCCATCAGCTTGGCCTGCAGGTCGTTGCGCAGGTTGTCGACGGTTTCGTCAGCCCAGCGGTAGTTGACGCGGAAGTACATCATCTCCTGCCAGGACTGTTCGCCCCAGGTGACATCGATCTTCGAGTTCGGGTTGGCCTTGTTGTGATCCGAGTTGTCGTAGACCCAGGTCGCGATCAGCTTGGTGCCGGCCTTCACGAGGATGGGCGTTTCCGGATCGTAATCGCGCTGCCAGTTGAAGTCGTACTTCGGCAGGGAGAGCAGCATCTTCTCTTTGCCGTCCGGCGTCTTCTGCTTCAGCTCGACGTGGTAGCCGCGGTAATGCGAGTGCGGATAGAGCGTGTAGAGATAGGCATCCGCCGGGAATTCGAGGTAGGCGATTTCCTGGTGGCGGGCTTCGCCGGCCGGAATGCGCAGGGCGCCATCGGAGATGACGACGGAGCGCTTGATGTATTTCGGCGGGGCCTTGAGCGTGTAGTAGCCGATCTGGGTGGCGTCGGTCATCGCCTTGCCCGTCGTGGTGTAGTGCATCGAGAAGCGCAGCTTGCCGCCGGCCGGAACAGGCGCGCCGGCCTGGTCAGCGATGACCTGCGGTTCGGCGCCCGGCGTGTAGGAGCCGACGGAGCCGCCCGGGATTTTCGCCGGGGGCGCGTTGCGGTCAGGCGACCAGTTGGACGTGACGTGGTGGAGGACCTGGCGTGCGCCGGGCTTCACCGCGATGGCGCGCAGCCAGGTGTCGCCCTTGAAGGGGTTGTCGACGGCCATGGCCTGGTATTCGACCGTGCCCGAAGCCGGGACCGAGAAGGACGGGAGCTGGACGATCACGTCCGGCTTGCCGAGCGAGGTCGGCCAGTCGGGCGCAACGCCGGCTTGCGTCTTGAGGATGTCCTCGCCCGTGCCGCGCGGGGCGCCGGCATCGAGCCAGTGGATGAGGGTCTTGTTCTCTTCCGCCGTGAGGGCCGCATCGTTCTTGAACGTGCCGATATGCGGATCGGGGAAGTAGGGGGGCATGCGCTCGGACATCACCGACTCGCGCATCATCGGCGCGAAGCCTTTCACGACCTCGTAGCTATCCATCGCGAAGGGGGCGATGCCGCCCTTCTGGTGGCAGGCGACGCACTTGGCCTGGAGGATCGGGGCGACCGTCTTGGTGTAGGAGATGTTGGCGTGCTCGGCGACCTTGCCGCGCTCGGGGAAAGAGATGGTCTTGCCGAATTTCACGTCGACGCGGTTGGCGCCGACAGTCTTGCCGGCGAGCACGGCGTCGATGGCGTCGGCGGTATAGGCTTCCTTGGCCGCGGACTTCAGGTTGTAGGAGGCCTTGGTGAAGCGGTCATCGAGCGGGCCGTGGTAGGCGACCTCGAAGCCTTTCTTCGGGTTGAGCACGAAGATCTCGCCTTCGCGCTGCACGCCGAGCTGTTCGCCGACGAGCTGCAGTTCGTCCATCAGGACCGGAACGGCGAACTTGTTCTTGGCGCCTTCCGCCGCGGCGGCGTCGCGCGTGTCCGAGGAGTTGATCATGTAGAAGAGGACGCCCTTGTCCTTGTAGGCGGCCTGCAGCTTGGCGAGTTCAGCCGCGCCATCGCGCGACAGCTTCGAGCCGTTGGTCTGGGACATCAGCACGATCGCGGGGGCGTAGTTGAAATAGTAGAGTTCGTGCGCGAGGCGGGTGGTGTCGGTCAGCTGGAAGTTGCTGGCCTTTTCCGGAACGACGCTGTCCGTCGGCAGGGCGGTGACGGAGGCCACACCGACCGTGACGGCAAGGGCGGCTGCGGCCGCTGTCGATATCAGGACGGACTTGATGGACGGCTTCATTCCAGCTCTCCCTCTGGCTGGCCCCATCTCGCACGGGGCCGAGCGGCGTAAATAATACCGATTTCAGTATCTAGGCGGGGGGCAAAACCGTCAACGCGACCAGGGGGTTCGGGCGGTCATTATCACCGATCGGGCGGTCACAATCCCGCTAGAAGCGAGCCGTCCAGCCGGTATTTAGCGGGAGTCGATGCGGGCGCCGCACGGTCACCCGCGACTCGCCCGGTGGGTGGTGGGAGCACGGATGGGGCGGCGCCCCAAAACGAAAAGGCCGGAGGTTTCCCTCCGGCCTTCCCGTTTCGTCTGCTGACGGCCTATTCCAGCGCGGCGTCCGCGTCGCGGATCTCGCGGGTGGTGGCGGCGACAGCAGTGCCCGAATTGAGCTCCTTCATGTCGATGAAGCCGTCATGGTTGGTGTCGGTCTCGGTGAATTTGGCGGCGACGGCTTTGCTGCGCGTCTTCACCTCATCCATGCTGAGTTTGTTGTCGAGGTTGTCGTCCAGCATGCCGAAGGCGCGTGTTTTCGCCAGCGCGTCCTGCAGGTCCTTGCGGACGTGGCTGGAGGTTTCATCCACCCAGCGATAGTTCATCCGGAAGAAGAACATCTCCTGGTGGGTGTACTCGCCCGACTTCACCGTGGTCGAGTAGGAGGGCAGCGGATTGCCGTCCGCATCCTTCTCTTCCTTCGACAGGGCCCTGTTGTTCGGCGAGTTGTCGTAGGTGTAGCGCAGGACCATCTTGGTGCCGGCCTTGAAGACCTTCGGCGTTTTCAGGTCATAGTCGAGCTGCCAGTTGAAGTCGTACTTCGGCACCGACAGGATCGGCTCTTCCTTGCCGT
>DASYKO010000550.1:0-8387 GCA_035995285.1 Hyphomonadaceae bacterium | reverse complement strand
GATCTCGCCGTCTTCGTCGTCGTTCAAAACCATAGGCTCCAGAATCGGCGGCCAGCCTGATATTGACAAGCTCAACGGCGACATGCGCTTGTCCGCCCGATCAATCAAGGAAATTCCCCGGTTTTGCGGGGGATTCGCAGCCAAAGGGCGCAAGCCCGCCTTATCTGAATCAAGGAGTTCGGCCCCATGCACGCCTACAGGACGCATACTTGCGGCCAGCTGCGCGGGAGTGACGTCGGCAATACCGCCCGCATTTCCGGGTGGGTGCATCGTAAACGGGACCTGGGCGGCCTCCTGTTCATCGACCTGCGCGACCATTACGGCATCACCCAGTGCGTCATTACGCCCTCCAACGCGCACTTTGCCCGGTTGGAGCGTATTCGGGTGGAGTCGGTCATCTCCCTCACCGGCGAGGTTGTCGCCCGCGACCCGGGCACGGTGAACCCGACGCTGGCGACGGGCGAGATCGACCTCAAGGTGAAGGATCTCGTCGTGCTCTCGGAAGCCGAAGAGCTGCCGCTGCCCGTCTTCGCCGAGCCGGAATATCCGGAGGATGTGCGCCTCAAATACCGCTTCCTCGACCTGCGCCGCGAGACGCTGCACGCCAACATCGTGACGCGCACGAAGGTGATCTCCTCGATGCGCAAGCGCATGGCCGATGCCGGGTTCACAGAATACTCGACGCCGATCCTCACCGCGTCCTCCCCCGAAGGCGCGCGCGACTTCCTCGTGCCCTCGCGCATCCATCCCGGCAAGTTCTTCGCGCTGCCCCAGGCGCCGCAGCAGTACAAGCAGCTGCTGATGGTGGCGGGCTTCGACCGCTACTTCCAGATCGCGCCCTGCTTCCGCGATGAAGACCCGCGCGCGGATCGTCTGCCGGGCGAGTTCTACCAGCTCGACCTGGAGATGAGCTTCGTCACGCAGGAAGACGTGTGGGACACGATGGAGCCCGTGCTGCGCGGGGTGTTCGAGGAGTTCGGCAACGGCAAACCCGTCACCCAGAAATTCCCGCGCATTCCCTACGACGAGGCCGTCCGCAAATACGGCTCTGACAAGCCGGACCTTCGTAACCCGATCGAGATGGGTAATGTCTCCGAGCACTTCCGCGGTTCGGGCTTCAAGGTCTTCGCCGGCATGCTGGAGAAGGATGCGAAGAACGAGGTGTGGGGCATTCCCGCAACCGGCGGCGGGTCGCGCGCTTTCTGCGACAAGATGAATTCCTGGGCGCAGCAGCAGGGCCAGCCGGGTCTCGGCTACATCTTCTGGCGCGAAGGCGAGGAGGGCGGGGCAGGCCCGGTCGCCAAGAACATCGGGCCAGAGCGTGCGGAAGCCATTCGCAAGCAGTTCGACCTCAAGGTCGGCGATGCGATCTTCTTCACCGCTGGCGATCCGAAGGCATTCTACAAGTTCGCCGGCGAAGCGCGTAACCGCGTCGGTACGGAACTGAACCTCACGAAGCCGGATCAGTTCGCCTGCTGCTGGATCGTCGACTTCCCGTTCTATGAATACAACGAGGAAGAAAAGCGCATCGACTTCGCGCACAACCCCTTCTCGATGCCGCAGGGCGGAATGGAAGCGCTCACCGGCGGCAGGGATCCGCTGAGCCTCAAGGCCTTCCAGTACGACATGGTCTGCAACGGCTACGAGATCGCCTCCGGCTCCATCCGGAATGCGAGCCCGGAGACGATGGTAAAGGCCTTCGAGATCACCGGCCTATCGAAAGCAGACGTCGAAGCGCAGTTCGGCGGCATGTACCGCGCCTTCCAGTTCGGCGCCCCGCCTCATGGCGGCATGGCCGCCGGCGTGGACCGCATCGTCATGCTCGTCTGCGGCGTCCAGAACCTGCGCGAGATCACGCTCTTCCCGATGAACCAGCAGGCGCAGGATCTGCTCATGGGCGCGCCCAGCGAGGCGTCGCTCAAGCAGCTGCGCGAGCTGGAAATCCGGGTGGTCGAGAAGAAGTAGGCGGCTGCAGCTACGTGTGGCTAGCCGTGCTTGAGCGGGCGGCGCGTGTAGAGTTCCATCAGCTGCGTTTGCACGTCCTTTTTGACGTCGTCGCTTTTGGCGTGCTTGAGCTTGTCCACGAGCGCTTCGCGTTTGCGGTCAAATTCCGGATCGTCGAAATCTACATTCACCGCCGGGCCGTCGGCAGGCACGCCTAGAGGCTGGTGCTCCTTGAACCAGTCGCCGGTATTCGATTCCGTCTTGTTTGACTTGGCCAGCACCAGGATCTGCTTGATCGTCGAATCCGACAGCAGCGACTTGAACTGGTCGGGCGAGCCGACCACGGCATGGAAAATCTCGTCGGCCGTCTTGTAGCCGAAATCCTGAAGACGGACGACCTCCTGATTGCTCAAGCCGAGGAGGTTCATCGACAAAGGCATGAGTGGACACTCCTGTAGAAGGCATCCCTGTAGAAGGCATCCGGCCCAGGCAGATGCTGCTCCCGGAACGGCCTGCCTACGCTACCGTATACGCCTCCATGCAGTAACGCGCGATATAGGCATATGGGATCGTCCCATAGCCAGCGCCATACACACACGCGCTGCCCCACGCCGTATCCCATGAATTCCTTAGGATAAATTCGCCTCCGCCAAGTCCAGGCGAGGGATCGTCCTGATAGCCCACCAGCGTCATGGCGTGTCCGCCGCGCTCCTGAACGTCGTTCGGCACCGGCATGAGGATTCGCCCGGTGCGGCGCACCTCCAGCGAACGATACCAGCTCCGAAAGACCGGGATGGAAAACGCCACGCACCGGCTGGCCAGCGCCGCTTTGATGTCGGCGATGGAATTCGGCGGCAGCGCCTGGTCGCGCATCCTGTAGGTGAGAGCTTCCGGGATTGCGGTAGGCGGGGGAGGCCCGCAGTCTTCCGTTGCGCAGCCGAGCTTCTGGTAGGCCCAAGTCGATTCCAGGCAAACGCCATCGCGACGGATCAGCGGAAATGCAAACCGCAGCCATGTGCCTGGCCGCGGATCTCCGTCATTGGTCTTGCAATTCCAGTAGAGGAATTGCTCCGACAGTTCCTGATAGGACCCCCCGACGGTGAGGACATGCTCCATCACCGCGACGGACGAAAACGCCACGCACGTCCCGCGCGGATCCTGATTGCGGATCGGCGGGAGGTTCGGAATGTGATTCACGCTGGTCCCGGCTGCTACGGGGGGAACAGGCGCCGGCGAAGGCGGAGGCGGGGGAGGGCCGCCTAACGGCACCCCAAGCGTGCACGGCAGGTTTTCGAGTGCTTGTTCGTCGCTCGCCGACATCCTCGTGATGTTTGGCGACAGCGCAGCCTGCAGGTTATGCGGGTGGTCGCCGAGCAGATCACTCAGCTCCATCGTTGCGGCCTGCAGCGCGTAGAACGCTTCCTCTTCGGTCCTGTATCCATAGCCTTCGAGCTGGCTCAGGATGGCGGACTTGGCCGCACCGCCCGGCGGGGGAGCGACGGCTCCGCTGCCTCCACCTGATGATCCTGAAACTGATCCTTGAGCACGACGTGCCATCACGGTCCCCCCTTTTTGTCCCACAGGAAAGCTAGATTGTGCTGAAAGCAAATGCAACGCATGCCGCGCAAAACGCTGACCCACAGCGGCGCCAGCCACGTTTATCTTCGTTGACCAAACATTTTTTCACGGCGCTCTCGGTTAACACGCTTAACGCGTTGACCAGCAAACCGTCCCGCAGCGCCTGGACTTTCCCGGTTCCAGCGATGATCAGGGTTTAAGGCGCGTCACGAAATTGGCCTGGCGCCTCTAATGCGCCGCTAAATCGCGAGGCGTTCCCTTACGTGGCATGGCCCGCGCCCCGGTGATGGTGGCGGCGGGACGCTACGCGGGGAGTTTCTCATGGCTGACGGCGTTCGTGTCGTCGTCTTCGCATCCCAGAAGGGCGGGTCTGGAAAGACCACCCTGTCCGGGCACATCGCCGTCGAGGCGGAACGAACGGGCGATGGCCCGGTCGCCCTGATCGACACCGACCCCCAGGGGTCGCTGGCCAAATGGTGGAACTGCCGTCAGGCCTCCACGCCCGCCTTCGCGCACACCGCGCTGGAGGAGCTGGATGCCTGCCTCGATCACCTGAAGTCGCTCGGCTTCAAGACGATCGTGGTGGATACGCCTCCGGCCGTCACCCAGACGATCGCCCACGTGGTCGCCCGCGCCGACCTGGTGGTGGTGCCCACGCGCCCCAGCCCGCACGATCTGCGCGCCGTCGGCCCCACGGTCGACATCGCGGAAAGCCTCAAGAAGCCGCTAGTGTTTGTCGTGAACTCCGCCACGGCCCGCGCCCGCATAACATCGGAAACGGCAGTCGCCCTGTCTCAGCACGGCATGGTGGCGCCGGTGACGCTGCATCACCGCGTCGACTTCGCCGCCTCGATGATCGACGGCCGCACCGTCGGCGACATCCGCCCGGACTCCAAGTCCGCCCGCGAGATCGCGGCGCTCTGGATGTATCTGCGCGACCGCCTTGTCCGCCTCTACGGCAACGATCCGAAGTGGGAACAGAAGACCCGCGCCGATTTCACGACTGCGGTTCTTACCCCTGAATCCGCCTACGAGCCCGAACCCGCCGCCATGAACGAGGATGGCGAGGAGGACTGGGAAACCGAATACCCGGCCTGGGCCTCAATGTCGTCCACCTCGGTGGTGATCCCCGATCCGCGGCGCTCCGCGCCCCAGCCGGCCCCCGTCGCCGCATCCGTTGCAGCTATCACCCACGCCGGCGTCGCTGAAGCGACGCGGCCGGCCAGCGTCACAGCCAGCACGCTGGAGCGGCGCTCAGGCGACCGTGGCCCGCCGCCGGGTCAGCAGGATCGCCGCCAGCCCCGCGCATTCGGACGCCGCCCGCAGCACTAGCGAGAAGGCATCTCATGTCCTCATTCGCCTCTCTCAACGCCGGAATGCTCGCCCGCAAGGGCGAGGCACGCCCGAGCGCCGAACCGCAGCTCGCCAACGTGCTGCGCACGCCGACATATCGTCCCATCCAGGAAGTGGTCTTGGCGCCGGAGCCCGACGAGGTTTCGGAAGGCAGTTCTCTGAACCTTCCCGCCGTCGTCTCGGCCGCACCGCCTGTCGCCTCCATGGTTGGAGCCTCCAACGTTGGCGATGCGAAGGTCAAGATCGACGAGGCCCTGTCGATGTGGCCGATGAAAAAGCCGGCGCGCGCCGTGATGGACTCCGATCCCTGGCGGCTCGACAACCGCCTCGGCCTGCCGCCGAGCCCGCGTCATACGGAGCGCACCTCCGTGCGCTTCACTCACGCGCAAGCGCGTGCGCTGAAGCTCGCATCCCTGCTGCTCGACCGTCCGCAGCAGGAGCTGATCGAGGCCGGCGTCGAGGGCAAACTCGAAGCTCTGGCGTGCACCGATCTCGCCAACTGCACCTGCTTCAAGGCCGTGCTGGCGACGTTCCAGGACAACTAGTCCGCCAGCCTCCCGCACTGATTTTTGCGGGCGGCGCCTTCCGTAAGGCGAACACGCGGAGTTAGTGCGCGCCGAAGGTCCGGCAAGCGGAAAGCGCAAAACCCTAACTTGTGCAAAAGCTTGCGGAACCTAATTCCCGCCACCGCACTCATCCGCCGCGCGAATTTACCGCTGTAGCCGCATCGTGTTGCGAGTGTGCGCAGAAACCCGATTGTCGCACCCGGGAATGCCGTGATCGCGGGCGTGGGGCCTGACGGCGGCAAGCTGCCACGCTTTGAAAGAGCGGCTCGGCGGCCGGACGACCGTTTTCGGAAAAGCTGATTTCACAACACGCCGTTTTCGGTCCCGACCATATGTTCGGGGACCCACGTGCCGCTTGTCGCGCGCGCGGATGCTTCCGCGCACACCTTTGACGTGCTGATTGTCGGCGCAGGACCTGCGGGTCTTAGCTGCGCCTTCACATGCCATGACCGCGGCCTGCGCGTACTCGTGCTCGACGCCGGCAAGGTGCGGCCCGTGCCCGGCTCTCCCGATGTGCTCGCAGCGGAGATCGAGTGCAGGGCGCATGATCCCACGGAGATCGTGTCCGCCTCGGCGCTGGGCGGCAGTTCGCACTGGTGGGGCGGGCGCTCTGTGCCGCTCGATCCCGTGGACCTGCGCAACTGGCCCATCTCGTGGGACGAGATGTTGCCCTGGTGGCATTATGCGGCCGAGCTGATCGGGGCAGGCGCAGTGATCGAACGCCCGGCGCCGGGCAAGTTCTCCGGCCTCATGCGCTTTTCAGCGACGACGGCGGAAAGCTGGGCGCCCGATCCGAACCTCGCTCGCCGCTGGCGGGCGCGTATCCACGCTCCGGACGGCCCCGCAATCCTGCTCGGCGCACGCGTCACGGGCTTCTCGCACGAACATGGCAAGGTCACCGGCGTGCACGCGATCGCGGATGGCGCATCCATCACCGCGAAGGCGGCGCATGTTGTCTTCGCCGGCGGCGGGCTTGGCAGCCTCCGCCTGATGCTGATGGCGCAGAGGGAGGACCCCTCCCTGTTCGGCGGCGCCGATGGCCCGCTCGGCCGCGGATACATGGGGCATCTCACCGGCTCGATCGCCGACATCGTGTTCAACGATCCCAAGGACGCCGCAGCCTTTGGGCATTTCACCGCGAACGGCGCCTATTCCGCCCGGCGGCGCATCCGCTCGAACGACGACACTGTCGAAGCCGAAGACATCGGCAACGTCGTCTGGTGGCTGGACCAGCCGCAGCGCGACGCAGCCGCACACGGCTCGTCCCTCATGTCCGCCAAATTCCTCGCCGCCTATGGCGTTCGCCTGATGGCCGGCGAATGGGGCGCGGGGGACGCAGAGCTGATCGCGCCACACCTTGCCAATGTCGGACGCGCTCCATGGGCGGCCGCCACGGGGCTGGCGGAGACGGCCTGGATCCTGGCCGCCTCGCGGATCACCCGGCAGAAATTCAGGCCGAAGGCCTTCCTCTCGTCCGGCGGCAATGGCTGGCGCTCGGTCTATCACTCCGAGCAGCGCAGCGACCCCTCGAACCGCATCGCGCTGAGCGACCGTCTCGATTCCATCGGCCTGCCGAAGCTGCAGATCGGCTTCCGCTTCTCGCGCCCGGATTTCGACAGCGTGGTGCGCGCGCACGAATTGCTCGATGCGGACCTGCGCGGCGCCGGCGCCGGGTCGATCCGCTGGAATGGCGAGGGCGACCTGCACGCGCGCGTCGAGGAGAATGCGCACGACGGCTATCACCAGATCGGCGGCGCGCCGATGGGCGTGGGGCCGGGCGCCATCGTCGACCGCGAATGCCGGGCCATCGGGTTCGACAATCTGTGGGTCACATCCGGCTGCGTGATGCCCAGCGGCGGCCACGCCAACCCGACGCTGACCATCATGGCGCTGGCCTGCCGTGCGGCGGACAGGATCGCATCGCTGAGGAAGGCGCCAGGACGCGCCGCGGGCCGCGAGCTAGTTCGAGCGGCCGCCGAGTAGGGCATCGGTCGGAACGTCGGACGGCGGCAGGGTCTGCACCGGCAGGACGGAGGCGGGAACGGGATCGGCCGGAGCTGCGGCTGGCGTTGCCTGAATGGTGGCCGCCGGAACGGGCGCGGCCTGAACGGCGGGCGCCGCCGGAGCAGGTTGAGCGGGCTCTTCGGCAACAGGCGGCGCGGGCGTAGCCTCGAGAACTTCAACGCCGCTGGCCTTGCAGTGGACCAGCTTCAGCCCTTTGGGCAATTCCGTCGTCGCGTCCCCACAAGCCGTGTTGAGCTGATACTGCGTGAGGTTCTTCGCAGTCACGAGATAGGCGCCGGAGAGGTTGGCGTTCGAAAGATTGGCGCCGGCAAAGTTCGCCCCGCCCATCCATGCGCCCACAAGCGTCGCATCCTGCAGGTTGGCGTTGGAAAGATCCGCATCCTCAAACCGCGCGCCGAAGGCGTTCACGATCGAGAGGTTGGTGTTGACGAATTTGCCCTTGTCGAAGGTGGCAAGGCTCAGGTCCGCCTGGCGCAGGCGGGCGCTGGAAAGGTCGCGGTTGGGGAGTTCCTGGTAGGACAGGTCGACCTGGAAGAGATCGCAGGCCACGCACTTCATCGCGCCGGCCTTGATGCGCTCGGCCGTGGCCGTGCGCGTGATCTCGTTC
This sequence comes from Hyphomonadaceae bacterium, assembly GCA_035995285.1. GTDB lineage: Bacteria > Pseudomonadota > Alphaproteobacteria > Caulobacterales > Hyphomonadaceae > UBA7672. The sequence continues at coordinate 314 of DASYKO010000550.1, read as the reverse complement.
TGCTCAGGTGTTCCAGTGAGATCCTGGGCGAAAGCCGACAGGCTCATGAGGCCGATGGCGGCCACGCATATCAGTAAACGTATCATGCCGATCCCCGGACTGCCCCCGAACGGGGCTACGGAACGTGTCTCCGCAGGGGAGAGCAATGTTCGCGCCAATGGGGAAACGTAGGCGGCCCTAGATGAAAGCCGAGAGGCTCATCAGGCCGATCGCCGCAACTGCAATCACAACGCGTATCATTGAGACCCATTCCCGCTACTGGCGTGTCATCGTTCCGAAGCGCGGGGAGCAATCCCGGCGCCAGGAGGAAACGC
>DASYKO010000549.1:0-4357 GCA_035995285.1 Hyphomonadaceae bacterium | reverse complement strand
ACCCACATGGGCGGGCAGAAATCCAAGTGCGCCTGCTTCGTGGATTCAGTCGAGAAGGAACTGCCGCCGGATATGTTCGCAACGGTGGCGCAAGGCGCTTACGACAACCGCAAGATGAACGGCATGCTGCCGGAAAGCCTGATGTCACAGCCGGACGTCAGCGGCGCCCTGGCGACGGCAACGCATGCTTGCTTTGCCTGAGGCGTGACTCAGACGCCGAGCGCGGCCATCACGGCTGCGCCGACGGCTACAAGGGTAACCATGAGCGTGAGCGCCACGGCGACCACGCGCATGGTTTTGTTGCGCTTCTTCAGCCCGTCCGGCGCCTTGTCCTTGCGCGGGGCCAGCGTCCAGACGTTGGAGAAGAACCCCACCGCAGCGATTGCGGCGACGATGCCAGCGGCAAACGCCTGGCCGATCAGCGCGCAAGCCGCGGCGGCGCCCAGGAGGATCGTCTGGAAGCCTGCGGTGGCGACGAGCACTCTGCGCAGCATCCGGTCGGCGCGGCCATGGTCGAGGCCGTCAAACGCCGTGTTGGCGACGATGACCGAAGACGTCCAGCCGGACGCGGCCGCCCCGCCGGCGAGCATGGCCGCGATGGCGCACATCAGGATCGGAAAATCGGGCATGGCTTGTCCCTTCGTCGAAATGGCCTTTTGTCGAAAAAGGCTCGAATCGGCCTAGCGAGATTCGTCCTAAGCATCCGTGAACGGCCGCCTGAGCGTGGGGCCTGAGCATGGGGATTGCGTTCCAGGCTCCCGGGCCCGAGTGTGGCTTAAGGACTGTAAAGCTTCATGCTTTGAAGAATTCGGGGACTTTTATGCGCATCGGGATCATGGCGGCTGCGGCCGGTCTGGGACTTCTCGCTTCAGGCTGCAACCAGCCGCCGCCCGCAAAGCCGGAGGAGAACATGGCCCAGCAACCCGCAGCGCCTGCGCCAGCCGATGCGCGTTTCGATAGCGCGGTGAATTTCGAATGCGAGGGCGGCGGCAAGCTCGATGTCGTCTTCAACTCGGGTAGTGCAGGTCCGACCGCGCTGATGCGGCTCGACGGCGGAGCGGCAAAGGAGCTTCCTGTGGATCAGGCTGCGCAGAGCGGCATGGTGTTCAAGGATGCAACCACCACGCTCAACTTCGAGGGCGAGACGATCCAGTTGACCAGTGGCGGCGCCGCCAAGGCGTGCAAGTTCGTCTCGCGCTCCCTGCCCCCGCCCAGGACCGACGGCGTGGTGCGCGACATCAAGGCGGAAGACGCAGGCGCATCGGTCGCCATGAAGGTCGGCGAGAAAATCTCTGTCTCGCTCTCGGGCGTGCCGACGGCCGGCTATGTCTGGGCTGCGGACAAGCCGCCGGCTTTCGTGAAAGTGACGGACGGCCCGGGCGGGGCGACCACGACAGCGCAATCGCTTCCCGGCTTTACAGGCGGCAACCACTGGGAGGTCCTGATCATCGAGGCGCTGAAGCCGGGCGAGGCGGAGATCGCGCTCGTCCAGAAGCGGCCATGGGAAGACAAGTCCGACCCGGCCGACGAGCGGTTCAAGTTCAAGCTGAAGGTAGAGTGATCAGGTCGGCTTCGCTGCTTTCGTGACCGGGTCGCTCTGCCCGTCTTCCATCACGGCCTTGAAGGCGGCCTGGTCGGCGGCGGCGTTGGCCTGCTCGATCCCACGCGTCTCAAGCAGATCCCGCGTCAGGACGAGATCGACCTGCCTGGCTCGTGCATCGAGGAAGCCGCGGAAGGACGCTACGCGCGCCATGTTTCCGTCCTCGAGCTTGATATTCAGCCACATCGTGCGGCCATCTGCGTTCTCGACGCTGGCAATCTGGCCGACAGGCTCGCCGTAGCGGTCGAACACCGGATAGCCCTCGGTCTTGACGGCGTTCAGGCCCGACATGCGGACGGGTTCGATAGGCGGGCCCATCACCATGCCGCCGGTCGCAAGAGCGGCCATCGCCACGACAGCGGCGGAGAGGACAGTGATGCGCGTGCGTGGCGAGGACAGGTGAGCGGCCCACGCCCTGCCGGGTTCTGCTTGGACGGATTGGGGTTTGGCGGATCCGAGCGAGAGCTCTTTCAGCGATACGTCTCCGAACGACAGGGCCGGCAGCTTTAGGTTCTTGAGCGCCATGCCTTTCAAGGAGAGGCCTTTGAGCGAGGGTGTCTTGAACGACAGGATTTTGACCGGCGAGGCTTTCAGCGAGAGTTCTTGCGGGGACATGGCCTTGCTCCTCAGAATTCCCGCCGTTGGACTTCCCGCCACTTTAACGGCAGGTGGGGCGCGGGGTTCCTTTCCAGCCGCATCTGGGCTTGACTGAGACCCATGTTTTCAGGGGTTTGCGGGTTGTTCCGCGGATGATGCAGCGACTCACGAGGATGTGCGGGAGGTTCAGCGCCGTTGCGCTGGCTTCAGCGTGCCTTCTTGCGGCGTGCCAACCGAAGTTCGAGCAGCCCGATCCGAAGGATCTGAACGCCGCGCGGCAGGCGGCGCTGGGGTTCGACCGGCGCATGCAGCTGGAGATCCTCGACCGGCTCGAGCGCGGCGAGGATGTGGTCGCGCTCTACCTTGCCTACACCGATCATGTGCCGGGCTGGGCCAAGGAGATCAGCGACGCGAACAAGTTCGACTTCAGCCGCACATCGCTCGATCCGCGCAATCCTGCCTCGGGAGCGGATGCGTGGGAGCAACAGAAGATGCAGGAGTTCGCCTACATGGCGGACACCGGCCTCGATCCCGCCACGTTCGAGACCAGCGAGATCAGGCAGGAGGGAGACGAGAAAGTCTTCCGCTGGATCCGGCCGATGCAGATGACCGAGCATTGCCTCGCCTGCCATGGCGAGCACCTCGACAGCCGCATCAAGCAGCTGCTTGCTCAGGAATATCCCGACGATGCGGCGACGGGCTATTTCGAAAGTCAGGTCGCGGGCGCCTATTCGGTGCGCAAGGTGTTGAGCGTGAAGGGCAAGGCGCCGCCGCCCTATGTGCCCCAGCCCCTGCCGCCGCGCTTGCCTGCCGACGAGCGCAAGCCTGGCGATGCGCCGCTTGTGCCTTTGCCCGCTGAGCCGGAACAGGCGCCGCCCCCGGAACGCTCGCCCTACGATCTTCCCCCAGACGACCCGCCGCCCGAATAAGGCTGCGGCAACCCGGCGCGGGATGGACCAATTGCCATGCAGCAAGCGGAGGCCATATTTTCCCTATGGTCGAGCTGACGAGCCACCACGAGCCGCAGGGGACGTCCGACAGGATCGCGTTGGGCATCACGAAATTCCTGCGCTTCTTCGCCGACACCTTCTTCGCCAAGCGCTACGGCCACCGCGCCATCGTGCTGGAGACCGTCGCCGCCGTGCCGGGGATGGTTGGCGGCATGATGAACCACCTCAAATCGCTTCGCCGGATGCGTGATGATGATGGATGGATCAGGGAGCTGCTGGACGAAGCCGAGAACGAGCGCATGCACCTGATGGCGTTCGTCGCCCTGTTCAAGCCGACGGCGTTCGAGCGTTTCCTCGTCCTGCTCGCACAGGGCGTTTTCTGGAATCTCTACTTCCTCGTCTATCTCTTCGCGCCGCGGACGGCTCACCGGACGGTGGGATATTTCGAGGAAGAGGCGATCATCTCCTACACCGAATTCCTCAAGGAGATCGATGCGGGCGAAATCGAGAATGTGCCTGCCCCGCAGATCGCGATCGACTACTGGAAGCTTTCGCCCAATGCGCGCCTGCGCGAGCTGGTGATCGCCGTGCGTGCGGACGAGGCCAAGCACCGCGACGTGAACCACGCCTTTGTGGACAAGCTCGATGCAAGCCGTACGCCGGGTGAACGGTTGGAAGAGGATGGCTCCGAGCTGCCGGAAAATCCGGAAGAGCAACCGAAAGAGCATCGGCCCGCTGCTTAGGCCGTCGGTAGTCCAAGCCCCGCCAGCGCCTTTTCGGCAGCCTCACGGCCAGTGATGAGCGCGCCATGGGCGGTCGAGAAATTGTTCTGCGAGCAGGCCTCGCCGGCGAAATAGATGCGGTTGTCGATCGGCTCTGCGAGCTTCACCCGATCGCCATGATGGCCCGGCAGGGCATAGGAATATGAGCCGCGGGCAAATTCGTCGGTGCGCCACAGCGAGCAGTGGAGAGGCCGGATGCGTTTGGCGAAGTCGGAGCCTAGGACCTTTGTGAGTTCCCACGTCGCGAAATCGGCGAATGCTTTCTCGCCCCCCTTCTCCAGATCATCTGCAAGCTGGCCGCCGAAATAGGCTTCGATCAGCGGGCGGCCGAAGGGACGCATGTGGTAGGCGGCAGTGCCAACCGCATCGGTCTGGCCGAAGAGGCGGCTGTCCTTCTCGAACTCCTCCATCCCATCGAGCCAGAAATA
>DASYKO010000548.1:0-1772 GCA_035995285.1 Hyphomonadaceae bacterium | reverse complement strand
CGACATGGCCGAGATCCATCAGCATCTCCGCCGTCGACATGCGGATGAGCGCGTCATCCTCGACCAGCAGCACGCGCAGAGGGTGATTTGGATTCTGCTGCTCCGCCGCCTGCTCCTCGTGGCGTCGCGCGGCCGCGGCGGCGACGCGCTGGCCGCTGATCCGACGCTGCTCCTGATTGCGCAGCACGTGCCGCAGCTTTCGCGCCAGGGCTTCTCGCGTATAGGGCTTGCTCAGGAGGTCGATGCCTTCGTCGAGGCGGCCGCCGTGAACGATCGCGTTCTCGGTATACCCTGAGGTGAACAGAACGGCGATGTTGGGCAGGCGCTCCTTGGCCTTGCGGGCGAGCTCCGGACTGCGCATCGGCCCAGGCATGACGACGTCAGTGAAGAGTAGGTCGACCGGAATGCCGCTTTCGATGATGGCAAATGCGCTTTGCGCATCCTTTGCCTTGAGCACGCGATAGCCGAGATCGGTCAGCATGTCGATCACGGTGCCGCGCACATCCTCGTCGTCCTCGACCACCAGCACGGTCTCGGTACCGCCCAGCGCGGGGCCGGCATCGAACTCGATCTCGACATCCTCCTCCTCGCGCGAACGCGGCAGGTAGAGGCGGACCGTCGTGCCTTGGCGGGGCTCGCTGTAGATCTTCACATGACCGCCGGACTGCTTGACGAAGCCGTAGACCATGCTGAGCCCGAGGCCCGTGCCGTGGCCCTCCGCCTTGGTGGTGAAGAAGGGCTCGAAGGCGTGCTCCAGCACCTCGGCTGTCATGCCGGAGCCGGTGTCGCTGACCGCGACCATCACGTACTGCCCCGGCTGAACCTCGTCGTGGCGCGCGGTGTAGACATCGTCCAGCGCGGCATTGCCGGCCTCGATGGTGAGCCGGCCATGGCCGCCCATGGCGTCGCGGGCATTGATCGCGAGATTGAGGATCGCGTTCTCCACCTGCGCCACATCGACGAAGGTGTTCCAGAGGCCGCCGGCAATGATGGTCTCGATCTCTATGCTCTCGCCGAGCGCGCGGCGGAGCATATCGTCCGTGCCGCGGATGAGACGGCCGAGATTGAGCACCTTCGGCGCCAGGGGTTGGCGGCGGCCGAAGGCCAGCAGCTGCGAGGCCAGCTTCGAGCCGCGAGAGATCGCGGCAATTGCGGTCTGCAGGCGCTGCTCGGCGCGCAGATTGCCGGCGACGTCGCGCACCAGGAGCTGGAGATTGCCGCCGATCACCTGCAGCACGTTGTTGAAATCGTGGGCGACGCCGCCGGTCAGCTTGCCGACCGCTTCCATCTTCTGCGCCTGGCGGAGCTGCGCCTCCGCTTCGGCACGTTCGGCGATCGCGGCGGTGACCCGCTGCTCCAGAACCTCGTTGGTGCGCTTCAGAATATGCTCGGCCTCCTTGCGCTCGCTGATGTCGATGACCGAGCCGATGAAGCCAAGGAACGGTCCCTCGTCCCCCGATCCACTGAAGCGCGGCCCGGCCGTGCCGAGCGCCCAGCGATAGACACCGTCATAGCGGCGCAGGCGAAACTCGGTGTGGAACGGCTCCTGCGCCGCGATCGCCGCACGAAAGGCATCGCGTGTGGACGCTCGATCATCGGGATGCAGCGCCATCCAGGAGCCGAGACCCAATGCCTCCTCCGGCGACTGGCCGGTGAACTCGCTCCAGAGCTGGTTCAGATAGGTGACCGTGCCTTCGGTGTCGGTCACCCACATCATGACCGGCGCATGCTCCGCCATGTTGCGGAACCGCGCCTCGCTTTCGCGCAGATCG
>DASYKO010000547.1:0-11154 GCA_035995285.1 Hyphomonadaceae bacterium | reverse complement strand
GCCGGACGTGGAAGTCGCGCAGATCCGCCTCTCGGATAAAGACATCACCGAGATCAAGAACCGCATGGCCCGCTACACGGAAGCCTCGCTCCCCAACGCGCTGGTCAACGACCAGGGCGCCGAGCGCAAGCCGCCGCACATTCCGGCCAACATGCCGCCGGCCGACTACAAGGGCGAGGACTTCCAGCTCGACCAGGCCGTCGCCCTCATCCAGTCCGGCAAGGCTGTGGTGACCAAGGACGCCGGCGCCTCAGCCGCCCCTGCCCCCGCAACCCCGGCAGTGAAGACCGCGCCGGAAAGCGACCAGGGCAAGCTGCAGCAGTAGCTTCTGCCATCTGAAACAAACGAAGGGCCCGGCGGAAACGTCGGGCCTTTTGTTTTGGGCGTGGGGAAGTCCTGCCCCGCCGAAGGCGGGGAAGGTGGATCGCAAGCGAAGCTTGCGAGACGGAAGGGGCTGCCTGCCGAAGGCAGGCGGATCGGGCTGAGAGGGGATTCCCCTTGTTGCGACATCCGTCCGCTTCGCGGCCGGCCCCCTCCGTCTTGTGGCTTCGCCGCAATCCACCTCCCCCGCCTTTGGCGGTGGAGGACACGGCGCCCGCCCCTACTCGTCCAGCTGCCTCCTCTTCACGCGTCTCAGTTCGATCTCGATCTGGGCTTCGCTGAAGCCGCGCTCGCGCAGGATTTCGCGGGCCTTTTCTTCGGCCTTGCGGAAGGACTTCCGCTCGCTGAGGCGGGGGAGCGAACGGCCATCGAGGGAATGAGGATCAGGAGGCGCCGCTTCGGGCGCCACCGGGGGATTCGGCTTGCTCATTGTTAAGACCCCTTTACGGGCGCCTAACGCACACCGGGCTTCCCGGTTCCGGTCACTCTCACCGGATAAGGATGGAACTCACCGGTATGCGCCCCTGCCCCCGAAGCAGGCCGCGGCGCCCTTGCGGAGCGGTAAAAATCCCTTGAGAAACAGTCCGCTTTTGAGACACCCCGCCGCAGCTGCATTTCCTGCTTCTTAACATTAGCGGCCGAAAACTGACGCGCTTAGAGTGCCGCCTTCCGAGGACCTGCATGCCTGCGTTGCGCAACGCCGAACCGTCCGCCCTCCGTACCGGATTATCGCAGCTGGCGCTGAGCCTTGCCGCCTTCGGCGCGCTGGGCGCGGGCGCTTTTGGCGCCGCCATGCTGTTCGGGTCGGACGACGCCGGCGGGCCTCGGGTGGACCTTGCCCTCTTCTCCGAACAGAACGGCCCGCCGCCGCTGCTCAAGGCGCGCCTGACCAACTCGCTCGACGATGAGCACACGCCCTCCGAGCCGAGCCTTGGCGTGGACTATGACGAGAACGCCGACCTGCCCGTCGGCTCGGGCGATGGCGCGCCTGCCAGCATCTCCGTCACCGAGATCGAAACCAACGCACCGGTCGCCGCCAACAACCCGCTGGCAAAAGCCCCGCTCGCCGGCTTCTTCGAGCGCACGCCCGCAGGCGACCTGCCCAAGATCGCCGCCGACGGCCGCACGCCGGCCGAGGCCTATGCCCGCCCCTTCACCGCAGTCCCCGGCAGCCCCCGCGTTTCCCTCATCGTCGGCGGCCTCGGCCTGAAGCAGGAACTCACCCTCGCGGCCATCAACGAACTGCCGCCGGAAGTGACGCTCTCCTTCGTGCCCTACGCCAACGACCTGCAGACCTGGATCAACCGCGCCCGCCAGGCCGGCCATGAAGTCCTGCTCGAACTGCCGATGGAAGCCTACGACTATCCCAACAATGACGGCGGGCCGGACACGCTGCTCACCTCCAACAAGGTCGAGGAGAACACCCGCCGTCTCAACCTGCTGCTCGGCAAGGCTTCCGGCTTCTTCGGCGTCACCAACTACATGGGCGCGAAGTTTGCGACCGACGCCCGCGCGGCGACCCCGGTGCTGAAAGCGCTCAAGGACCGCGGCCTCGTCTTTATGCATGACGGGGCTGCCTCGCGCTCGGTGATGCCGGATGCGGCGAAAGATGTGGGCCTGAAATTCTCGATCGCCGACCGTATCGTCGACGCCGAACCCTCGGCCGATTCCATCGACCGCGAACTCCTGCAGATCGAGGCGCTGGCGATCCAGAACGGCCAGGCCGTGGGCATGGGCAATGCCTATCCCGTGACCGTCGAGACGCTGCGGCTGTGGACGCAGAGCCTGAAATCCAAGGGCTACACGCTGGCCCCGGCTTCCTCGGCTGTTGGCATTACCGCCCGCGGGCCCAAAGCCCCGTGAGCCAGTTCCACGCGCAGCCTGAACAGGGCGGGCGCGACCCATCGCTCTACCGTCCCAATGTCGGCCTCGCAGTGTTCTCGCGGAAGGGTCTGGTCATGCTCGGCCGCCGTGCGGGGGTGAGGCGGGACGAGGGCCGCTATGCCTGGCAGATGCCGCAGGGCGGGATCGACCGCGGCGAGACGCCGGCGCAAGCCGCCATCCGCGAACTGGGCGAGGAGACCGGCCTTGAGCCCCGCCATGTCGAGCTGCTCGAAGAGGTCGAGCCCTGGCTCTATTACGACTTCCCGCCTGCCCTCAAAGCCAAGCTCGCCGGGCCGTTCTACGGCCAGCGCCAGAAATGGTTCGCCTACCGGTTCATCGGCTCGGACACGGATGTGAGGCTGGACGCGCACACGCCGGAGTTCGACGCGTGGAAATGGACGAAGCTCGAGGACTCGCCCGGGCTGGTGATCCCGTTCAAGGCTGCGGTCTATGAGGAAGTGGCGAAGCGGTTCGTGAGGTGGACCGAGCCGGTTTGACGCCTGGTGCTTGGCGCCTAGTGCTTGGCGCCGCTGACAGCAGCCTTCAGCGCTTCGAGATATTCCAGCCGCTCGGCCGCGCGCTTGCGGCGGGTCTCGTCGCCCGGGTCGTTCGCGTCCGACTTCACCTTGGCGAGGTCGGCGTCGAGGGCTGCCACATCGACATCTTCCAGGCGCACCGCTTCCTCAGCGAGGATGGTGAGGCCCTGCGGCGTCACGTCGGCAAAGCCGCCGCGCACGAACACCGGGGTGATCTGGCCGTCGGCATAGATGCGCACCACGCCGGGCTTCAGCGTCGTCATGAACGGGGCGTGTTTCGGAAGCACGCCGAACTCGCCTTCCGTACCCGGCGCATCGACCTGCGCGACTTCGCCGGAAAACAACTCGCGCTCGGGCGAGACCAGCGAGAAATGGAGGGTGTCGGCCATGGAAATCCCCTAAAGGCGGCGTCGGTCTAGCAGGCTGGACAGCCCTGTAAAGGCGGCGATTTGGCCCCTCAGACGCTCAAGGCGCCCACAAGGTTACCACCACGATTTCAGGGGGTTGGTTGAAGCGCACCGGCAGGATCGACGTGCCCACCCCGCCCGTCACATAGAGCTTGCGTCCGCGCTCGTCATAAAGCCCGCAGGGCCATTTCGCCGAGCCCTCGGAGGCATGCATCAGCCTACCCACGAAAGGCAGGTTCACCTGCCCGCAATGCGTGTGTCCGGCGAGCGTCAGCGCCACCTCGTGCGGGGCGGCGGCGAACACGTCCGGCCAGTGCGACAGGATGAGGATGGGATCGTCGCCCGGGAGATCCGCCAGCGTGTCCGTGTAGGAGGGCTTCGAGCGGCGCGATTCATAATCGGACAGCCCGCCGACCCAGAATGGCCCGCCCTCTCCGCCTGCATTTGGGCGCTCCACCAGCGAGCGCTCATTCTCCAGCACATGGATGCCTTGGCGCTCCAGCGCCTGGCGGAGCGCCGGGCCGTCATACCACCAGTCATGATTGCCCAGCACCGCCCACACGCCCAGCGGCGCCTGAAGCTCCCCCAGCGGCGGAATGCCGGAGAGCACCTTCGAGCGATCCGGCGCACTGCGCAGCTCTGCCGGTTCATGCCGCCCCGCATAATCGCCGAGCAGCACGATGATATCGGGATGCTCCGAATTCATCTGGCGCACGATCGACTTCAGTCGCCCCACGCTCTGGTGCGGCGCGCCCATATGGGTGTCCGAGATCACGCCGATGCGCAGGGGCGGCCCCTTCCACGTCCGGCTCTCCACATCGACGCGACGCACCACCAGCGTCTCCGGCTCCCACAGGAAGGCGTCGACGCCCAGAACCCAGAACACCGAGATCAAACCAATCAGCGACCAGCCCGCCACCTTCGGCCCGCGCCCGCTCCGGATGCCCCGCCACAACAGCAAAAGGAGAAGGATAGGCCAGCCGATGGCGCCGGCCCAGGCGAGAAGAAGGATCGTGTCCCCCATCGGGCTCGCCTCAGGACGCCAGGAACACAGTCGCGGTGATCACCGTGAAACGAGACGCATGGCCCGGCATGCCCGGCTCGGAGGCATTGAGCTTCACCATCAGCCGCTTGCCGCCATCGGTCTTCTGCAGCGATTGCTCCGGCCCGCCCACACTTGCTCCAACTGTCCCGACAAGCCGCTCGAAGCCATGCGAGGACGACAACACCTGCGCCAGTCCGATGATCGCCGGCGCCGCCGGCGGGCCATAGACCGACACGACGCATCTGCCCTTTTTCTCATGGATCGTAACGACGCCCCGGGCGCTCAGCGCATCCCACACCGTCTCATCAGCCGCAGCGCCCGCCTGACGGCGCGTGCCCACGTCGTTTGTCGGCGCGAACTTCGCCTTCGCAGGGGCAGGTATCCCGCCCATGCCATTGCCCGAGACCGCCGGGATGCACGCCGTGATCACCGCATCGTTGAAGGCCGCGTTCGCTGCTTCAGGAGACAGCGTCGCGGAAATCGTTTCGCGCTGCGCCACAGCAGGCGCCGCGGCAAGACAGGCTGCGATCGTGAGTGCGGCTATGCGCATACGTCCTCCCCGGACCTGAGGGAGACTAGCCCTGCCCCGGCTCAGGCGTCCACACGCTTAACTCTGGGCTTTCTACGCAGGAGTTGAGGTTACCGTCGCGGTCAGCGTCGAGGATGGCGCATCTCCGCCGATGCCGGCGCCCGCCAGCTTCACATGGTAGGTTTGCGTTCCCAGCTTCTTCGAGAACCGCTTGTCGGTCGGCTTGCCCAGCGCCTCGGCCTTGTCGATCGTGAAGCCATGCGGATCGCTGAGCGCCTCTTCAAGAGACGCCTGCGACGCCTTGGTCAGCGCGCCCTGTGTCGTCACCTCGCACATCCGCCCATCGGCGCGGATCAGGATGGTCTGCGCATTACGCGGCGACCATAGCGTGCCCGCCTTCCCTTCATTGCCCTGGGCAAGCGCGGCGGATGCCGGCACGATCGATCCATCCTCGCCGGACATGGCCGAGACCGGCGTTCCTGCGATGGCCGACTGCAGGCAGACATCGACCACCGCCATGCGGAAGCCGTTGACCTCATTCTCTTGCGCGAGTTTTTCATACGGGACAGGCCGCGTGTCGGCGCACGCAGCCAAGGCAGCAGCCGAAACAGCCGCGACGGAAATCATGATCAGGGTTCGCATAGGCCAGCCTCCAGCCCCGAAACCCTGTCGTTTCAACGCGGCTTTCCTGTTGCAGGTTCCGCGGGAACCAGCCCGCCGGCGTGGAACCAATACCAAAGCCTATTTCGCAGACACCCGTGCCCCCAGCGTCGAGAACCGCGAGCGCATGCCCGGGGCGCCCGGATCGTTCCCCGACAGGCTGACCGAGACGGTGCGGCCGCCGGCCTGCTTGCTGTAGGTCACGAAGAATATTCCGCCCGACGTCCGCATCGGAGAGGAAACCGCAAAGCCCTTCGCGGCCAGCGCCTCCCCTGCTGCGTTCAGCGCCGCCTGCGCAGGCGGGCCATAGGCCGAGACCTCGCACTCGGCGGGGCCTTCATCAATCGTCACGATGCCCTTGGCGCTCGCCGGCGCCCACGCCGTCCCGCCATTGCGCGGCTTCAGCATGGCCGGCCGCCCATCGTCGCGCACGATCGCCGTGCCTGCGATCTCGGAGACCGGCTTGCCCGCCTCCGCCGCTGCGGCGCAGCCAAGCACGATCGCATCGACGAAGCCTTGCGCAACCTGCGCCTGTGAAAGCCCGGGCGCGGGCGCAGACGGCGCCGCGGCCTGAGACGACACCGGCGCAGATGAAACTGTCGCGCAGCCGCCGACGATCAAGACGGATGCGAGCAAGACTGTACGGATCATGTGGTCCCCCTTTTTTGAACCGGCGCCTGCGAGAGCGCATGCCGAACGCCAGCATGTCAATCTTGCTGCGAACGGGCAGGCGCCCATCGTTCCCGGCAGGCAATTATCGCCGATCCGTTTGCGCGGCCCGGGCCGATCGTATAACCGTAGGGCTCAGTTACGCGCCGTGACGTCCCCTGGGTTGGAGACCATCGTGATGCCGTTTCGCCTGATCCGCCTTTCCATCATCGCAGGCCTGATTGCTGCAGCCCCGGCGCTTGCCCCGACAGGCGCGCAGGAGCGCTCAGCCGATGGCGCGCGGGCGAACAATCCCGGCCTGCCCGGCTGGTGTGAAACACCGGTCGAGCAGCGCAAGGCCGAGCCGGGCTGCTACACCACCGCCATCACCAAGCTCGGCCTGCTGCCGAAAGCGCCGCTCTACTGGCACCTCGATACCTATCCGGACAAGGCGGCGGCCGAAGCGAACAAGACGCCGCGCAGCACCGTGGTCGACGGCCATGGCAAGCACTGGCTGTTCACGATCGCCGACCAGGCCTGGCGGCCGAAAGCCGGCGAGCGCGTGGCGATGATCGGCCCGCTCATCGTCGACAGGGGCGTGTCCTACACGGCGCACTATCTCGAGACCGTCATCGAGCCCGGCTTCCAAGATGGCAAGATGGGCCACCGGCACTCCGGCCCGGAGGCATGGTACATCGTCAGCGGCGGCCAGTGCCTGGAGACGCCCAACGGCGTGATGGCCGGCGTCGCGGGCCAGTCGATGATGGCGCCCGAAGGCTGGCCGATGGCGATCGCCAGCATCGGCGACGAAACCCGGCGGGCCGTGGTGCTGGTCCTGCACCGGACCAGCGAGCCCTATACCAGCCCGGTGAACTCGAAGCCCGACGCGCCGCACGCACACTGGGAGCCCAAGGGCGCTTGCGCGAATGTGAAAGTTCTTCCGGGCAAGTGATCCCCAAAAGCAAACAGGCGCGAAGCCGAAGCTCCACGCCTGTTCCAGTGTCTTAGTTGATCCGAAAGATCAGGCTTCCGAAGCCATCTTCTGGGCCTTGGCGACGACGTCGTCGATCTTGCCGCACATCAGGAAGGCCTGTTCCGGGATGTCGTCGTGCTTGCCTTCGAGGATTTCCTTGAAGCCCTGCACCGTGTCCTTCACGTCGACGAACTGGCCTTCGAGGTTGGTGAACTGCGCCGCCACGAAGAAGGGCTGGCTCAGGAAGCGCTCGATCTTGCGGGCGCGCGCCACGACGAGTTTGTCCTCTTCCGACAGTTCATCCATGCCGAGAATGGCGATGATGTCCTGCAGGCCTTTGTACTTCTGCAGCAATTCCTGCACGCCGCGCGCGGTGTTGTAGTGTTCGACGCCGACGATGTTCGGATCAAGGATGCGCGAGGACGAGTCCAGCGGGTCCACGGCCGGGTAGATGCCCTTTTCCGAGATCGCGCGGTTGAGAACGGTCTGCGCGTCCAGGTGGGCGAAGGATGCGGCGGGGGCCGGGTCGGTCAGGTCGTCGGCGGGCACGTAGATGGCCTGCACCGAGGTGATCGAGCCCTTGGTCGTCGAGGTGATGCGCTCCTGCAGCTGGCCCATGTCGGTGGCCAGCGTCGGCTGATAACCGACCGCCGAAGGAATGCGGCCGAGCAGCGCCGACATTTCCGAACCCGCCTGGGTGAAGCGGAAGATGTTGTCGACGAAGAAGAGAATGTCCTTGCCCTGGTCGCGGAAGTGCTCGGCGACCGTGAGGCCGGTCAGAGCGACGCGGGCGCGGGCGCCCGGCGGCTCGTTCATCTGGCCGAACACGAGGGCGCAGCGTGAATTGCCGCCGCCGCCTTCCTGGTTCACGCCGGACTCGTTCATCTCGTGATAGAGGTCGTTGCCTTCGCGGGTGCGCTCGCCGACGCCGGCGAACACCGAATAGCCGCCATAGGCTTTCGCGATGTTGTTGATCAGCTCCTGGATCAGCACGGTCTTGCCGACGCCCGCGCCGCCGAACAGGCCGATCTTGCCGCCTTTCGCATACGGGCACAGCAGGTCGACGACCTTGATGCCGGTGGGCAGGATTTCCGGGACGGGCTTCTGGTCGACGAAGGACGGCGCCAGCTGGTGGATGCCGCGGGTGCTGGTCGCCGCGATCGGACCGGCTTCGTCGATCGGATCGCCGATGACGTTCATGATGCGGCCGAGCGTGGCCTCGCCGACCGGAACCTTGATCGCCTCGCCGGTGTCGCGGACTTCGTGGCCGCGGGTCAGGCCTTCGGTCGAGTCCATCGCGATGGTGCGGACCGAGTTCTCACCCAGGTGCTGGGCGACTTCGAGAACAAGGCGCGTGCCGTTGTTCGTCGTCTCCAGCGCGTTGAGGATGCTCGGCAGGACGCCGTCGAAATCGACGTCGACCACGGCTCCGATCACCTGGCTGACCCGGCCTTTCACGTTCGTGGCGGTCTTCGTGTTCATGGCTCAGTCCTCGGTCTTTATATGTGGCCGCGTCTGGCGGCGAAGTAGTCGTTAAGTCGTTGTGCCGCAGCGGTTAGAGAGCTTCGGCGCCGGAGATGATCTCGATCAGTTCCTTGGTGATCTGCGCTTGGCGGGCGCGGTTGTAGCGCAGCTGCAGCGACTTGATCATGTCGCCGGCGTTGCGCGTGGCGTTGTCCATCGCCGTCATCTGCGCGCCCTGGAAGCCGGCTTCGGTTTCCAGCAGCGCCGACAGGATCACGGTCGACAGGTAGCGCGGCAGCAGGGCCTCGAGAATCTCGTCCTGCTCGGGCTCGTAGATGTAGCTGGCGCCGCCGAGGTCGACCTTCGGCGCATCCGCCGGGGCCTTGGCCGGGATCAGCTGCGTAGCGGTCGGGATCTGCGTCAGCAGGTTCTTGAAGCGGGCGAAGATCAGCGTTGCGACGTCGAATTCGAGATTGTCGAACCGGTTGGTGATCTCGCGCGCGACGTTGGCCGCGCCCTCGGAGGTCACGCGGCGCTCGCCCTTGCGGTCGATATGGCCGATGATCATCTGGCCGTACTGGCGCTTGAGGGCGTCCGCGCCCTTCTTGCCGATGGTGAGGATCTTCACCGTCTTGCCGGCGTCGCGCAGGCGCCGGATCTCGGCGCGGGCGAGCTTGACGATGTTGGAGTTGAAGCCGCCGCACAGGCCGCGCTCGGAGGTGAGCACGACCAGCAGGTGGACTTCGTCATTGCCCGTGCCGGTGATCAGCCGGGGGCCGCCCGAGCCGGGCGCCGCCGCACTGGCGAGGTTGGCGATGACCGAGGACATGCGCGTCGCGTAGGGACGCGCCGCCTGCGCCGCTTCCTGCGCGCGTTTCAGCTTGGCGGTGGCCACCAGCTGCAGCGCTCGCGTGATCTTCTGCGTGGATTTCACGCTGGCGATCCGGAGGCGGAATTCCTTCAAACTGGGCATGGGTTGGACCTTGCTCCTGTTCCCTGCCCGTTACGCGAAGGTCTTGGCGAAGTTTTCCAGCACAGACTTGATCGTATCCTCGATCTTGCCCCCGCCGGCGCCGGCCTTCGAGATGTCCTTCTGGTTGCGGATGTCTTCCAGCAGCGCCTTCTGGTCAGCGCGGATGGTGCGCAGCAGTTCCGTCTCGAAGCGGCCGACCTGGTCGGCGGCGACCTTGTCGAGATAGCCGCGCGTGCCCGCATAGATCACCACGACCTGCTCTTCCATCGACAGCGGCGAGTATTGCGGCTGCTTCAGGAGCTGGGTCAGGCGCGCGCCGCGGTTGAGCTGGCGCGCCGTGGCGGCGTCGAGGTCGGAGCCGAATTTCGCGAAGGCGGCGACTTCGCGATACTGCGAGAGTTCCGACTTCATCGTGCCGGCGACCTGCTTGGTCGCCTTCACCTGGGCCGAACCGCCCACGCGCGAGACCGAGAGGCCGACGTTCACGGCGGGACGAATGCCCGAGTTGAACAGGTCGGTCTCGAGGAAGATCTGGCCGTCGGTGATCGAGATCACGTTGGTGGGGATGTAGGCCGACACGTCGTTGGCCTGCGTCTCGATGATCGGCAGCGCCGTCAGCGAGCCCGAACCATGGTCGGCGTTCAGCTTCGCCGCGCGCTCGAGCAGGCGCGAGTGGAGATAGAACACGTCGCCCGGATAGGCTTCGCGGCCCGGCGGGCGGCGCAGCAGCAGCGACATCTGGCGGTAGGCGACGGCCTGTTTCGACAAGTCATCGTACACGATGAGGGCGTGCATGCCGTTGTCGCGGAACCATTCGCCGATCGTGCAGCCGGTGAACGGCGCCAGATACTGCAGCGGGGCCGGCTCGGACGCCGTGGCGGCGACGACGACGGTGTATTCCAGCGCGCCGCGCTCTTCGAGCGACTTGACCACCTGGGCGACGGTCGAACGCTTCTGACCGATGCAGACATAGATGCAGTAGAGCTTCTCGCTCTCATTGCCGCGGGCGTTGATGGCTTTCTGGTTCAGGATGGTGTCGATCGCGACGGCCGTCTTGCCGGTCTGGCGGTCGCCGATGATCAGCTCGCGCTGGCCGCGGCCGATCGGAACCAGGGTGTCGATGGCCTTGATGCCGGTCGACATCGGCTCGTGCACGGATTTGCGCGGCAGGATGCCCGGGGCTTTCACGTCGACGCGGCGGCGTTCGGCTACATTCAGAAGCGGACCCTTGCCGTCGATCGGCTCGCCGAGGGCGTCGATCACGCGGCCCAGCAGGGCCTTGCCGACCGGGGCGGCCACGATCTCCTGCGTCCGCTTGACGTTGTCGCCTTCCTTGATCGAGCGGTCGTCGCCGAAGATCACGACGCCGACATTGTCGCGCTCGAGGTTGAGGGCCATACCCTTAACGCCGCCGTCGAACTCGACCATTTCGCCGGCTTGGCAGTTATCGAGGCCGTGCACGCGGGCGATACCGTCGCCCACCGACAGCACTTGGCCGACATCCGACACTTGCGCGTCGTTGCCGAAATTCTTGATCTGGGCCTTCAGGATATCGGAGATTTCTGCGGCGCGAATGTCCATGGGCTCAGGCCCCCTTCATAAGGTTCGTCAGTGAATTCAGCTTGGTGCGGACCGAGGCGTCGACGAGCCGCGA
>DASYKO010000546.1:0-11663 GCA_035995285.1 Hyphomonadaceae bacterium | reverse complement strand
CCTGAGGCTTTCAGCTTACCAACGGTCTGACACTGGCCGCTGCAATTGAGAGTCTAGTTCAGTGTCCAACTCCCACCACGCGGTCCCTCCCTCCTGTAAGGGGGAGGACAGGTGGGGGTCTGCGCCTTGCTCTGACGGCGGGGGCTGAGCACGAAAGAGCACGGCAGCATGCATTGATCCGGCGTCCGCAAATGAGCCCGGTGAAAGCGCAACCCTACTTGTGCGTCGTGTCGAACACCCGGCGGCCCAGGACGACGAGACCAATCGCGACCACGAACAGGCCCACGGCGCCGACGGTGTAGGTGTCGACCTTCGAGAGCTTGCAGTTGATCACGGGGACTTCGACCATCGCGTCCGTGCGCATGCACAGCTTGCCATTGTCCTTCGGCAGGGCGGGCGCCGCCGGCGTCGTGATGGCGCCGCCCGTCGTTGTCTGAGCTGCAGTGCTTGTGTCCGCCGGCTTGTCGTTGGAGCTGTTTTCCGCCGCTCCGCCCATCGCAGCGGCGCCAGCGCCAGCAGCGCCAGCGCCCACGGTCGCCGCCCCTGCCCCGCCGATGCGGCTCGACTTGTCCTTGGTCTCGGGCGCGGGCTTCAGGCCTGAATCGGGGCGCGTGTCCGCCGGGTGGTTGAGCTCGGCGCCCGCATCGACGGCATCGCACAGCGCGACAAAATCCTTCGGGCCGACCGAGCCCGTCTGCGGCAGCTTGCAGCGTTTCTGGAACGCCTTCACCGCTGATTCAGTGCCCGGGCCATAATCGCCATCGGGGGAGGCGTCCGTCATCAGGCCGGCGGCCACCAGGCTTTCCTGCACCCAGCGGTCGCGCGCATTGAACGGCGCGACGCCGCTCTTGGCGCGAGGCGCGGCCGTGCCGAACTCCTCCGCCGTGCAGCGCATCGCCTTGACCGAGCCATCGACGCGGAACAGGCGCCCCGGCAGGTCATATGCCGTCATCGGATAGACCGAGCTTGGCCGCTTGAGGTTGAAGGGAAGCTTCAGCTCCCAGTTGTTCTGCGCCACCAGGCCCTGCAGCGCCTCGATGCGGATCGCCGTGTTGTGCAGCAGCTGGTTGGGGTGCGTCGTCAGCCAGACGTAACGCTTTTCCAGATAATCCTTGATCCAGCGCTTCTCGTTCTCGGTCGAGGGCTCGCCCACCGTGGCCGTTGCGCGCTTGGCGATCAGCTCGAAATTGCCGTGGATGAAGCTGTCATAGATCACAGCCGCCGACAGCGCGTTCTTGAATCCGTAGCTCTGCCATTTCTCGAGAGCCGGCACCATGAAGGTGTCGAAGAAGAACTTGTCCTGCACGTCCACCATCACCGGATCGTATCCGGCGCTGCGCAGGAACTTCTTGATGTTGGGATCGTCGTTGAGCGCGATGTTCTTGGCTTGGAGGTTGGCTAAGAAGGGCTTCAGCTGTTCGCCGAACGCTGCGCCCTTCGCCTCGCAATACCGGTTCACCAGCGTGAAGAGGTTGCCGCTCGTCAGCGAGGCCTGGTGGCGCCCGTAGGAGAGGCCGCCGGTGTCGCCCTTGATGTTCGCTATGGCGTTGTACTTGTCGGTGCGGCCGCTCTCGACTACGCAGACGATGGCTTCGATCGTCGCGATCTGCCGATCGGTGAGATTGTACCCTGTCACGAATTGCATCCCGCCCGTTGCCGAGTGAGTCACACTAGTTTACCGTTTCCCATAAGCCAACACACGTGCTGCGCGAACTATGTGACGCACGCGAAACAGGTGGCTTTTGGGACGTATGTGTCGAGCACAGTAAAGTGGGGGCGGCCATGCCGGGTGGCGCGCTTTTCGAAGTAGTTCTGGTGATCCTTTTCGTCTTCGTGACGATGAGCGCCATCGTGAGTTCCGCGCAGGAACTGCTGTTCCAGGCCATAGGCTGGCGCACGCGCAAGCTGCGCAAGACCGTCGACAAGATGCTGGTAGACAAGGACTACAAGAAGGAAATCTCGCGCCGCCTCTACATGCATCCGCTGATCACGGGCGAGGAAGGCTCCAAGAAGCACATCACCTACATCGAACCGTCATCCTTCGCGCAGGCGCTGGCCCATGCCGTGCAGCCGGCCGGCTCGCGTGCCGATCCGATGGACGATCTGCCCAACTCGATCGACTCGCTGCGGGATGGAGATCTCAAGCGCAGGCTGCAGATGGTGCTGCCCGCTTCCGCCGCGATCAACACGCGCGAGCAGATCGAGGGCGCGGTGACCGCCTGGTTCGACACCATGGGCCGCAAGTCGACGGAGAGCTACAGGGCCGACGCCAAGGCCGCCTCCTATCTCATTGCTGCAGTCGTCACGGTCGGCCTCAATGTCAGCCCGATCGAGATCATCCAGCGCCTGAGCCAGGACGATGCGCTGCGCACCACCTTTGCGTCCGCCGTGCCGGACCTGGCGCCCATGCTCTACAACCCCGGCCAGGGCATTCCGGTCTCGCAGACTGCGGCAGGCGGCATCCAGGATTCCGCTTCGCGGCCCGAGGGCGCGCTTTCCGTGGTCGACGCCGCCACCGACACCTCGAAGATGAACCCGGACGATCTGAAGAAGATGCTGTCCTTCTATCAGTGCGCCGAAAGCCGGCTGTCTCTTCCCATCGGCTGGGCATGGATGGCAAACGCCGCCGATTCGGTTCAGTCCGCCCGCAAGACCGGCACGGCCTCCGCCGTCGGCGCCGAAGACCAGGTCGTGTGCGAGCAGGCGATCCGCGAAGCCGAGACCAGCGCGAACCCCGCCCTCGTGAACAGCCTCGCCCAGCTCAAGCTCTCGTCCACCTCGTTCAAGCGTGAATACGGGCCGAGTTTCGAGACGGACAATCCGCTGATGATCTTCGGCGGCTGGCTGATCATGGTTATCGCCGCCGGCCAGGGCGCGCCGTTCTGGTTCTCGCTGCTCCAGAAATTCGTGCGGCGCTAAGGCGTTCGCGAGCCATTACCTGCCGTCATCAGACCCATCAGGCGGGCTGATTTGTAGGTTCTTGCACCCGCAACCAATTGAAAGGGGTCATTCCGAGGGGCCTCTTTCCATGCGCCATCCAGCTGAATTTCCGGTTTTGAATGCAGCCCAAGCCAACACGCCGAAGCTGACGCTGGTGTCGTTCGACCTGTGCCCTTACGTGCAGCGCGCGGCGATTGCGCTGGCCGAAAAGGGCGTGCCGTTCACCCGCATCAATGTCGATCTCGCCAACAAGCCGGAGTGGTTCAAGAAGATCTCGCCGCTCGGCAAGGTGCCGCTGCTGATGGTGGGCGAGCCGGGCGAGGAAAAGATCATCTTCGAAAGCTCGGTCATCCTGGAATATCTGGAAGAGACTTTCCCGCACCCGCTCCATCCTGCCGATGCGCTCACCCGCGCCCGCCATCGGGCGTACATGGAATTCGGTTCGACCATTCTCGCCGATCTCTGGACCGTGGAAACCACTGCCGACTACGCCGCGTTCGACGCCAAGCTCGCCATCCTGAAAGACAAGTTCGCCCGCCTCGAAGCCGAGCTGGCAGCGCCTGATCGTAACCCCGGCCCATTCTTCGCAGGTGAGGCTTTCTCGCTGGTCGACGCCGTGTTCGCGCCGGTGTTCCGCTATTTCGACACCTTCGACCGTATCACCGACCTTGGCGTGTTCGACGGCCTTCCGAATGTGCAGGCCTGGCGCAAGGCCCTCGCGGCGCGCCCATCGGTCAGGGGCGCGGTTCCGCCGGACTACCCGCAACGCCTCGACGCCTTCCTCGCCAAGTACAACGGCGTCATCGCCCGCCTGGCCAAGGTCCGCGCCGCGGCCTGACCTTTCCTTAAGGCAATCCGGCCCCGCTTGGACTTCCGCGCAACCCATGCTTGGGTCGCCTCAACCTCATGAGGCCTCCCATGCGAACTGCCCTTCTCGCCGTATCCGCCCTGGCGCTCGCCGCCTGCGCCGGACAGCCCACGCCCGTCAGCTCGGCAACATCTGTCTCAGCCTCCGCTGGAGAGCCCGAGTTCCGCGCGCTCTACAAGGAGCTCATCGAGATCAACACGACCCTGTCGGTCGGCTCCTGCACCAAGGCGGCTGATGCGATGAAGGCGCGGCTGGTGGCAGCCGGCTATCCGGCGTCCGACCTGCACAGCCTCGCCGATCCCAAGCGGCCGCAGGATGGCAACCTCATCGCCATCCTTCCCGGCGCCGATCCCACGAAGAAGCCGATGATGCTGCTCGCCCACATCGACGTGGTCGAGGCCAACCGCGCGGACTGGGTGCGCGATCCCTTCAAGCTCACCGAGGAAGGCGGATACTTCTACGCACGCGGCTCGATGGATGACAAAGCCATGGCCGCGATTTTCACCGACTCGATGGTCCGCTTCAAACGCGAGGGCTATCAGCCCGCGCGCACGATCAAGCTCGTGCTCACGTGCGGGGAGGAGAGCCCCAACACGTTCAACGGCGTGAAGTTCCTGGTCGAGAAGCATCGCGACCTCCTCGAGGCCGAATTCGCGCTCAATGAGGGGGCAGGCGGGCGCATCGATCCGGACACGAGCAAGTATGTCTACAACGGCGTGCAGGCCGGGGAAAAACTCTACCAGGATTTCACAATCGAAGTGACCAATCCCGGCGGCCACTCTTCGCGCCCTGTGCCGGACAACGCGATCTACCGCCTCGCTGCTGCGTTGGACAAAGTCTCGAAGGTTGATTTCCCCATCGAGTTCAACGACGCCACCACCGGCTTCTTCTCGCGCATGTCGAAGCTGACGACGGGTCAGGAATCCGCAGACATGAAAGCGGCGGCCGAAGGAGAAGATGCGGCGGCCATCCGCCGGCTCAAGCTGAACCCCAGCCACAACTCGATCCTGCACACGACCTGCGTCGCCACGCAGCTGTCAGGCGGCCACGCGCCCAACGCCCTGCCCCAGCGCGCCACGGCCAACGTCAACTGCCGCATCTTCCCCGGACACAAGCAGGAAGAGATCCGCAAGACGCTGGAGACAGCGATCGGCGACCCCGAAGTGAAGGTCACGCTGCAGGCTGATCCCGAAACGCCTGGCCCCGCCCCGGCGCTCACGCCCGCCATCCTGGGGCCGATCGACAAGATCACGGAGGCGATGTGGCCCGGCACGCCTGTCGTTCCCGCCATGGCCGCGGGCGCGACGGATGGGAGATTCCTCACGCCGATCGGGATTCCGACTTATGGCGTCTCGGGCATTTTCTCGGATCCCAACACGACGAATGCGCATGGACTGAATGAGCGCGTTGGCGTGAAGCAGCTGCTGGAAGGGCGCGTGTTCCTCTATCGGCTGACGAAGGAGTATGCGGGCGGGAAGTAGCGGGGACCAATCTGAGACCGCCGGGCGCCTGCCCGGCAGTCGCTGCGGAGCAGCGAGGTCTTGGATCTTGTGAGAGTTCGCGTCGCTGACGCACCGCGCTGCCGGGCAGGCGCCCGGCAGTCCCAGATCACCCCCGTCCGCGATACGGTGCAACGCCCGTGTCCGGAACCCACAGGCCCGCTGGCGCAACTCCCGTCTGCCAGAACACGTCGATCGGCATGCCGCCGCGGGGATACCAGTAGCCGGCGATGCGCAGCCATTTCGGCGCGAGCGTTTCCACCAAGCGCTTGCCGACCGCCACCGTGCAGTCCTCGTGGAAGGCGCCGTGGTTGCGGAACGCGGTAAGGTAGAGCTTCAGGCTCTTGCTCTCCACGATCCACGCCTCGGGCGCATAGTCGATGACCAGATGCGCAAAGTCGGGCTGGCCCGTCACCGGGCAGAGCGAGGTGAACTCCGGCGCCGCGAAGCGCGCGAGATAGAGCGTGCCCGGATGCGGATTGGCCACGCGCTCCAGCACGGCCTTGTCAGGGCTCTCGGGGATGGCGACAGGGCGGCCAAGCTGGCTCAGGTCTTCGGGTTTGGTCATGACATCGCTCTTGAGCGTGCTGGGCTCTCAGGCGCGCTTGATCGCCCCCTGCCAGCCTGTCCGCAATCGAAAAAGGCCGGGCCCTTTCCCGAATCTTCATGGGACAAGCCGTCCCGCCCCCTCGATCCTTAAGGCGGCCATGCCGACCTTGCCCCCAAGTGCGGCGCCCATCCGGCAGGCGGCGCCGAGATCACGGCCGTAACGGGCCTCGGTAGAGGCATGAGGGAGGATCAAGGTGAATTCGTGCAGCATCGCCCTGTCCGCCGGCCCCGCCAGCAATGCCGGCCATCCGATTCCCGCCCTTTCCAGCGGATTCTTCCCTGAAGACACTGTAATTATAAGGCCGCGCCACTCGCCTACGAGGCGATCCGAAGCGCCTAAGGCGCCCAAAATTGAGGCGGCTGCCCAAAGCGCTGTCATGAATTTGTGCGGATGCGCTGCAGCGCACAACCCAGACGGGGAAGCGCTTCGCGTGTGTCCGATCCCTTCCGCATCTTTCGCGCACCCGATGGCGTCCCCCGCGCCGGGTCAGCACTGCCGCGTCCCGCGGGCCGTTCAACACGAGGGGAAAGGGTTTTAGATAATGCGTAATTTCCTGATTGCAGGCGCACTGATGGCCTCGGTCGCGCCCGCGGCAATGGCGCAGGAAGCCGTAACGGTGACCGGCAACGTCGCGCTCGCTACGGACTATGCCTTCCGCGGCATCTCCCAGACCTCCCAGAACCCCGCCATCCAGGGCGGCTTCGACGCCGCCTTCGGCTCGTCGGGCTTCTACGCAGGAACCTGGGGTTCCAACGTCGCCTTCGGCGGCTCGCTCGAACTCGACGTCTATGCCGGCTGGAAAACCACGCTCGGCCCCGTCGGCCTCGACATCGGCGTGATCGACTATCTGTACCCCGGCGCATCGGATGACGCAGCCGAGCTCGACTACTACGAAGGCTACATCAAGGGCTCGTTCACGCCGGCTGAAGGCTTCTCCCTCGGCGGCGCGGCCTACTACTCGCCGGAATTCACCGCCGAGACGGGCGCGGCCCTCTATCTCGAGCTGAACGGCGCCTACGCGTTCTCCCCGGAGTTCTCGGTCTCGGGCGCTGTGGGCCAGCAGTCGATCGATGACGTCAACGGCCCCGGCGTCGCCGGCGAAGTCGATGACGACTACACGACCTACAATATCGGCGCGACCTACACCGCGTTCGGCCTGGGCTGGGACCTGCGCTATGTCGGAACCTCGATCGGCGATAGCGACCTGATCATCACGAACGGCTTCACCAACGTGATCGACTCGGACGACCGCTTCATCCTGTCGATCAAAAAGTCACTGTAACCGACAATAAACGCATCACCGTGTACCCCCGGCTGGCCCGACAGGCTTGTCCGGGGGTATTCATTTCCAAAAAGGGGAATCGGCATGCGTAACATCTTGATTCTAGGCGCTCTTGCCGCCGCCGCGACCGGGCCTGCCTTCGCGCAGGAAGCCGGGGTTGTGGGCAATGTCTCGCTGGTCAGCGATTATCAGTGGCGCAACCTCAGCCAGTCCAACCATGACATGACCGTCCAGGGCGGGATCGATCTCAACGCCGGCAATGGCCTTTACCTCGGAACCTGGGCCTCGGGCGTCGACTTCAACAACGCCAGCGACGCCAATCTCGAGGTGGACGTCTACGCCGGATATCGTTTCGACCTCGCAGGGATCGGCGTCGACCTCGGCGCGATCTACTATGCCTATCCGGATTCAGAAGCGGACGACCTCGACTTCTACGAGGTCTACACCAAATTCTCGCGCTCCTTCGGCGGGTTCACGCTCGGCGCCTCGGCCAACTACAACCCCGACAACGAGGCGCTCTATACCGACCTCTCCGGCGCGCTGAACTTCGGCGATTCGTTCTCCATCTCGGCAAACGTCGGCAAGTGGCTGGACGGCATGGGCGAATATACCGGCTACGGCATCGGCGCGACCTACTCGATCCTGGGCACCCAGCTCGGCGCGCGCTGGTATTCCAACGACCTCGACACCCCCGGCTTCGACCAGGACGGCGTCGTGATCTCGATTGGGCGGTATCTGTAGGCATCCGAGCGCCGCGTCCTGCCCCGCCGAAGGCGGGGAAGGTGGCAGGCGCGCTCTTGCGCGACTGACGGAAGGGGCCGGCCGCGAAGCGGACGGATCGGGCCGAGAGAAGATTCCCCTTGTTGCGACATCCGCCTGCTGCGCAGGCGGCCCCCTCCGTCTTGCGGCTTCGCCGCAATCCACCTCCCCCGCCTTCGGCGGTGGAGGACATCGCGCCATGCCTCTTTGCGTTTGAGCCCAATTCAGGCTCAACTCCAATTTAGGAGACGACGTTAAGCAGTCCGGCAGGGGGACAGGCTAGACATACCCCGACCAAGGGGACGCGAGAGCTTTTGACCGCCGCAGAAGTCCTGCAACCGGCCATCATCTTCCTGGGCGCAGGGCTTGCCTCTGCGCTTGCCTCGCGCGCCGTGCGGCTCTCTCCCATCGTCGGGTATCTCGTTGCCGGGCTCGTGATCGGGCCCTCCGGCTTCAAGCTGGTCGAGGACAACGATACGGCGCAGTTCCTGGCCCAGCTCGGCGTCGTCTTCCTGCTGTTCGACATCGGGCTTCACTTCTCGCTGCGCGAGATCCGCACGCGGCGGAGCGACATCCTCGCGCTTGCCCCGCTGCAGATCATCCTGTGCGGCGCAGCGTTCGCCGCGATCGGCTGGGCGTTGGGCTTTGCGATCCCCATCGCCATCATGGTCGGCGTCTCGCTTGCGCTCTCCTCCACCGCCGTCGTCGCGCGCATCCTTGAGGACCGCAAACAGCCTGCCTGCCCGATGGGCCGCTCGGCCACCGCCGTGCTCGTGGCGCAGGACATCGTGGCGATCTTCCTGCTCGTCTTCGCCGCCTCGTTCGGCACGAACCTGCAGATGGTCGGCCTCGACCTGGTCGTCACGCTCGCCAAGGCGGTGATCGCTCTCGTCATAGCCCTCCTTGCGGGACGCTTCGTCGTGCGCCCGCTATTCAAGTCGCTGGCCGCGACGGACAATTCCGAAGCCTTCACCGTCGTGGCCTTGTTCATCGTGCTCGCCGCCAGCGCCGCGACGCAACGCGTCGGTCTCTCGCTAACGCTCGGAGCGTTTCTTGCCGGCATGGCTGTCTCTGACACGCCCTATCGGCACATCGTGCAGCGTGAAGTAAAGCCCTTCCAGGGCCTGCTGCTCGGCCTGTTCTTCATGTCCGTCGGCATGGGCGTAGACATTCCCGCCGTCGCCGCGATCTGGCCGGCGGTGCTCGCAACCGCGCTGGTGATCGTGATCATCAAGACCGTCTTCATCTTCATCTCCGCCCGCCTCAATGGCTGGGGCGTTCCAGGCGCCACACAGCTCGGCTTCCTGCTCTCGCAGGGCTCGGAGTTCACCCTCGTCGTCGTCGGCATCGCAACCATCGCCGGCGCGATGCCGCCCGGCTGGGCTGGCGTGCTCACCGCCGCCGTCGCCGTGACGCTCGTAGCAGCCCCGATCTGGACCGCGCTCGGCCTTCACATTGCTCGTCT
Organism: Hyphomonadaceae bacterium; assembly: GCA_035995285.1. GTDB lineage: Bacteria > Pseudomonadota > Alphaproteobacteria > Caulobacterales > Hyphomonadaceae > UBA7672. The sequence goes on along the minus strand of DASYKO010000546.1, from coordinate 2,240 downwards.
GCTGGCTGAACGCTCCAAAGCCGCACGCGTCGACACTGAGGAAGTGGAGGAAGACCACCCCGTCCTCGTCTTCGGCATGACGGACGAGGGGCGCCTCGCGGCCGAGGCGCTGAAGGACAACCGCATCCCCTACATTGCCATCGAGAGCGATCCCGAGCGCTTCGTCTCCGCGGCCACCGATGGCTACAACGTCGTCTATGGCGATGCGCGTGACCGCGCCCTGATCGAGAGCCTCAGCCCCGCCAAGGCCCGCGCCATCGTGCTCGGCGGCGCGGACTTCGCTGGGCCGCAGCTATTCATCGGCGCCAACCAGCCACGCTTCATCGCCGTTGCTGACAGCGCCGACCGCATGCGCCAAGCGGGCCTCGGCCTGCGTGCGCACCTCGCCCACGCCGAGCCTCGCGGCATCGAGTTGGCGACCGACCTCCTGACCGTGCTCGGCGTCGCGCAACCCGCCATCGCCCAGTGGATCACCGACCAGGCCGACCGCCGCGGCCTGCTCGACAAGGATCCTCCCGCTACCGAGGCCGCGTAGTCTCCCGGGTCAACACGCGATCCGCCAGCTTGATCAGCGCGACCGCCGCCACGCTCTTCACCGCCGCGCCAACCAGGAACGGCGCCACGCCGCTCGACCAGGCCTCGCCTGCGCCGATCATCTGCGCCAGTCGCGCCCAGCCCATCCCCAGCACCATGGCGTGGCCCAGCGCACACACCGCCAGCATACTGCCCCACCCGCGCCAGCGGGCGCGTTCCATCAGTCGGCCGCACGCCACTGCCGCCAGCAGCATCCCGCCGAGATACCCGCCCGTAGGCCCCGCCAGGGCCTCCACGCCGCTCTCCCCGCCCGCAAACACCGGGGCGCCCACCGCACCCACCGCCAGCCACGCCGCTACGATCAACCCACCGAGTCCACCACCGCATAGACCGGCAATCACCATGACCGCCAGCGTCTGCAGCGTCATCGGCACCGGATACATCGGCACATCTAGCCACGAGGACGCGCTCATCAGGGCGACCCCCAGCACTGCAACGCCCAGCCGCCACGGGAGCGGCAGCGCGGCCAGCGGCGCCGCTGTGTCGAGAGATGCCTTCAGCGCCGCCACATCCTTGGCCGTCACTGGCTTCGAGGCCACTGGCTTGATCGTCACTGGCCTTTGCAATCGATCAGCTTGTTGGCGGTCACCGCCCACGGATCCTTGCAGACGACCTCGCCATTCTTCACGACATCCCAGCCGGACAGAAAGCTGTCGCCGCCGACGATGTTCGCCGCCATCGCCGTACCGCCCAGGCCCAGCGCCAGGCCAACCGCCATTCCAAGAACAAAGCGCGCCATGATTTCCTCCGTCTCATGATCCGCGGGCATCCTACAGACGATCGCGGTTGCAGACGATGCACAAACGCGGCAAGCCATCGCGATGGCGCCTGACTTCAAATCTGGTGACTCCCACCCTGGCCGAGAGCCTCTGCTGCGCCGCAGGCACCTGCTCCGCAGCAAGGCGTGGGTGCTCTCGACCGGCGCAGTGGTTCTGCTCGCGGTGATCGTCGTCGCCGTGATCACGGCCCTCAATGGCGGCTTTGCGCCCGCGCCTTAAAGGCATGAAGACGCGCGCCCGGCGCGCCGCCTGCCCCAAATAGGCAAGACCTTCCAAGTATCTCTCTGGCTTGGCGCACTTCCGCTCTGGCATACATTCACCCAATCCGTGAGCTTTGGGCGGTCAGGAGCATCACCCCATGAAGATCGGCGTTCCCAAGGAGATCAAGACTCAGGAATACCGGGTGGGCCTCACGCCAGAGAGCGTCCACGAACTGGCGCGCGCGGGGCACGAGGTTCTGGTGCAGACCGGCGCGGGGCTTGGCTGCGGGGCGTCGGACGACGACTACAAAAAAGTCGGCGCGAAGATCCTGGCTGACGCGCCAAGCGTGTTCGGCGAGGCCGAGCTGATCGTGAAGGTGAAGGAGCCGCAGCCCGCCGAATGCGCGATGCTGAAGCCGTATCACACGCTGTTCACCTACCTGCACCTTGCCGCCGACAAGCCGCAGGCGGAGGCGCTGATCAAATCGGGCGCGACCTGCATCGCCTATGAGACCGTGACCAACCGCGCCGGGCGCCTGCCCCTGCTGCAGCCGATGAGCCAGGTGGCGGGACGCATGTCGGTGTTTGTCGGCGCGAACGCGCTGATGCGCACCAAGCGCGGCCGCGGCCTGCTGCTCGGCGGCGTGCCCGGCGTGCCGGCGGCGAA
>DASYKO010000545.1:0-8118 GCA_035995285.1 Hyphomonadaceae bacterium | reverse complement strand
GGCGGCGTCACCACCGACTTCGGCCTCGCCAAGCAATACGCCTCGATGCGCACCATGCGCCTCGCCGACGGCCCGGACGAAGTCCACAACCGCGCCATCGCCCGGAACGAGTTCAAGAAGTACCGTGACAACGAGTACTCCTCGAAGATCGAAGCCGAACGCAAGACGGAAGGTGTGAGGTCCTAAGGAGCGCCGGGCCCCCGCGCGGCAGACGCCGCGAAGCGGCGTTCCCCACGGTAGATACTGGCAACGGCGGCGCCCCAAAGCGCCGCCGTTTGCTTTCCGTAAATGCGCCGCTGCGCGACGCGTGCCGGGCAGGGGCCCGGCGCTCCACGCCACACTTCCGCCTCCACCCCGCCGCGAGAACGTTCTGGCCCGCGGCGCGCCGCCGTGCTTGCATCCAAGCTATCGCTTTGTGGGGATGACCTATGTTCAGGCTTCTAGGATTGGCCGCCGTTCTCGCGGCGGCGCTGTCTGCGGCGCCCGCCTTCGCGCAGGAAAAAGACGTCATCGTCGTCACCGGCTCGCGTGTCATGAACGAGGCGGAAGAGGCTGCCATGCCGGTCGAGACCTATGGCGGCGGAGTGCGCTCTGCGGGTCCACCCTATGTCTCGATCAACGTTCCAGCGGATTACGTGATCTTCACCGTCACCTTGGAAACCGGCACCCGCGCGGTTGAAGAGCGTAAACGCGAACTCGAGCGCACCTTTTCCACGCTGACCACGCGCGTGGCGCGCGACAAGACCATCACCGTGGAAGTCGGCCAGCCGGGAAATTCCTCTCCGCTCGAAACGGCGGCTGCGAAAGAAGCGATCATCGACCAGGGCGACCGCTCGCAAATCCCGCTGGTCTTCAAGTTCGCAACCCGCCCAGGCGACACCTTCCAGTCCGTCCGCACCCGCGCTGAGACCTTCATCGAAGGCATCCAGGTCACAGGCCGCGCCGAAGTCGTCACCGGTGACACGCAATACATCGGCGTCACCGAACCGAAAAAGCATCGCGAGGAATTGCTGCGCAAGATCGCGGAGGACACGCGCCTCCTGCAGACCATCTTCGGCGGCTCCACCGCCGGCGGCCCGCCGTCGATCTCACTGACCGGCCTCGAAGGTCGCGTGCGCACGCGACCATCCGGCCCGCTCGAAGTCGAAATGTACCTGCCTTACGCCATCGAACTCGGCTCGCCGCAACCGCGCTGACACCCGACACCCAGCCATAAGGGGACGAAACATGAAACGTGCACTCCTCCTCGCCGTAGCCTTTGCCGCGTTCGCACTGCCCGCGAGCGCCCAGCAGATCGTCGCCCAGTCCAACTTCGTGAACCGCAACCAGCTGGCGCAGCTCCCGCAGGTATCCATCACCGTCCGCGCCGACTTCGTCTTGTTCTCGATCCGCTACGAGACCGCCACCCGCGCCGCGGAAACCCGCCAGGACGAGCTCGCCAAGACCTTCGCCGCCGTCGTCCAGCGCGCCGCCCGCGCCGAAGGCATGAGCATCGAGGTCGGCACACCCGGCCAGTCAGCCGCTATCGAAACCGCCGCCATCAAGGAAATGACCCAGCAGAACGGAGACGATCGCTCCGTCATCAACATCGTCCTCAAGGTCATCGTGCGGGACAAGGAGACGTTCGAGCAGATCCGCGCCCGCGCCGAAAAATTCGTGGCCGACGCGCCCACCACCGGCCGCGTCGAAGCCGTCATCGGCGACAACCAGTTCCTCGGCATCCAGGAGCCCAAGAAACACCGCGACACGCTGGTGAAAGCCATCGCCGACGATGTCCGCATGATGCAATCGTCCTTCGGCGGCCCCAACGGCCCCGTCTCGGTCAACCTCACTGGCATGGAAGCGCGCACGCTCACGCGCCCAGTGGGCCCGCTCGACCTCGAAATCTACATTCCCTATTCGATGTCCGTCCGCTCCGGCTCCGGCAACTAGCTTGCGGGCAGGCGGCGCCCGGCGTAATCGCCTGTGATGATCTCCCCGCGTTTCGCCCGCACCGTCGCCACGATCCACAAATGGCTCGGCCTCATCGTGGCCATCCAGCTCGTGATCTGGACGGCCACCGGCCTGTTCATGGCGTCCTTCCACCTCAGCGACGTTCGCGGCGAAAAACTCGTCCACCCGGCAGAGCACCTCGGCTCGGTCGATATGCGCAAGGTGAAGCTCTCCTCCACCGACGCCCTCAGCGCCGTCGCCGAGGACCGCCCCTTCCTCGTCCAGCTCAAGCTCCTCGCCGGCCAGCCCGTCTACGAGATCCAGGCGGAGATCGGCGTGTTCCTCGTCTCGGCCGAAACCGGCTCCGTCATCTCGCCCGTAAGCGAAGACCTTGCTCGCGAAATCGCCGACAGCGTCTGGGCCGGCCCCGGCCCGCTAAGATCAGTGCTGCATCTCGACAGCGCCCCGAAAGAGTCCGGCATCGTAGGCGAAGCCTGGGCCGTACACTTCGCAGGCCAGGACAATCCGGTTCTCTACGTCGCCGCCGCCAATGGCCAGGTCAGCCCGCCGCGCACCGACCTCTGGCGCGTCTATGACTTCTTCTACGGCCTCCATCTCATGGATTACGCCAACCACGAGAATGCCAACAACATCTGGACCATCGCGCTGGCCGTATTCGCCCTCTCCACCGTCCTGTTCGGCATCGTCCTGCTGATCCACCGCTTTACACGCGGGCGCCTGAAGCCGAAGGACTCCCCCTAGTGTCAGTCCTTGCAGTTCGCGAACGGCCACTGGCCGGCGCGGGCTTTGAACGTCGCGATCATCTCGCCCTCGACTTCCGCAGGTTCCCGCCCCGGTGTCGTGCGCCAGCAGAAGACGAGATCCTTGCCGTCCGCGAGCTGCCATATATAGCGCCCGCCGCGGTGCCCGGCTCGCGTGCCGTGACCGAAGCCCAGATACGCGCTTACCCGGCCGCGAAGCGTCGCCGCCGTTTCACTGCCGCCGGCCTTGCCGATATAGACGACCTGCTCGCCCGGCAGCCAACGCTGCTTCAGCACGTCGAGCCCCACATTCCAGTCCGTGTCGCGATACCGGCCGCTTGTACCCACGGCGAGGAAATGCGGGGCTTCTGCCGCCAGCCGCAGAACGACATAAACGCCCGGCGTCTCCGGAAGCAAATGTCGGCTGCGGTTCAGAACGCCGGCCGCCACGAAGCCTTCGAACCCCTGGGCCCGAAGCTCCTCGACCGCACTCCAGCCGCCAAAATCAGCCATCTGCCGCTCCCCAAACCTGAAGCGCCGATCGTATTCCTCCGCATTGGCGAAAGTGCTAACGCCCCCGCCGGAATTGCGCTAATCGCAGCGCAAAGGAGACCCTAATGACGGAGCGTCGCGAGACGGACCGGGCGAAGTTCGTCCAAGACGGCGAACGCATCGCCAAATACCTTGCGAGCGCGGGCATCGCCTCGCGCCGTGACGTCGAGAAGATGATCGGCGAGGGCAGGGTCAGCATAGATGGCCAGGTGCTGACGACGCCGGCCTTCAAGGTCACGGGCCAGGAGAGGATCCTTATTGACGGCCATCCCGTGCAGCGCCCCGAAGAGACACGCCTCTGGCGCTATCACAAGCCATCTGGGCTGGTGACAACGAACAAGGATCCCGAAGGCCGCGCCACGATCTTCGAGGCCCTGCCGAAACACCTGCCGCGCGTCGTCACCATCGGCCGGCTCGACCTCACCACCGAAGGCCTGCTCCTCCTCACCAATGACGGCGAACTCGCCCGCGCGCTGGAACTTCCCGCCACCGGCCTCACCCGCAAATACCGCGCCCGCGCCTATGGCCGGGCCGAGCAGAAGCAGCTCGATCGCCTGCGCGACGGCATCGTCTATGAAGGCGTCGAATACCGCTCCATCATCGCCACGTTCGACAAGGCCACCGGCGCCAACACCTGGATCAACATCACGCTGGCCGAGGGCAAGAAGCGCGAAGTGCGCCGCGCGCTTGAGAGCCTCGGCCTGAAGGTCAACCGCCTGATCCGCATCGCCTACGGCCCGATGGAATTAGGCAGCCTCGAGCCCGGCGCAGTGGAAGAGGTCGAGCCCGCCGAACTCCTCGCCAACTTCGCCGACATGATCCCCGAACGCCGCCGGCCGAGGCCGTTCAAGGTCCGCAAGCGGGATTACGCGGGCGACGCCCAGCGAGGGCAGAAGCCGCAAGGCAAACGCTTTGACGATGGCAAAACGCATCAGAAGAAAACCTGGGGCAAATCCGGCCGCGCCGGCGAAGGCGGCCGCGATGTCGTTCCCGCCCGCAGCGACCACAGCGGCAAGCGCCACACCGGCAAGGCCGTTCGCGCCAAGACGCCGCGCCGCCCCGGCGGCGGGCCACCGAAGGGGAAGCCGAAATGATGCTGCACTACGCCCCGCTGGCGCCGAACCCGGACCGGGTGAAATACTTCCTGCAGGAAAAAGGCGTCTGGGCCAACGTGCCCAAGACCGAACTCAACATCATCAAGCAGGATCACCGCCGCCCCGAATACCTGGCGATGAGCCCCCTCGGCCACGTGCCCGTCGTGCAACTGGATGATGGCAGCGCGCTCACCGAAAGCCGCGCCATCTGCACCTACTTCGAAGGCGTCTTCCCCGAACCCAACCTGATGGGCCGCGACGCCACCGAGCGCGCCAAGATCGAGATGTGGGATCGCCGGGTCGAGCTCAGCTACCTCTTCCACGTCGCCGGCTGGTTCCGCAATTCGCACCCCGCCATGGCCGAACTCGAAAAGCCCCAGTCCAAGGAATGGTCCGAAATCTCCGCCGGCCGCGCCCGTGAGAAGATCGCCTTCTTCGATGCGCGCCTCGGCGAGGCCCCCTACATCGCCGGCGACCGCTTCACCATCGCCGACATTACGATGCACGTCGCCATGGGCTTCGGCCGCATCGTGAAGTTCAGGCCGTGGGAGGAGTTCGCGAACCTCCGCGACTGGCGCGAGCGCATGCTGGCGCGGCCGGGGCTGGCGAGTTGAGAGAATACACGAATGTTTCCTCTCAGCCAAGGAGCGGGTCTCTACTAAGCCCCGATGGTCGACGGCTGATGCTGTGGCTTCGGGCGGAGAGCGTCCGCATTCGGCAGCGTTAGCATGAGCCTTGTGCGCATTGAGTTACCCCAGATCATGGCGAGCACTTCAAGAGGCGAAAGTTGAATGGGGTCTTGAGCATCAGCGATCATTCTGTTGTAAGCGGCAACATTGTCGTAGATTTTTTTCTTATTCTCGTGAAGCAGATCCACCAAGCTTGCAGCGAGCGTCTCGACCCGGTTCTCAAGCATAACGATTGAGGCATCGGCCTTGTATCGCATACTGGTTTTGACCCCGCCGTCGGGGAGGAATTCGACGTACGGTGCCAGCGCTGTTTCTAGTTGTTCTCTGATTGAGTTGTACTGACCAAGGCTCGCGGCAATGACATTTCTGGAAGCGACTACCTCCCAGAATGCGGTCATTGCGGCTTCATGTTTGGGATCGCTGATAACGCTAGAATCGTTGAAGTCGTAGCGGATTGGATCGGGATCGACGCCGCCCCTTCCTCTCAAATACCCCCAGATCATTCCTTGGGGCTTTTCTGGAAGCTCAGCGAGAAACTGCCGATGAATCGACAGCACGTCGTTGACGGCGAGGTGAGTTGTTCGATGGTATCTATTTAGCCGTTCGCGCCTAGTCTCGCGGCGTTCTTCGTGTCGGAAAAACATCTCGATAAAGAACGTGAGCAAGCCGCCGATGACTACGCCGATCAACGCCACTCCGGCTGTGGACCAGTCCTGTGCGTCCATCGCGTCCCTCCCTAAGTCCGCGGTCTTCTACATTATCACGCACATAGAGCCCAGCCATGGGCGCGTATGACTGGCCGAGGCTGGTTGCAACGCGTTGCAGATCGCTGCTGCTAGCCACAGGACGCCTTCCGAATGGCAGGTTTAGACTGCGGCGGCCGATCAGGAGCGCTTGGCGCACCAAGTTATGAAGCGAGGCAGCTAGGTATCCCTAATCCAATTGCGCCTGCGCACGCTGTTTTTCCATTCTTCTATAATGCGACTGCTGCTTCTTGCGTGCGCGGAAATGGAAAACGTCCTGTACCAACCAGTCGCTACCCAACGCTGCGCCGACACCCGCCGTATTTGAACCTCGCAAGCTTCGCCCTCGGCGTGGATGGTAGCTGTGTAAGGCGGGAAAAAAGTTGCCATCGACTCACCAGAGCATGAAGCAACAGCATACAGCGCCTAACACGGCAGTTGGGGCTGCCTAGCGTGGGCCAATATCAAGGTTCTGTGGAAATGCCTGGCAGGGGCGGAGGGACTCGAACCCCCGACACCCGGTTTTGGAGACCGGTACTCTACCAACTGAGCTACACCCCTATTGGCCAGAGCCGGAGCAAATACGCGAAGCGGGCGGGGACTTCAAGGCGGGACATGACAAGCCGGAATTAGCCCGCTAGTCAGGGCCTTATGAGCGCACCTACCCTGATCGAGACCGGCCCCTGGGCGGGCTGGAAAACCTGGCCGCAGGATACGTTCGAAAGCGGAACCGGCCCGTTCTACATGCGCAAGGGCGAGGATGGCCGGGTCACCTGCCGCTTCATCGCCGAGCCGCGCCACATGAATGGCGGCGGCTTCATGCACGGCGGCTGCTTCATGACCTTCGCCGACTTCGCCTGCTTCGCCATGCTCGACGGCATCGTAGATGGCCCGAGCGTCACCGTGAACCTCTCCGCTGACTACCTCTCCTCGGCCAAGCCGGGCGACATGATGGAGGCCACTGGCGAAGTCACGCGGGCAGGCGGCCGGCTGATCTATGTCCGCGGCATCATCACCGCCAACGGCAAGCCGGCGCTGAGCTTTAGCTCGGTGATCACGCGGATCAACCGGAAATAGTCCCCACGCTGCCCGCCCGCGTCCTTCGAGTCCCTGATCCTTGCGTTGCAAGGATCAGCCTCAGGATGAGGGCTCTCTTTGTATTCCAGCTAATCTTCAGAAGGCCTCATGCTGAGGACGATCCCTGCAAAGCTGGGATCGTGGACTCGAAGCACGAGGCCGGGCTCACCGGTCCTACGGCGTCCACCGCGCAAACAGCCCGGTTGGCAGGATCAGGTCGCGCTCGCCGCTCTCCTTGATCGCCATCTCCCCGCACTCGACCTTGCCGCCCTTCATCGCGGACGCGAGCGCTTGGCCCACGGCCGCATACGACAGCCGCACCGCATAGACCGTCGCGATCACGAACAGCGGCTTGTCACTCATGAGCTCGCGCACATGGCGGAGCAGGGGCGTGAAATCCGTCTCGAACTGCCAGGTCTCGCTCTTCGGCCCGCGCCCGAACTTGGGCGGGTCCAGCACGATGACGTCGTACTTGGAGCCGCGCCGCAGCTCCCGCTCCACGAACTTCATCGCATCATCGCAGATCCAGCGGACCGGTTTCTCGCCAAGCCCCGACAGCGCCTGGTTCTCCCGCCCCTGCGCAATCGACTTCGGCGAGGCGTCGAGATGCACCACCTCCGCCCCAGCCTTCGCCAGCGCCAGAGACATCATGCCGGTATAGCCAAACAGGTTCAGCGCCTTCACCGGCCGCCCCGCCTTGGCCACCCGATCCATCGCCCAGCGCCAGTGAACCGAATGCTCCGGAAACACGCCCATGTGCCGGAACGCCGCCAGCCGCGCATTCAGCTTCAGATCCTGCCACCCGATCGGCCAATCCTCCGGCGGCTGCTTGCCCGGAAACGTCCACGCCCCGCGGTCATCCTCATCGCCTTTGGCCGCGAACGCCGCATCCGCCTTCCAGCTTTCCACCGGCGTCTTCGGCGACCAGAACGCCTGCGGGTCCGGCCGGTTCACGCGCACCTTGCCGAACCGCTCCAGCTTGCGCATGTCGCCCGAGTCCAGCAGCTCGTAGTCGCGCCAGTCATCGCTGACGAGAAGTTGGAATTCCCCAGCCATCTATGTCCGCGCCCCGGTATACCCGCGCGCACGCCACACTTCATAGATCATGACACTCGCAGCCGAGGCGAGGTTGAGACTGTCCGCCTTGCCCATCATCGGAATGCGCACCAGCGTATCGCATGTCCCCTCTACATCCTTCGGCAGCCCCGCCTGCTCATTGCCCATCAGCACGACGCTACGCTCGCCGTATTTCACGGCATCATGCGCCGAC
>DASYKO010000544.1:0-6382 GCA_035995285.1 Hyphomonadaceae bacterium | reverse complement strand
GCCGGTCTCTGCGGCGGCAGCCGCCTTGAGCTGGTTGTCCGTCTCCTCGGCCATCCCACGAAAGATGCAGCGCAGGTCCACCGGCCCGCCGGACTTGTCGATCTCGATCGAGAGACGGCTGGCAGACATGCCGAAGCGCTGGAGTTCACCGACCAGAGCCGGCTCAAGCGGCTGAGGCTTGAGGGCGGGGCGCGCGGATGCGGCGGCCTTTGCGCCATCGACCTGTTTCAGAAGGCGCGAGGCTTCGGCCCGCACCTGATCCGGAAGTGTGTCGGCAAACGCGGCGGTGGTGGCGACGACGCCGATAGCCAGTGAAAACAAAAAGCGCTTCATCCGCTGATCATCGCCAAACGCCGTTAACGCTTTGCGAAGCGCGCTGCGCCCGTGTTTTGGCGGGCTTATTGGCCTTCGGAGACATCCACGCCCGGATAGGGCTCCTGGATCGGCTGGCGCGGCCGGCCGTCCCGCTCCATCTGACGCGCGCCCTGGAGGATATGCTGGAGCGCATAATTGCCTTCGTGGCATCCGTACTCGAAGGGCGAACTTTTCGAGGCATTGAGCGACATCTCTCCGCTCCAGGGCCGCGAATAGAGCGAGAGATCCTCGATCGTGAACCGATACAGGATCTGTCCGTCCGACCAGCGGCTGAAACGCTCGGTGAGCTTGCCCGCCGGCGAGATGTAAGAGCGCTGCTGCGGATGGACGTTCACCGTCTCCACCACCAGCGTGTCGTCCTCATACCAGCCGATGGAATCCCCGCCCCATTTCGGAATGCCGGCAGGCCCGTGCTTGCCGCCGCCCGCCTCGGAGATCGGAATGATGCGCACATCGTGGATCATCTCCGTGAACACCACCACCGAGCCCGGCGTCTGCACGATCTGGTAGGTGTTGTTGTAGAGCCCGTTGTTCATGATCGGCCCGGCGCTGCCGGTGAAGCTCATGAGGCAGCGCTCGGACTGCGGCCGCCCCTCCGGCCCGTCGAACGTCCGCGTGCGCAGACTGGCCTTCCGCCCCGCGTCCGACCACGGGGTGCGGCCATCGGTAGGCTCAACAATCCAGGAGGTGCGGTATTCGCCTTTCACGAGCGCGTAGCTCGAGCCCATGTCGTTCCAGAACTGGTTGTGGGCGCGGGATGTGTTGCGGTCCGCCAGCAAGCGGTCTGACGCTTCGTCAGTGACAACGGATTGCCTTGCGTCTCCCTGTTTCGCCCGCACGAGCATATTGCCCCGCGCCATGTGCACGGCTTCTTCTGCCGTCATGACGAGCTGACTGGTTCCTTCCGGCCGCTCCAGCGCGGTCAGGGATTTGTTGCTCCAATAGCCCTGCAGATCCGGCGCGCCCCAGCTGGTTCTTGCCTGTGGTTGGTGGGCCGGTGGTTGCTGAGGCGGGGCTTGCTGCGCATGGGCGGGCAGGGCGCAAAGCGCCAATGCCATGATAGCCAGCAGACGGGACATTGCGTTCTCCGGCTCGGCTCCTCCCGCGGGGAGCGTACAGGCGCGGGCAGGTTAAGCAATGAGCAGGATCAGGCAGAAGTTTTCTTCCGGATCAGCCGTCCAACGGCATAAGCCACAAGGCCCGCGGCAAGCGCGGCCAGCGAACCGATCAGAAGTGGCGTGTCCGGTTTGTCGAAGATCATGAACTCAGACCCGAAATACCAGATCGCCGCCCCAACGGGCCCGCACGCTATGAGAGTAAGAATAGCCACCAGCCAGTAGGGTCTGCGCGAGGCGGCCTTCGCGACGAGAACACAGCCCAGCCAACCAAGGGCAGGCTGGCTCAAAAGGATCACGATCGAGCCAAGCATTGGGTCGGACGACACGTCTCCCTCTGCTGCTATGTTGAGCATATACGCCATGGCGGCGACCAATGCGGGGCCGCTAAGGGCCAGGGCGATCCATCCCCAAAGCATCAGCCTGCCCTGCGGCTGTGACGTTGCCGCCTTCGCGGATGTCTTCGACGAACCCTTGGACGACCGAGGCGCCTCATTCAAACCAAGCCCGCGGATCAGCCGGGCGACATCAGCATCGAAATTCATCCGCTGAAGTTCCATGCCGTTGCGCGTGGCAAGCGGCCGAAGATCCTCCGGCAGCTCTTCCTCCTTGGGAACACTCGCGCCATCGACCAGGATCGGCACCACCCGGATGCCTCGCTTCAGCGCGGTAGCGATTTCGATGCGCACAAAGTCCTTGGGATCATCCAGCCGGCGTTGACCCGTTTGCGGATTGCGCGCCTCGATCCAGCCTCTGCCGATCATCGCAAGCAGGATATCGCACTGGCCGACCTGGGCGCCGAGATGGTCAACGAAATTGACCCCGAGCGGGATGTTGTCGACGTCGATAAAGATGTCTTTCCGGGGGTCCGCCACGACGGGCTTGAGAGCCTGATGCAGCCGATCGGCCGGCCACTGGCTGTCTTCGCGACGATAGCTGATGAATATCTTGGTCACGGCCATCCCCTCCGCCAGCTTAATGGCAGCGTTAACGGGCGCAATGGCCGAATTCATCGCCGTGTTGCCCCAGCGGCGGCGATACGCTATCCCCGCGGCCATGTCGGAAGGCCATCATGTCAACGGACCAGAATTCGCGCCCCGAGGCCCGGAAGCCACGGGGATTTCCTGACCGGACGGCGGCGATCATCGCCGCCGAGCGGAAGCTTGTTGACTCGATAAGCGCGGTCTACGCCCGCTGGGGCTTCGAGGCCCTGGACACCGGCCCCTTCGAATATGTCGACGTGCTGGGCAAGTTCCTGCCGGACACTGATCGCCCCAACGCAGGCGTCTTCGCCCTGCAGGACGATGACGAGCAGTGGATCGCACTGCGCTACGATCATACCGCCCCGCTGGCCCGCTATGTGGCCGAGAACTGGGAGCGTATCCCGAAACCTTTCCGCCGCTATTCGGCCGGCCCAGTCTGGCGCAACGAAAAGCCGGGGCCGTTCCGCTTCCGCGAGTTCATCCAGTGCGACGCCGACAGCGTGGGCGTGGCCGGGCCGGCTGCAGACGCCGAGATGATCGCCATCGCGGCGGCCGCCATGGAAGCGGCCGGCGCGGCCAAGGGCGAATACGTGATCCGCGTGAATTCCCGCCAGCTGCTGGACGGGATCATGGAAACCGCCGGCGTGGTTGATCCTGCACAGCGCGGCACGGTGCTGCGCGCGCTCGACAAGTTCGACAAGTTCGGCGTCGATGGAGTGACCTTCCTCCTCGGCAAGGGCCGGAAGGATGAGAGCGGGGATTTCACTGCTGGCGCCGGGCTGCAGCCCAACCAGATCGACGTGCTGCTGGAGTTCATCACGGCGAAGCAGGTCTCGCGTTCCGAGACGGTGGCCAAGCTCGCCAACTCGGTAGGCATGACACAAGCCGGCATGCAGGGCGTGCGCGACCTCGGCGAGATCGACGGCATCCTGCGGGCGCTGGGCATTGACGAGGCCGCCGTGTCGTTCGACCCGGGCATCGTGCGCGGACTGGAATACTACACGGGTCCTGTGTTCGAGGCGGAGTTCCTCCGCGAGTTCCGCGACGCCGATGGCAATCCTGTGCGCTTCGGTTCGGTCGGCGGCGGTGGGCGCTATGACGGGCTGGTTGCGCGCTTCCGCGGCGAGCCTGCGCCGGCGACGGGCTTCTCGGTTGGCGTGAGCCGCCTTGCAGCTGCGATGGCAATGGAGAGTGCTGCCACGCAAGGGCCGGTCCTGATCCTCATCCTCGACAAGGATGCAGCGGCGATGGCCGATTACTTCTCGATGGCGGATGAACTTCGCCGCGCGGGTGTTCGCGCCGAACCTTACCTGGGCGCTTCGGGCATGAAGGCGCAGATGAAATATGCGGACCGCCGCGGGTCTCCCGCGGTCGTCATCGTCGGCGGGAATGAGCGCGAGAAGGGCGTGGTCACCATCAAGGACCTTGCCGCCGGCGCCGCAGCCGCCAAGGGCATGACCGACAATGACGCTTGGCGGAATGAACGGCCGGGGCAGTTCGAATGCCCGCGTTCGGAGATGGTCGCGCGCATCAAGCGTATCGTGGGCGCGCCGTGAGCCCTCGTGCCTTGAGTGATGGCAAGCCTGAGGCAGCCCTGGCGCGAATTGCCGCCGTCAGCGGAAAGCGCGTCGAGCCGCAGACCCTGCTGCCGGTCGAGATCGTGCTGGAGCTTTCAGGCGAGGCGGTGCGCTCGCGCATCTGCACCTTCACCGACGCCAACGGCAAGGAACACTGCCTGCGGCCTGACCTGACGACGCCGATCGCCCAGAGGGTTGCGACCGGTGACTGGGATGTGGCCCGCTATCATGCCTCCGGTCCGGTCTATCGCCTGCCGCGGCGCGGGTCGAACGATCCGGTCGAACACCAGCAGATCGGCTTCGAATGGTTCGGCGAGCAGGGCTCGCCGCAGGAGGATGCGCAGGCGCTTTCTGTTGCTCTGGAAGCCGCACTAGCGGGCGGGGTGCGTGGCGCTTCGGTGCGGTTCGGCGATGTAGCGATCTACCATGCCGTGATCGACGCCCTGCCATTCTCGCAGCAATGGCGCGATCGCCTGCGCCGCGCCTTCTCGCGCCGCAAAGGCCCGCGGGAGTTGCTGGATGGCGTAACGCGGGGCCATGCGGATGTACCAGCGCTTGCGGCCCAGATTGGCGTGCTGGCGGAGGCGCAGTCCGTTCAGGCCGTCAGCGAGATGCTGACCGGCATGGGGCTGGAGCCGGTGGGGCGTGGGCCGGAAGACATCGCCGAACGCCTGCGCGACAAGGCGCAGGACAAAGCGCCGGATACAGGCTCGTCTGCCGCGCTGGTTCACTATCTCGGGCTCAACGGCCCGGTCGGGCGCAGCATCTCGGCGCTGGATGATTTCGCTCGGGATGAGAGCCTCAAGATCCAGCCAGCGCTGGACGCTTACAAGCGGCGGATCGACCTGATTGCGGCGCTCAATCCGCCCTTCTGGTCCAACGCGACGTTCAGCGCCACGCAGGGGCAGAGCTTCGAATATTACGATGGCTTCGTGTTCGAACTGGCGACCGAGCAGGATCGGCCCATCGTTTCCGGCGGGCGCTATGACGGTCTGATCTCCCGGCTGTCCGGCGGCTATCGCAAGGCGAGCGCCATCGGCGCCGCGCTGCGCGTGGACCGGCTGGGTGACGCATGACGCTGAAACTCGCCATCCCCTCCAAAGGCCGCCTCAAGGAGCAGACCGAGGAATTCTTCGCCAGCGCCGGCTTCCCGATCGAGGGCCTGGGCGGCGCCCGAGGCTACCAGGCCCGTATCGCCGGCCTGGATGGCGTCGAGATGAGACTCCTGTCCGCCTCCGAAATCTCCGAAGGCGTCCTCTCTGGAGACCTCCACGCGGGCGTCACTGGCGAGGACCTCCTGCGCGAGCAGGCGGGTGACCTCGAGCGCATCGCCTTCCTGCTGGCGCCGCTGGGCTTCGGGCGCGCCGATCTGGTGGTGGCCGCGCCCAAGGCGTGGCTGGACGTCGAGACAATGGCGGATGTCGATGATGTCGGCGCCCGCACGGAGACCCGCCACGGCCGCAAGCTGCGCGTCGCGACCAAATACGTACGCTCCACCCGCCGCTTCTTCACCGCGGAGGGAGTAGGGCACTACCGTATCATCGAAAGCGCAGGCGCTACGGAAGGCGCCCCTGCGGCTGGAACGGCGGACATCATCGTCGACATCACCACGACCGGGGCAACGCTGACGTCCAACGGCCTTAAGATCCTGAGCGATGGATTGATCCTGGCGAGCCAGGCTCAGTTGGTGGTGAGCCTCGGCGCGATGTGGTCTCCGGAATCGCTGAACGCTCTGCGAATCCTCGCGCAGGGACTCGAACGGAAGGCCGGGCAGCCGGTGGGGCGATTCGATCGTTTCGTGTCCGTGCTGAATGAAACGCGGGCGTGAACTGTGTTTGATGGGGTGGCGTGGTACGGGTGAGTTTTGGTCGTTGACGACGCGGCGGTTTACCGCGTCACGCCAAAATCTGCCGGTTTTCTTACGGTTGTCGTGGTTTCCCAGCCAATTCGTGCCGGGTGTTGATAACATCCACGTAAGATGCCGCTTGACTCTACGCGACGTCTGCGAGAGCCTAATGCTCGAACTGCTTCGGCGGTTTGGCGTTTCGGGGAGGAAACGCTCGTATCAGACCCTTTCAGTGGCGGCGCTTTAATTAGCGCCGCCCTTTTTCTTTTCCGCCACCCCTTTCAAAGCCAGACTCGTCCCTAGCTGGGGCAGGGTCTACCCGCTCGACTACTGAGAGCTGCGCTTTCGTGCCCGGCGCCGGGGGATTCGGCAGAGGGGCGATGCCGTGGGCAAAAAGAAGTCGGGGCGGCCTGTTGCCAGACCGCCCCGAGCCATATCGGCACTCTGAAGTTCTGTTGTCGTTGGCTCACCCGGGGTCAGGATGGG
>DASYKO010000543.1:0-5303 GCA_035995285.1 Hyphomonadaceae bacterium | reverse complement strand
GATTGCGGAGCATTTGAAGGCGTTCCTGGATCCCGCACAGGTGGAGTTGTCGAAGTCGATCATGGGGCTCGACACGCAGCTGATTGCGGATCGGACCTATTTTCTTGTCGAGGAGAGCGGGCGGCTGGCTGGGTGCGGCGGGTGGAGCCGGCGGGCGACGCTTTATGGCGGGGACCATTCGACCTCGCAGAGGAATGCGGCGCTGCTCGACATCGCGAAGGACGCAGCGCGGGTGAGGGCGATGTATACGCATCCCGATTTCGCGCGGCGCGGGGTTGGGCGGCTGATCCTCGATCTGTGCGAGGGCGCGGCGCGCGAGGCCGGGTTTGCCAAGGTGGAGCTGATGGCCACGATGTCGGGCGAGCCGCTCTATCTTGCCTGCGGCTATCATCCGATCGAGCGCATGATCGCGGCATCGAAGGATGGCGTAGATGTGCCGGGCGTGCGGATGGGGAAGCAGCTTTAGGGTGCGTACACTCGCCCCTACTGCGGCGTAAAGCCTGGCCGCGATTGTTCGACGGGGACGTTGGCGACGATGCCTGCGAGGTTGCCCTCTTCGCCGCTCGGGATGAGGTCGTAGAAGCCGGTGAGCTTCAGCGTGACCACAACGGGCTTGTCGCCGGAGTTGGAGAATTGCCAGCCCTGGATGCCGTCGAACGGCGCCGTGAGTGCGCCCTGCGCCTTGAGGCCATAGGCCTGCTTGTAGGTGGCGACGGTCATCTCTTCACCCTTCACCGGCGTGGTATGACCGTGGAAGTCGAAGTGGAAATCATTCTCGCGCTCGGCGCCGGCGACGCTCCAGTCGTAGATGAAGGCGGCGCCCGGTTTCATGCGGACCTTGTATTCGAGCTCGGAATTCTTTGCGCCGCCGAGGAAGCCGGAGAGGGGAATCGCGATCGTGTCGGTGCGCAGCGGCGCGTCGAATTCGCGGGCCAACGGCCCGCCGGCGCCGGCATTGACGTCGATGGTCTTTTCCTCCGGCGCCCAGAGGCGGGCGACGCCCGAAAGCTTGCCGAGGCCGAGCGGATCCACGTTGTATTCAGCCGGCATGATGGCGCCGACGACGATGAGCGTGCCGGCGACAAGTCCGCCGCCGGTGATAAGGGCGAGCGTTTTCGGCTTCACCTTGAGCTGGACGGGGGCGATGGGCTGCGCGGTTTCGACTTGAGTTTCGTCAGGCATCATTTGCCTCCGGTGAAGATGTAGCCTGCGAGCTGTTCTCCCGCCAGCACGATGCCGGCGAGGAACAGGAGGGCGTTGGCGAAGACGGCGGAGCGGCCGAAGCTTTTGGTGGTGCGCCACAGCGTCATCAGGACGAGGATGATCGAGAGGGCCATCAGCTGGCCGATCTCTACCCCGATATTGAACGAGATGAGGTTGGGGATGAGGCCGTTGGGGTTGAGGCCGAGTTCCTGCAGCTTGGTGGCGAGGCCCATGCCGTGGACGAGGCCGAAGCCGCCGACGGCGATGCGGTTGTCGATCTCGAAATGGATCGTCTTGAAGCCGCCGAGATTCTCGAACGCCTTGTAGGCCACGGAGAGCCCGATCACCATGTCGACCAGGTGGGCGTTGAGGCCGAAGTTGAAGATCACGCCCAGCAGCAGCGTGGTGGAGTGGCCCAGCGAGAACAGCGTGACGTAGAGCAGCACATCCTTGAGGCGGTAGAGGAAGAAGATCACGCCGACGAGAAAGAGCAGATGGTCGTATCCCGTCATCATGTGCTTGGCGCCGAGATAGAGGAAGGGGAACGGGTCCGCGCCCATCGTGTTGCGCACGAACTGCGCGTCAGTGCCGCCGATGGCGTGCGCGAGCGCGGGCGGGGCGATGAGACTGAGAATTAGAATCGCGAGGAGGATGTGGTGCTTGCGCATCAGGGCTCGCGGTTGATGTGACGAGGCTGTCGCTAACACCCGGCATAAGATGTATGCAATCAACTTCTCGACATTCTTGGGGCCACTTCAAGCACAGGGTCAAATCCCATGGACATCAAACTCGACCGCCGCGCCGCCATGACGGCTGTGCTGGCCGGAGCTGCAATCGTGGCCGCGCAGGGCGCAGCTTCGGCGCAGCAGGGCGGGGCGCCGGCGAAGGGCTATAAGGCATTGCCGCTGCCATTCGATCCCAAGACCATTTCCGGTTTCTCCGAGAACATTCTCGTCAGTCATCACACCAACAACTACACCGGCGCGGTGAACCGCATCGGCGCCATCGGCGGGCAGCTGGCGCAACTGGATATGACGACGGCGCCGGGCTTCCTGGTCAACGGGCTCAAACGCGAAGAGCTGCTCGCAATGAATTCGATGATCCTGCACGAGGCGTATTTTGCGTCCCTCGGCAAGGGCGGGAGCAAGGCAGGTTCGGGGCTTGCAAAACAGATCGAGGCGGATTTCGGCTCCGAGAAAAAGTGGCGCGATGAATATGTCGCCATGGGCAAGGCGCTGGGCGGCGGATCGGGCTGGGTGTTCCTGTCATGGTCGCCGCGGGCGGGGCGGCTGGTGAACCAGTGGGCGGCCGACCACACGATGACGCTGGCCGATGGCCGCGTCCTGCTGGCGCTGGACATGTATGAGCATGCCTACCACATGGATTTCGGGGCCAAGGCGGCCGCCTATGTCGACGCCTACATGGGTGCGCTCGACTGGAGCCACGCGAATGCTGAATTCGCTGCAATCTCGCGCTAGTGTGACTGTATCTGCGGCCCAGGCGTTTGCGGAGCGGGGCGGAGTGTGATCGACCTCTTTTGAGAGGTAATCGCCCCATGACGCATTCAAAGACTGGCCGTTCTTTCCGTTTTGCCGTTCTCGGGTGTCTTGCCGTTGCAGGCGCAGGGGCGGCCTTCGCGCACCACAATGCGATGGAGGGGTATGACGCGAAGGCGCCGGTGGTGCTGAAGGGCGAGATCTCGAAGATCGACTGGTCAGGCGAGCACGCCATGATCTTCATCAAGGCCGCAGACGGAAAATCCTGGAAGGTGCAGGGCGCGCCTGTGATGACCATGAAGGAGAACGGGCTGGACGAGGCCTCGTTCGGCGGCAACGGCGCCGTTACGATCCGCGGCTATCAGTCGACGGACAAGGCGTGCAAGCCGGACTGCCTCGCCACGGGCAAGGATGTGAGCTTTGCGGGCGGGCTGAAGGTCCTGCTCGACGGCAGCCACGCCAAGGAGCAGGGCAAGGCGGTGCACGACCAGCTGGTGAAGGCCAAGGGCAGCGAGCACGCCGGGCACTAACTCGGCGTGGGCTGAGTCATCCGCTTTTCGGTTTCGCGCGTATAGGCGCCGGGCCAAGAGGCGCGTGGCATGCTTATTCTTCAGGGAACTCTGTTTGCCGGGTTGATCCTCGGCGTGATGGACGGGCTGTGGCTCGGTCTGATCGCGCGGGACTGGCTGGCGGGACAGCTCGGGCCGCTGAAGCGGGAAAGCTTCCTGGTCGCGCCGGCCATCGGGTTCTACGTGCTCTATTCGGTGGGGCTGGCGGTGTTCGCGGTGGCGCCTGCGGTGGAGACAGGCGGCTGGATGCGGGCGGCGCTGCTCGGCGGGTTCCTCGGGCTGGTGGCGTTCGGGACGTATGACCTGACCAACATGGCCACGCTGAAGGGTTGGCCCGTGCCGATGACCTTCGTGGACATGGCCTGGGGCATGGTGGTGTCGGCGACGGCTTCGGCTGGGGCAGTTGCGATCATCGAGATGTTCAATCGTCGGACTTAGTCGTCGGTCCACTGGAAGACATCTTCCAGCTTTGCGTTGAACACGCGGGCGATGCGGAAGGCCGCTTCGAGCGAGGGCGAATACTTTCCGGCTTCGATGGCGGCGATGGTTTGGCGCGTCATGCCGATCTTCTCGCCGAGTTCGGCTTGAGTCATCTCGCCATGCTCGAAGCGGTAGCGCCGCATCTGGTTGGCGATTGGAAGGCCCTTGGGCTTCTTCTTTTCCTTTGGGGCCACGCTCAGGCGCCCCGTCGGAACATGATGATCTGCGCGATCGCGACGGCGAGCGAGGCGATCACCATCACGCCTGCGCCAAGATAGACGGTGACCATGAAGGAATGCAGGCCCAGGTCTTCGCCAAGTGACGGGATGTGGGTCGCGAGGACAGTCACCATCATGCCGACCAGCATCACATAGTAGCCGACAGTGTGCGAGCGCGCCTGGATCAGCTTCTCGCGCTCGTCCCTGGGCGTGCGTGCATCGGTAGGGTTGAGCAGGGCGGCGATGATGTGCAGGCCGACCTGCAGGATGATCAGCGCGATAATGGCGATGAGGCCGAAGTGGAAGGCCGACATGCTCTGAGGCTGGATCAGGCCCAAGAGCAGCGCGCCGTAATAGGCGCCGAAGGTGAGCAGCACGCTGATCAGTGTGATCCATGCAGACTTCTCGCGAAAAGACATGTCGGCCCCGGAGCTACGGAAAATCGCGTTTGACTAGATGGAAAAAATCTTTTACATCATGTCAGAGTTTCTTTCCACGGCATATCAGCCGTCCGGTGATGCGGCAACCCGCGATTCCGGCAATGGGGAAGCGCGTTCTGATGGAGGGTCGGATGAAGATGGTGATGGTGGCCTTGGCTGCGGGTCTGGTGATGGGCAGCGCCGCGGCAGAGCCGCAGCATCCGCATGGCGCGGCGCCCAAGGCGGGCGGAGTGATGGGAGCGAAGGCCGCGCCGCTCGACCGGGCTGATCCGCATGTGGCCCAGCTGTTCAACCTGCTGCGGCAGGCGCGCGGGCAGGGCGACAAGGTGGACATGGCGAAGCTGCAGGCGGCGCTGGCGGATGTCGGGCGCGCGCATGCCATTGAGTACGAGATCGATCAGGCGGCTTCCGAAGAGATGATCATGCAGACGGCGCACAATGCCTGGATGGCGGCTCAAGCGCATCCGGAAAACCTCAACTCGCTCGACGCCTTCAACAAGTCGATCGGCGCCAAGTAGTACAAGGGAGATACGCTCATGAACCGCTACATCCTTCTCGCAATTCCCGCACTGGCGCTTTCGGTCGCCGGAGTTGTTCACGTTACGCAGGCCGATGCACAGTCGGCGCATCCGGCGCCGCAGGCCGACAATCAGAAAGGCGACAAGACGACGAGCCTGCAGGGGCCGCAAGGCGCGTTTGCCGACAAGTCGGTGATGATGCCGTTCTATCAGATCCTCCTGGAGGCCCATAACCAGGGAGAGAAAGCCGACCTGCAGGCCATGGAGACGAAGATCAAGGCGATGCTCCCCGCCGCATTCAACGGCGGCAAGCCGGTGGGGAAGGCGATGGAGGATCATGTGCTGGGCGTGGCCCACCAGGCGCTTGCCATGGGCGTCG
>DASYKO010000542.1:0-4868 GCA_035995285.1 Hyphomonadaceae bacterium | reverse complement strand
ACGGGCGAGAGCCGCCTGCACACCGATGGCGGCCACCTGATCCTCGACCTGCGCTGCGTGGTCATCCCCGATCCGGACGAATTGGCGCAAGAGCTGGACCAGATTCCCGGTGTGGTGGAGCATGGCCTTTTCATCGGCTATGCGGATACAGTGATCATTGGTGAGGAGACGGGCGCGCGAGTCATCAGCCGGGGCGGTTGAGGCGGTGTTCCCAGATCAAAGCAAGAAGGCGGGACGGCAATGAAACATCTCTTGTTGGCAGGCGCAGCACTGTTGGCCATGTCGTGCAGCGGCGCCGGCGGCGGCGGGTCCAGCCTCAGCGAGGAAAAGCTGGCCGATGAGATCGTAGAGGCGGGCGGCGTCATCAGCCTCGACAAGGAAACGCTCGAGCGCGTCATCACCATCCAGCTACAGGACGCCACGGCGCAGAACCCCACTCTGACCCCCGAACAGCAGGTCAAGCTCTCCACCGCCCTGCGCGGCGAGATCGAAAAGGGCGTGGTGGATCTGAAGAAGCAGATGGCCGGTTTCCTGGTCGAGAAGTTCGACCAGAAAGAACTCGCCAACTACCACGCCTTCGTCACGGCCACCGAGCAGCAGAAGATCAAGACCGAGATGCCCTCGGTCATGCAGATGAGCCTCGCGGCCGCAGACGCCATGACGATGAAGGCCGTGAACAACGCCATGAAAGCCGAAGGGCTCAAGGAAGATGCGGCGCCCGGCGCCGGCCACGGCGCGCCTCCCGGCGCGACTGCTGATCCTGCCGCTCCGGCCCCTGCGCCTGCGCCGGCGATACCTGCAAAACCTCAATAGTTTGAACTGACTTGACCCCCTGCCACTGACCAAGGGGGATTGTGCCTGTGCTGCGGATGCGTCAGCTTCCGCGCGTTCCGGCAAATTGCCGGGTAGGACGGGAGAGAAACATGCGTATTCGCGCAATCGTCATCGCCGCAGGCGTGATGACCGCACTGGCCGGCGCCGCGTGGGCAGCCCCTCCGGGCGTCACCGAGAAGGACGGCGCATTCGTCGCTCCGGACGGCAAGCCGCTCTACACGTTCGCGCGCGACGCCACCCCAGGCAAATCGGTTTGCAATGGCCCATGCGCCACGGCCTGGCCGCCGCTCGCCGCTGCTGCAGATGCGAAGGACGACGGCGACTGGTCGCTCGTGACTCGCGACGACGGCGCCAAGATGTGGGCCTACAAGGGCAAGCCGCTCTACACTTACGCGCGCGACACCGCCGGCCAGACAGCCTCGGGCATTTCCGCAGTCTGGCCGCTTGCCAAGAAGTAAGTTGGCAAAGAAATAAATCCGCGACGCGACGTCAACACTAAAAAAACGGCTCCGGCTAAAGCTGGAGCCGTTTTCATTCATGAAGGCCCAGAGTACCGTTCGGTCGTAGAGGGGTGGCTGAGAATCTATCGGGGGGGAGCGCATGCGCTTCCGGATAGCGTCGCTTGCGGCCGTCCTTTCGGCATTGCTTTCGCTCGCCTTCATTTCAGCTCTGGCGCCCGCCGCTTCTGCCCAGCCTGCCAACCTTTCCGTCGTCGAAGGCCACTGGGCGAGCGAAGGCCAGTCCCTGTTCATCTACACCGGCACGTCAGAGGTGCCCCAGCTTTGCGACGAAGGCGGCGGCTGCGCGAAGGGCGGCAGCTTCACGCCGTTCCCCGCCTGGGGCCGCCCGCCGGATGAAGGCAACTGGACCGTCGTCGACATCGGCGCCCACGGCCGCCAATGGGCCTATCGCGGCAGCCCGCTCTACACCCGCAATGGCGACTGGAACGAGGCCATCGCCAACGCCCAGATCAACTGGCGCCTGGCCCCCGCGATCGAGGCCGAGTCTACGGCCTCTCCGATCCTCGATGCGAAGGATCCCACGATCACGGTGCAGCCTGTGCGCCTCAAGGGCGACCCGCCGAAATACCCGTCCTCAGCGCTGCGCAAGCGTGAGCAGGGATCGACAGATTCTTCCATGTGCATCGACACGGAAGGCCGCCCGCAATACGTCGCCACCGCCATGTCGACCGGCTTCCCGGGGCTCGATGCGGCCACGCGCAACTGGTTCTGGCGCTATGTCCGCTACACGCCCGCCCAGACCGGCGGCAAACCCGTAATGGTCTGCGGCTACAGCCTCAGCTTCGAGTGGAAGCTGCCTTAGAGCCGGGCCCGTTCCTTCTCACGCAATAGCCCGGTTGATTGAACGGCGCAGCTGCCCTCAGCCCAGCCGCTATTCCCTTACCCCGATAACGCCGCCATATCTGCGCCCTGAAGCGGACCGGCGCGCAAAGGCTGCCCCATGCCCTATGACTACGACCTCTTCGTGATCGGCGCAGGCTCCGGGGGCGTGCGCGCCTCGCGCCTTGCGGCCATGGCCGGGGCGAAAGTCGCCATAGCCGAGGAAGACCGGGCCGGCGGCACCTGCGTGATCCGCGGCTGCATCCCGAAGAAGTACATGGTCTACGCCAGCGAGTTCGCCCGCTCGTTCGAGCACATGGAGGGCTATGGCTGGAAGGTCGAGAAGCCCGCCTACGACCACAAGCTCTTCATGGACAACATGCACCGCGAGGTCGACCGCCTCTCCGGCATCTATTCCCGCAACGTCCGCAACGCCGGGGCCGAACTGATCGACGACCGCGCCGAATTCGTGGACGCCCACACGCTGAAGCTCAAGAAGTCCGGCAAGATCGTCACTGCGGACAAGATCCTCATCGCCACCGGCGGCCGTTCCATCGCGCCCAGGAGCATCGAGGGCGTAGACCTCGCCATGACCTCCAACGACGTGTTCCACCTCGAGGAAATCCCCAAGCACATCCTCATCATCGGCGGCGGCTATATCGCAGTGGAATTCGCCGGCGTCATGAACGGCCTCGGCTCGGAAGTCTGCCTCGCCATCCGCAAGGAAACAGTCCTTCGCGGCTTCGACGAAGACGTGCGCACCCACGTCCACGACGAACTCCAGCGCAAGGGCGTCAGCGTCATCACCAACGTCAAACCGCTGCGCATCGAAAAGGACGGCGACAAGTTCAAGATCACCTTCGACAACTCGCACAGCATCACCGCCGACAAGGTCCTCCTCGCCATCGGCCGCGACCCCAACACCGCAGGCCTCGGTCTCGACAAGGCGGGGGTGAAGCTCAACGGCGAAGGCGCCATCGAGGTCGACAATCACTCCCGCACCAGCGTGCCCCACATCTTCGCCGTAGGCGACGTCACCAACCGGATGAACCTAACCCCCGTCGCCATCCGCGAGGCGCAGGCCTTCGCCCAGACCGAATACATGAACCGCCCGACCGAGTTCGACTACGCCAACGTCCCCCACGCCGTCTTCGCCCAGCCGCCCGCCGGCGTCGTCGGCCTGACCGAAGCCGACGCCCGCAAGCAGTTCGGCGCCATCGACATCTACAAGACCAAGTTCCGCCCGATGAAGGACATGCTCACCGGAGACGAGGAGCGCGTCCTCATGAAGATCGTCGTTCGCCAGAAAGACGACCGCGTCCTCGGCGTCCACATCGTCGGCCCCGGTGCGCCCGAGATCATCCAGGCCGTCGCGATCGCCGTAAAAATGGGGGCCACCAAGGCCGATTTCGACCGCACCTGCGCCCTCCACCCGTCTATCGCCGAGGAGCTTGTAACCATGCGTGAGAAATTCGTGCCCCCCGAGCTCAAACCGGTGTAAGCTGGCGCCTGTAACAACACCCCATCAGGGGGACTGGCCCAAAAGGGTCAAGCACGGGGCGCTTGGAAGAACGCGTCATGGAAATCGGCAAAATCGACTTATCCAAGATCAAACTGAAGCGGCCCAAGCTTGGCTGGGGCTGGAAGTATATCGACGCTTCGATCGTCGTGATGGGCATCGCCATTGCCGTTCTCGTCTGGTTCGTTCCCTCGCTGGACCAGAACAAAGACATGCAGGCCTTCATCAAGCGCCAGAAGGATGCCAGGGAATACCACCAGCGGGTCGAAGCCGAGAAAGCGCGAATCAAGAAGGAAGAGGAAGAGCTGGGCCTCGTCTGGATTCCACCGCCGGCCGCCCCTGCGGCGCCGAGCGTCAAGCCGACGCCTGGCAAGGCGCCCGCCAAGCCAACCGTCGCCAAACCGGCGCCCGCCAAAAAGCCCAACTAGGCTCGTTTCGCTGCCGTAGCTTTCAGGCGTAATCCGCACGCTGCCTGTGGAGAGCGGGCGCCAGCCGCCCTTGGTTCTTGACCCAGATGCCTTGACCAAGTCCCCAAACCGGCGGACGGCTGTCCCCTCAACGATTTCCTGTCTTTCTGGTTGGAGCAGCCTTTGGCGCCGCGCGTGGTTTCCGTGGTCAACATGAAGGGCGGGGTGGGCAAATCCACCACGGTGGCGAGCCTCGCCGAAACCCTCTCCACCGAAGGCCTGCGCGTGCTGGTGATCGACCTCGATCCCCAGTCCAACGTCTCGATGATGCTGGCCGGCCAGGACCGCTGGATCGACCTTCGCCAGAAGAACAAGACGATCGACGAGTACTTCAACCAGTTCGTCTACTCCACCGAGCCGCGCTTCTTCCGCGACTTCATCGCGCACACTGTCAGCGACGTCTCGGGCGAGCCCAAGCTCGACCTGCTGATCGCCACGCCGGAATTCCGCTACATCGAACGCCACGCGCTCGAGAAATGGGTCAGCCAGGGCTTCGACATCCGCCAGCTCAACACACGCTTCTCGCGGCTGACGCACTCGGCCATCGAAAACGTCTCCGACAATTACGATCTCGTCCTGTTCGACTGCCCGCCCGGCATCTCCATGTTCGCCGAGGCCGCGATCGAGCTTTCCGAATTCATCATCATCCCGACCATTGCGGATTATGTCTCGCGCCTCGGCATCTTTGCCTTCCGCAAGCGCGCGCTA